>NVTH01000019.1 GCA_002401525.1 Moraxellaceae bacterium | reverse complement strand
CGGCAAAAATCCATGCCTTTCAGCGCCGAATTCCACAAAGGCAGCTTCTAAACTTGGTTCTACGCGAGTTATTTTGCCTTTGTATATGTTGGCCTTTTTTTGCTCCCTGGTTCGATGTTCTATGTCTAGGTCAAAAAGTCGTTGTCCTTCAACGAGAGCGACGCGCACTTCTTCAGTGTGAGTCGCATTAATTAGCATTCTTTTCATTTACTACCATTTATTTAATAATGTGCGCCTCTTCGAAACTGAGCACAAAACTACATAAGCTGTTCATCAAAAAGTGATCGACTTTATCCAATATTAAGTCTTTGTGTTCACATCTATTCATCATTTATAATTTTATAACGCATCCTTAGCCTTAATGCTTCGACCCCGCTCTTTCTTAAATTACAGTGCTAGGTGTTTGGCTTCAGGGATGTTGGTAATCGTATGCTTTTAATAGCAGTGGGCTGTTATCTTCCCTATGAAAATAACCATGTTAAGGGCCCACTTTCTGAGCTATTAGCATTTCACAAATTTTTTGATGACAACTTTGTTCAGTTCGAGTAGGTTCGCAGTTAATTTTTCCTTTACCTGAATGGTAAAGCCCAAAATCGGTTACGAACGCTTTACTTCCATGGCCGGTACTAGGATTCATCTAAGTAACTTCTACGTACTTGGCTTATGGATGTATTGAATTCAAGGGCCTATCTTTTTTTCGTAAGAAATTAGATAGTTAGGCCTTATTGTCGCAGTTCAGAGCGGTTCATTTCGGAGTGTGATTTAGGAATCGACGGCGTTGCATTTGCTCGCCTACACTCGTTATGAAGTCATTTGGTCTGAGCAGACTTATAAGGCTTCGTCTCAATATAGCAGTAAATCATAACTACTTCAAATAAGCCTGAATTTTAACAAAGGCTAAATAATTGATTATGATATGGAAAATAAACATAGAGTGAGATGTATCGCGTGGTTAGTTATAGAAAAGTGTGTGCAGAAGATGTTGGGCAGCGAATAGATAATTATTTGTTCCGGATATTAAAAGGGGTCCCAAAATCCAAAGTTTATAATGTGATGAGAAAAGGCGAAGTACGAGTCAATAAGGGGCGGGTAAAGCCGCATTATCGTCTTCAGCTTGATGATGAAATTCGTATCCCCCCAATTCGTACTCGCGAGCAAAAGGCGGCTGACCCGGTTAGTGAGTCGTTGCTGGAAACCTTAAAAGCGCGGATCGTGTACGAAGACGAAGGCTTGTTGGCGATTAATAAACCTTCAGGCTTGGCAGTTCATGGTGGCAGTGGGGTGTCCATTGGGTTGATCGAAGCGCTGCGACAAATGTATCCCGAGCATGCTCGATTGGAGTTGGTTCATCGACTGGATCGCGATACTTCAGGGTGTATTTTGATTTCAAAAAAGCGCCAAGTTTTGAAAGGCATTCACCAGCAGCTGCAAAATGGGGGCGTTGATAAGGCCTATTTCGCTTTAGTGTCTGGGCGAATGGAACAAAAGTTACAGTGGGTTGAAGCGCCTTTGCTGAAAAATGTGTTGCAAAGCGGTGAGCGTTTAGTACGCGTTTCCAACCAAGGCAAGGCGGCGAAAACTGATTTCAAGGTGCTCGAGAGATACAAAGACTTCACGCTACTCGAGGCTAAGCCTATTACTGGCCGCACCCATCAAATTAGGGTGCATGCCCAATACATTGGTCATCCCATTGTTGGGGATTCTCGCTACGGTGACGAGTACGGAAATAAACTTGCCAAAAAGGCGGGTATAAATCGTCTCTTTCTGCATGCTCATAGGCTTAGGTTCGTGAACCCCAGTACTGAAAAACCTATTGAGATTGTGGCAGATTTGGATGGCGGACTTGCTGAGAATTTAGGGCAACTTGAGAAAATTGAATAAACTATTTGGAGCGAAAGAGAATGGCAGTTTTGGGGCAAGGTAAATACCGACTGATTATTTTTGATTGGGATGGAACTCTAATGGATTCCGCTGATCGAATCGCTTTTTGTATGCAGCGCGCCGCTGAAGATGCGAAGGTGGACATCCCGACTTCTGACGAGGTGAAAGAAATTATCGGTTTAGGTCTTCCCGAGGCAATCAAAAAATTAATGCCTTTAGTTGAGGACGCGAGTGCTTTGGAGGTGGAGAATAATTATCGGCATCATTTTGTGAATAATCACGAGCGCAGTGCGGACTTTTTTGAGGGTGCGCTGAAGACTTTAGAGGAATTAAAGGAAAGGGGGTTTCTGCTTGCAGTGGCCACCGGTAAAAGCCGTAAGGGTTTAAATCGTGAATTTGAAAAGCATCAGGTCGGCCATTATTTTGTTGAAACTCGGTGTGCTGACGAAACTCGTTCAAAGCCTGACCCAACAATGTTAAACGAAATATTAAAAAGTACGAATTGCGTTCGTGAAGAGGCTTTGATAATCGGCGATACTGAATACGATATGGACATGGGGCGTCAGGCGGGAATTGATCGAATCGGGGTGACTTATGGTGTTCATTCGAAAGGTCGGTTGGAAGCTTATGAGCCAAAAGTCTGTTTAGATGCTATTAATGAATTAATACCGTGGCTAGTAAATAGCTTAGAGTGCTAGCCAGCTACTTAAATTGGGAAGAATAATCATATGCCGGAGAACCAAAACAACGATTCCAGTCCGTCTAGACCTGAATGGAAACTGATCGAAAAGTTGTTGCAGTCCGCTCACAAAGAGCAAAAAACCACACGGCGCTGGGGGATTTTCTTTAAGTTCCTTACCTTTGCTTACCTTTTTTTTATTTTAACGGTTCTGCTGCCTAAAGACCTGCCCAGTGGACCGAATGCGAGTGAGGGGCATACTGCGCTAGTCGATGTTCAGGGGATCATTTCAGAATCAGAAGATGCGAGCGCGGATAATATTGTCATGGGGCTGCGCGCTGCTTTTGAGGCTAAAGAATCTAAAAGTGTGGTGATGCGTATTAATAGCCCCGGGGGTAGCCCGGTGCAATCAGACTATGTTTTTCGGGAAATTCGACGACTTAAAGAGCTGCATCCCGATAAAAAGCTTTATGCGGTGATTACCGATGTGGGGGCTTCAGGCGCTTATTACATTGCTGCCGCTGCGGATGAGATTTACGCAAACCCGTCGAGTATTGTGGGTTCTATTGGAGTGATTATGGGAGGGGGATTTGGTTTCGAAGGATTGATGGGTAAGCTTGGTGTTGAGCGACGGGTGGTTAAATCTGGCGCTCATAAAGACCTTTTGGATCCATTTTCTCCGGTTAAGGAGTTTCAGCAAGAGCACATGCAACGTATGTTAGACGGCGTGCACCGGGAATTTATTAATAGCGTTAAAGCGGGCAGAGGAGATCGTTTAAAAGACAATCCTGACCTGTTTTCTGGACTTTTTTGGAATGGCCGGGATGCGCTGGAGTTGGGGCTGGTGGATGCCTTTGGCAGCGCTGGTTACGTCGCTCGAGAGGTTATCAAGTTTGAAGAAATTGTTGATTACACTATTCGGCCCTCGCCTATGGACGCTATTTTTGACCGATTGGGCGTGAAAATAGGAAGTACGATTGCTCAACAGGTTGGGTTGTCCGATTGGCTCAAAATTGATTGAGTCGCTTGGGATTATCTAAGCTTTTTTTGGCTGTTTAGTTTAAATGGCTTGCGCTAGAAATATACGGGACCTCTTATGAGGTCCCTTTGTGTCGAAGGCCGTATAGAAGCTGGTAGCTTAAGATCTAAGTGGTAATGTAATTCCTTCCGCGGATAAAAAATCCACCAGTAACATCAGCGGTAAGCCTACCAAGGCGTTAGGGTCTCGACTTTCAATACGATCAATTAATAGAATCCCAAGGGCCTCTGATTTAAAGCTTCCTGCGCAATCAAATGGTTGCTCCGCCTCCAAGTAATGATCTATCTGTTGTTCCGCCAACTCTCTAAATGTCACTGTGGTGGTTTCGCAGCCATAATGCTGGGTGCCTGTTTGTGTATTTAGTAGCGCCAAGCCGGTTGAGAAAATAACCTGTTTGCCGCTGGAGCGCTTTAATTGTTCTTTGGCTTGCGCTGGGTTGTCGGGCTTGGAAAAGATTTGACCGTTGACCTCAACCACTTGATCCGATCCAATCACTAGATGTTGGGGATGGTTTAGCGCTATCTTTTTTGCCTTCGCAATGCTTAGTCGTTTTACCAGATTGTTGGATGATTCATTCGCTTGTCTTGATTCGTCAATGTCAGCCGCGATGGCTGTGAAAGGCAATTTTAGCTTGGATAGAATTTGTCCGCGATATTGGGAGCTTGATGCTAGTATTAGTGGGAGCATGATTGAGGATCCGGTGTTCTGTAGCGTAAATATTCTCAGATTCTGCGATATGCAGTTAAAAATCCATATTAAATTCAATAAGTTGAATATATTTTGACAGGCTGTTTTGATAAGCCTATCATTTCGCGCTTATGTCGTACGAGCAACTACCTAAAAAAATAGACCCGATCAAGTTCGTTACTCTTGAAACGAGCTTGTCTGGCACCATTAATCTTGAGGATATGACCCGCTTAAGCGCGTGCATTGAGGGGGGCGATCCTTTGGTGAGTGCTGACCTGAAATTTTACAGGAGTAGGCAGGGTTTTCGAATCATTGAGGGCAGCTGTCGGGCTCAGGTTAACTTACTTTGTCAGCGCTGCTTAGAGCCTACTGCTGTGCCTTTAGAGGCGAAGATTGCGTTGGTGATTGTATCTGATGATGAGCGCGCGAAAAAATTGCCTAAGCAGTACGATGCATTGATTTTGCAGGAAACTCCCATTTCGTTGGCAGAAATGGTTGAGGAAGAGTTGTTGCTCTGTTTGCCATCAGTGCCTAGGCATTCGGATGAGCAGTGCAATGCTTCAATGTCGGATTACGAGGATTCTGAGGCTGTAGAAGTCACCAAGCCTAATCCGTTCGACGTATTGTCAACATTGAAGAAAGAATAAAGTTGAACTAAAAGTTTTGAATTAATTGGTATTTTGGAGAGGTAACCCATGGCTGTACAAAAGAGCAAAAAATCTCGGGCAAAGCGAGGCACTCGACGATCTCATGATTCGTTGGGCGGCGCGACGTTGTCTGAAGATCAACTGACTGGTGAAGTTCATCGACGTCATCATATTTCTCCCGAGGGGTTTTATCGCGGGCGGCAAGTGGTGGTTGCTAGAGAAGATGATGAAGAATAAGAATTAAAATTAAATAAGATACAAAATTGACAAAACTGACTATTGCCGTCGATGCAATGGGGGGGGATCACGGCGTTAGTGTGTCTGTCCCTGCTGCTCGATTGTGCCTAAAACAAAATCAAAACTTGAATTTAATCCTCGTTGGAGACGAACGAGCGATTAAATCCAGCCTCGATCAAAGCGATTATTCTGCTGGCGAACTGCGGCGGGTGCGTATACAAGCGGCCTCCGAAGTGGTTGGCATGGATGAGAAGCCTTCCTCTGCCATGAGAAATAAAAAAGATTCCTCGATGCGTGTTGCCGTTAATTTGGTAAAAAGCGGTGAGGCGGATGCCTGCGTGAGTGCCGGAAATACTGGCGCACTGATGGCTATTTCTCGCTTTGTATTAAAAACCTTTAAAGAAATTGATCGACCCGCCATCATTTTTAATATGCCCGGACTTAATGGCCATTGTCATTTGTTGGATCTTGGTGCAAATGTTGATTGCAATGCGGAACAATTGTTTCAATTTGGTCTTATGGGCACCATATTGGCCAAGGCTGTGGATGGTATAGAAAGCCCTCGAGTAGGCCTTCTTAATATCGGTGAAGAAGAAATTAAAGGCAACGAAGCCATCAAGCAAGCTGCTGAATTGTTAAGCAAAAATGACTCTATTAATTACATCGGGTTTATTGAAGGCGACGGTATCTACAGCGGTGAAGCAGACGTTGTCGTATGTGACGGGTTTGTGGGGAATGTAGCGCTCAAGTCCAGTGAAGGGGTTGCTAAGGTGATCGCTCAAATCATTAAGGAAGAGCTGCAACGAAACTGGTTGACCAAAATGGGAGCGTTGATCACCATGCCAATATGGAAAGCAATGGCCCATCGTATGGATCCAGGAGAATACAATGGAGGCACCCTGGTAGGGTTGCGAGGGACTGTTGTAAAGAGCCATGGTGGAGCAGACGTGAGAGGATTTAGCACGGCAATCCGATTGGCGGTCATTGAGGCGGAGAAAAATGTGCCTGCGTTAATCGAGGATTGGTTTTTACAACGTTCCGATCTAGCCTTGAGCTAACGAGCGGTGGCCGTTGTACGTTTGTAGCAGTGAAGTGTGAGACAGTGAACTGTTTCTCTAAATAAGAAATAGTAGGGTCAGAGCCCTGCGAACCACGCCATGAGTGGACACAAATTGGTAGATAAAATATGACCTCGAAATTTGCATTGCTTTTCCCTGGCCAAGGTTCTCAATCGGTAGGCATGCTGTCTGAGCTCGCCGCCGAAAGCAGCGTGATTGAAAATACCTTCGCTGAAGCCTCCGACGGGCTTGGTTATGACCTTTGGGATTTGGTTCAAAATGGAACCGCTGAAGCGCTGAATAAAACCACGGTTACTCAGCCCGCGTTACTGACCTCTGGGGTCGCTATTTGGCGGTTATGGAAGGAAAAAGGCGGCGTTGACCCTGATTTCTTGGCGGGACATAGTCTTGGGGAATATACCGCGTTAGTGGTTGCGGATGTGTTTTCCCTGGCGGTCGGAGCTGAGCTGGTCAAAAGCCGCGGTGAATTCATGCAGCAAGCAGTGCAACCGGGCGTGGGTGCTATGGCCGCGATTATTGGCCTGGATAATGAAGGTGTAGAAAAAGCCTGTGCAGAGGCGGCTCAAGGCGAAGTGGTTGCTGCGGTGAATTATAATGCGCCGGGCCAGGTGGTTATTGCCGGTCTAAAGTCGGCGATTGATCGAGCGATCATTGCGTGTAAAGACGCTGGAGCAAAAAGAGCATTGCCTTTGACGGTTAGTGTTCCATCCCATTGCGCGCTAATGGACCCCGCTGCAGAGCAGCTGCGTACGGCGCTTGAGTCGGTTGAGTTTAAAGCCCCTAGAATTGCGGTGATTAACAACGTTGATGCGAAGAGTGAGCAAGATTCTGCAATGATCAAAGAGGCGTTGGTGCGTCAATTATATTCGCCAGTACAATGGGTGGCTTGTGTGGAAGCTCTAGTGAGTGGTGGAGTTGAGCGAGCTTATGAGTGTGGGCCAGGAAAAGTGTTGTCCGGTCTCAATAAGCGCATCGCCAAGCAAGTACCCTGTCATTCCCTACAAGATTTGAAAGGGCTGACGGCGGCAATCGACGGTCCCGCATAGATAGTTAAAAAGTCAAATATTGAGTGTGTATTAGGGAGAGATGTAAATGCCTTTAACAGACAAGGTGGCTTTGGTCACTGGAGCAAGTCGAGGAATTGGAAAGGCCATTGCCCATCAATTGGCTGCGGATGGCGCTACAGTGATTGGCACGGCAACTACTGAGGGCGGTGCTAATGGAATTTCGGCTTATCTAGCTGAGCTGGGTGCGAAAGGTGCTGGGATTGTTATGGACGTTGCCGACACCGACTCTGTAAATAATGGCGTCAAAGGAATACAAGCGGATTTTGGGGCACCCCTTATTATCGTTAATAATGCCGGAATTACCCGCGACAATATTATGCTGCGCATGAAAGAGGATGAGTGGGATTCTGTCATTAATACTAATCTCAGTTCATTGTTTAGAGTCTCTAAAGCGTGTTTAAGAGGCATGACAAAGGCGCGCTGGGGTCGAATTATTAATGTCGGCTCAGTGGTGGCTGGAATTGGCAATGCGGGACAAGCAAACTATGCTGCGGCTAAAGCCGGCTTGGAAGGTTACACTCGCTCTTTAGCGCGCGAACTGGCGCTGCGAAATATTACCTCAAATGCAGTCGCCCCAGGGTTTATTGAAACTGACATGACTAAAGGCTTATCTGACGAGCATAGAGACTTGCTGCTAAAGCAAGTACCTTTAGGCCGTTTGGGTCGACCAGAAGAGGTGGCTGCAATGGTGGGTTTTTTGGCTAGTGACGCGGCAGAATATGTCACTGGAACTACGATGCACGTTAATGGCGGCATGTATATGGCCTAGCGGCATTGTCAATATAGAATTAAATAATATAAATATCAATAAGTTGAAGTATTTTTAAGTTAGTGGTTGAAAGTCATAGCAACGTTCTAATAAACTAGCGGCATTTGCTGCACGGGATCATCCCTTAGGAGAGAGTAAAGAAAATGAGTAATAGCATAGAAGAGCGCGTAAAAAAAATTGTTGTTGAGCAACTTGGCGTAAAAATGGAAGAGGTGGTTTTAGAGGCTTCTTTCGTAGAAGATTTAGGCGCTGATTCACTTGATACCGTTGAGTTGGTTATGGCGCTCGAAGAAGAGTTCGAAACTGAAATTCCTGACGAAGAAGCTGAGAAAATTACTAAAGTTCAAGAAGCTATCGATTATGTAACGGCTCACCAGTAAGTCGTTTATTGATCTGAAATAGTGAACATGGGAGGCCGCATGTGGTATCACACTGCGGCCTTTACATTAGAGAACGCTTATTTTGATGTGATTGATATTGATTTATTAGTGGGTTTTTACCCCGAAAAGAAAGCCAGAGAAGGAGCCTAGAGTGTCTCGTCGACGAGTGGTTGTAACCGGATTAGGTATCGTGTCACCTCTGGGAAACACTGTAGCTGAGACATGGAATGGTGTCGTTGCCGGAAAAAGTGGCATTACATCAATTGATGAATACGATACTGCATTGTTTAGTTCTCGCATCGCTGGAGCGATTCGTAATTTTGATGTAACCCAATTTATGCCTCCCAAAGAGGCAAAGCGGGTCGACTCTTTTATACATTACGGACTGGCGGCTTGTATTGAAGCCATGCAAGACTCTGGAATTGAAGTCACGGAGCAACTTGCGCCTCGCTTTGGTACCGCAATTGGTTCTGGGATTGGTGGAATATCCACCATCGAACAAAATCATAGTATTCTTTTAAAAAGCGGCCCTCGAAAGATATCCCCATTTTTTGTTCCTGGCACTGTGAATAACATGGTGGCGGGTAATATTTCCATTCGTTATGGATTGCAAGGCCCTAATTTTACGCTTACCACAGCCTGTACAACGGGAACTCACAGTATTGGTTTTGCTGGCCGATGCATTGCGTATGGCGATGCCGATGTAATGATTGCGGGAGGGGCCGAGAAAGGCTCATCACCTCTTGGATTGGCTGGTTTTGCGGCGGCTCGAGCGCTTTCTACTCGAAATGATGACCCCCAAGCCGCGAGTCGTCCTTGGGACCAAGATAGGGATGGGTTTGTATTGAGTGACGGTGCAGGGGCGCTAGTGCTGGAAGAGTATGAGCACGCTAAGGCTCGTGGAGCTGATATTTATGCGGAATTGGTGGGTTTTGGTATGAGCGGAGATGCTCATCACATTACCTCGCCTCCGGGTGACGGCCGAGGAGCAAGGAGGGCGATGGAAAATGCCCTTAATGATGCGCGCGTGTCTACAGATGGAGTGGATTATATTAACGCCCATGGTACTTCCACTCCTTTAGGGGATGTGGCGGAGACTGTCGCAGTCAAAGCATTATTTGGTGATCATGCGAAGAAACTCACCATTAGTTCCACCAAGTCTATGATGGGGCATTTGTTAGGTGCTGCAGGCGCTGTTGAAGGCGTGATTACGGTTTTGGCGATACAAAATAAAATTGCACCGCCTACGATTAATTTGGACAATCCTGGTGAAGGCTGTGATTTAGATTACGTGCCGCACGAGGCTCGAACCCAATCCATTAAGACTGCCATTTCTAATTCATTTGGTTTTGGTGGGACAAACGCTACGTTGGTTTTTAAAGAATTAAACTAGCGGCGTTGAGATGGCTTGATTTGAAGTCGTGCGCTTGAGCCTTCAGTGAGAAAGCTGATTCTAGGTTTAAATTGATTAATGTGAGGTTGGAATTCCTGACTGTTTCCCTTTTATGACATAGTGATTTCCAATTAGAAGCCTAACTGTTCTGTGTGTTTTCTTTCTAGCTCGCCCGAAATGCTTTAGGGCTGGTAAAAAAACAATCATTATTCGATGAAGTTCACTTTGAAAAAAATAATACTTGGATTGGTAGGCATAGGGGTATTTTTCCTCGCCTTGACCTATGTCTACAGCTGGCGCGTTTTAAATAGTCCAATGCAGTTGTCGCAAGACCCTGCTTTAGTTTTGATTGCTCCCGGCATGGGTTTGTCTCGCATCGCCCGGCAATTGGCTAAAGAGGGAATCGTCGATAATGCACTTGTTTTCTCTAGCTATGTTCGTTTCCTAGATAAGGGAGGTAGTATTAAGGCGGGCGAATATCAGTTTAAGAGGGTTCAAAATGAGTTGGAGGTGATTGATCAACTTGTTTTGGGTAGAGTGGTGCAGCATGAATTTCAATTTGTGGAAGGCTGGACGTTTAAGCAAACACTCTCTGAGTTAAATAAAAATAAATTTATCAAACACACTCTTGAAACTGCACTAGGGGATAGAGATAAGTGGTTTGAAAGCGTGATGGATGCGATTGGGTACGCAGGGCAACATCCCGAAGGTTTATTTTACCCAGAAACGTATTATTTCACGCGTGGTATGACCGATGTGCACCTGCTGCAGAGAGCTTACCTGCAAATGCAAAAAATACTAGGCGATGAATGGAAGTTACGGGCCCCCAATCTGCCTTACGAAAGTCCCTATGATGCTTTGGTTATGGCTTCGATTGTTGAAAAAGAGACTGGGCTGGCTTCGGAAAGAGAGCGAATAGCCGGGGTTTTTGTTCGTAGGCTAAGGAGGGGGATGAGGCTTCAAACTGATCCTACCGTTATTTACGGCCTTGGAGATCATTATAATGGGAATTTGACGCGCCAACATCTTAGAACTTATTCCCCTTATAATACCTATAGAATTAACGGCATGCCTCCGACTCCAATTGCAAACTCAAGTCGAGCAGCCATTCATGCGGCATTGCATCCAGCTGAAGGCGATAGTCTCTACTTTGTTGCGAAGGGGGATGGGGGGCATTATTTTTCCGCTACTTTTGAAGAGCATAAAAGGGCGGTAAAGAAATACCAGTGGAATCGAGCCAGTAACTATCATTCATCACCGCAGTCAAACAATGAAACAAAAAAATAATATGGGGTCAGCAAAATTTATAACTCTCGAGGGCATGGAAGGCGCGGGTAAAACCACATGCCTGAAGTTTATCCGTGGTTATTTTGATGCGCTGGAAATCCCATTGTTAATCACTCGCGAACCGGGAGGGACTCCATTTGCTGAAGAAATTCGTTCTCTCTTGTTAAGCCCGCGGGAAGAGAAAGTAAGCGATGAGGTGGAATTGTTGTTAATGTTTGCGGCGCGAGCACAGCACTTAGAACAAAAAATAATGCCCGCGCTGCAATCAGGTCGATGGGTCCTGTCGGATCGTTTTACCGATGCAACCTATGCTTATCAGGGCGGTGGTCGAGGGATTGATTCAGCAGATATTGAACGTTTAGAACAAATGGTTCAAAAAGGGTTGCAGCCTGATTTAACGTTGTTTTTGAATATTCCGATTGAGATAGGTCTAGCTCGAGCCAGAGGGCGTGGAGAATTAGATCGATTTGAACAACAAGAAGTGGATTTTTTTGAGCGCACTCGAGATGTTTATTTACAGAGAGCTGAACAGTACGCTTCTAGGTTTGTGGTGATCGATACCAATCGGTCGTTGGACGATGTGTATGAGTCGATATCTCAAGCGCTTGATCAGTTTGTGAAAGGCTAGAGTATCGTCGAGCCAATATAGCTGAGTCATCTAAGGGTGAGTCATTTATAGGTGAGTCATTTGTAGGTGAGCCACAACCGGGGGGATACATGGCGCAAGAGTTGGAAGTTTCTGAAAGGCCATTGCCGTGGCAGTTAGCGATTTGGCAACGATTACTGACGAATTATCAACGCCAACATTTAGCCCACGCTTTACTGATTAACGGCGTGGCAGGGATTGGGAAAGTTCAGTTAGCGCTAGCATTTAGTCAGCGGCTATTGTGCCTTGCTCCTGATAGCGATTTCGCCTGTGGGCAATGTAAGTCTTGCAAGTTATTTAGTTCTGGCAATCACCCCAATTTTATTCACGTCAAGCCAGAAGAAGAAGGTAAAGCAATTGTTATTCAGCAAGTTCGAGCGTTGAATGAATTTGCCCATAAAAAGGCGCAGTTCGAAGGCTATCGTATTATTCTGATTTCCCCTGCTGAGGCGATGAACCTTTCTTCGGCAAATGCCCTATTGAAAACCCTAGAAGAGCCCGGCAGTAAAACTTTGTTGATGTTGGTGAGTCATCTGTCAGGGAAGTTGCTGGCGACTATTAAGAGTCGTTGTCAGGCGGTAGATTGTAGGGAGCCTAGTGTTGAGCAAGCGCTGGATTGGTTGTCGGTCCATGACTATGATCGAACGTTAGCAGAATCTAGTTTAGTGATGTCGGAAGGCGCGCCACTCAAAGCGCTTCATATTTTAGGGCAAGGCCTAATCGAAACTCGCCATCAAGTTGTGGCCGATTTGTTGAGTTTACGAAGCAAGTCGGTTGGGGTGGTGGAAGTGGCGGCTCGTTGGAATAAAGCGGCAGATCTTTCTGAAATCTTGCATTGGTTGATATCGGTAAGTGTGGACTTGGCAAAGTTAAAAGTTCACCAGGAGGCACGCAACAGAGACTTAATATCAGTGCTGGAGGAGGCGAGTGCTGGGTTGCAAGTCAACAGTTGTTTCCAGTTTCATGATCAGTTAATGGAAGTAAGACGTTTATTGTTGAGTACCGCTAACCCTAATAGGCAGATGCTTATTGAGAGCCTACTGTTCGATTGGGTGGCTTTGCCGTAACCCTGACTGAGCGTTCTAACGCTAGGCCTTCTCAACTATAGTTTGAGGAGGGCGCTTTCTAAATAGCGCCTGTCTGGGCAGTTATGTGAACTAGGCTTAATTATAGAGGGAAAACTGTTTACAACTTGTTTGCAGTAGAATTACCCTCAACTTTCGTTTGGTTACATTCGTAGTTACATTTGTAGTTACATTGGTTGTTGCATCAGTCATTACATTGATAATGGCGGTCATAATACAAGCTTAAGTTTGCAGAGGAATTAGTCTTTATGAGTGGTCCAGCGATTGGTGGGGCGCGTAGC
Source organism: Moraxellaceae bacterium (assembly GCA_002401525.1). Classification (GTDB taxonomy): domain Bacteria; phylum Pseudomonadota; class Gammaproteobacteria; order Pseudomonadales; family UBA3067. Next base: position 15,455 of record NVTH01000019.1, on the reverse strand, counting down.
GGGATCTTATCTTTGACCATCAAGGATAAGGCAGTGTTGTATGCGGCTTACATGCCTTTTGTCAAAAATGGTGGGCTATTTATTCCTACCAATAAGCAATATCGGCTTGGCGACGAGGTTTTTCTGTTGCTTAATTTAATGGATGAAGCTGAAAAAATACCCGTTGCCGGTAAAATTATTTGGATCACGCCCAAAGGGGCTCAAGGAACTCGTGCGACCGGCATCGGGGTGCAGTTCAATGATCAAGACGATTCGGCACGAAGTAAGATAGAGACCTATTTAGCCGGCGCATTACAGTCTGATCGTCCCACGCATACCATGTGATCAATCAATCGAATTTGGTCTTATATAAAGGACCGCTCTATAAATCACCTTTTTAGGGCTGCCCTAAAGCCATTCCGCGTAATGGCAGGAATCTTTGGCTGGGTTTTCTTTATGTCRCTTCCGATCAATAACACTTTGTTAATCATTACTATCCTTAARCCCTCAATTTTAATCCAACTAATCACTGTCTTTTATCTATGGTTTTAGTCGACTCCCATTGTCACCTCGATAGCCTCGATTTGACTGATTAYRACAATAGCTTATCTGCCGCATTGCAAGCTGCAGAACGAGTGAATGTTAAGTACTTTCTCTGTGTTGGATTGGATTTGGATAGTTTTCCCAGCATGTACCAAATGATGGAGCACAGAGCGAATGTTTCAATGTCTGTGGGGGTGCATCCGTTACAYGTTGACAAAAAAGAYGGRGAMGATAAGGYGCTGGAGAGCAATGAATTAAAGARCCAAAAATTACMGGCGACGGAGTTCGATATTGAWCTTCTCAAAASTTATGCGCAGCGACCCAAAGTGGTAGCCGTTGGAGAAACWGGATTAGATTATTTYTACTCGCCAGAGAACCAAKCYATACAGCAGCAAATGCTACGGCAGCACGTTCAAGTGGCTCGCGAAGTGGGGAAGCCGATTATTGTTCATAGTCGAGGCGCTAAACAGGACACGTTGGAAATTTTAAGGGCAGAACAAGCACGTGATGTGGGGGGCGTGCTGCACTGTTTTACAGAAGACCTTGATATGGCGAAGCAAGCGATTGATCTGGGGTTTTATATTTCATTTTCGGGGATTATTACCTTTAAGAAGGCGGAATCACTTCGAGAGGTGGTACGTCAATTGCCTTTAGAGAGAATGCTTATCGAAACCGATTCTCCCTACCTCGCACCCGTCCCTCATCGAGGTAAACCCAACGAGCCCAAACATGTAGTTCATGTGGCGGAATGCATCGCTAGTATTAAAAATATCACGGTTGACGAAGCGGTTGGCACTACGACGCGGAATTTTGAAAATCTGTTTTCAGTGCTGGTGCCGAGTCAATAGCGAAACAAAAAAAGACCCGAAACCTGGGGGGAGGTAACGGGTCAAGTCCTAAAAGCTTTCGAAATCATTGATAGCGTTGCGTACACCCTATTGATCTTCATTTGTAAGCATCACTAAACGCTATTATTTCTAAGTATTGCCTATAATTTCCAGACTGCAATAGATATTTAAATAATTGTTGCATTTATTATTTAAACCCTAACATTACCACCCCATTTGGAATCTGTAGCGTATTAAAAGCCCCTGCCGAATTGGTTTTTAATGGGGCATTAAAGCCCATGAATCAAAGGGCATTTATTGCAGTGTTTTTGGCGTTTTGTCGGGATTGGATTTGTTCGGATTGAGTGGAGGATTCGGATTCGCGCCTAACTTTTCGTTGCCTTGATTGATAATGTCAGGGCTGCTTAGGTGGTCTTGTTCATGGGAATGTAGATACATGTCCGCTTCTTGATCGACTAGTACACCGTTTCCTTTCCAAGGTAACAGTCTGTAGTTGGAGTGCTCCGAAAAATCGATAAAGGGGTATTTGATAATCTCGAAATAAGGTGAATAGTCAAAATCGCTGGGGGTACAAAGTTTCGGATTACGGCGAAATAATTGCAGTTCCGTGCCACTTATTTTCTTTATAAGAGGCAGGATTGGAAACTGGATAAACGCAAACGCCTCGGCGATCATTGACGAGCATACTGTTCGAGTGGGCAAACCGACGTTGCGGGTAAATAAGCTTGAACGCCATTTTCTTGGCAGTACCATCCACGGAAAAAGTAGTCTTGCCAAGTCAAAAATTTGGCGAACGTCGTAGTCCGTCCCTACTCGACTCACCGCGTATCGAATCACTTCTTGAGCATCTTTATAGCAAAGCCCTTTGGGGCGGCATATTCTCACGTGGTCATTTTTGTAAAAAGAAAGTGGTTGGATGATTGTGCCTTGTCCAAGATAGCTCTCTATCACTAATTGTGTGTCGGGTTCTGCATCAAAATATCCAGCCACCGTGGCTCGAATGGCTGGGTCTTCGATGTCGTGTAGTCGGCCAATGTAAAGTGCGGTATGAGACCAGGGGCTATTGGTAATTATTTTAATGACATTGCTGACTCTTGATCGTCCCTCTACCAGAAGTACATCGCAGGATTTAATTTCGTAGCGTATTCGTTCAAAGTCACTCAAGGGGAATTGAGGCGGTGGTGTTTCAATGTTTAGCCAATTGACAATGTTATTGGTAAATTTTTCTAATAGAGCAAAGCCCATAGAAGTGTTCCCGCAGAATTAATGGAACTCCCCAGAAAGATTCTGGGGGATTTGTCATTAGTGTCTTATATCTAACTATAGGTTGAAGACGATCTAATTATCAAACCAATGCGGGATTGTGAGCTTGGGTGATGCTTGCTGAGTTGTTGGCAATTGTTGGAAGTTGTAGGGAGTTTTGGCTTGTCTTGTTAGTTAGAATTTGAAATAAGTTGTTTTAATGTATCAATGGCGTAAGTAAGCGCATTTTGAGGGGTGTAAAAATGAGGTGAAAAACGAATCCCTCCCCCTCGATGGGCGCAAAAAACATTTTTTCCAACAAGCTGTTTATGAAGCAGCGAGTGATTTCCATTCTTTACCGTAAAGTTGATGATGCCGGAGCGCAGCGATAAATCCATAGGAGAATGAATCGTTATTTCTGGAATAGGGTGTAATTGCTCCAGTAAATAACTCACCTTTTTTTGTATTTGGGCTTCTATCTCAGTGAGTCCAACTTCGAGTATTAAAGATAAACTAGCGGACAATGCGTGAATTCCAAGCATGTTGGGGCTGCCACACTCAAAGCGTTGAGCAGTTTTTGCCGGTGACCAATCGGTGCGGTCGAAGTCCCCTGGGTGTTCGACCATGTGCCAGCCAAACTGGTTTAAACTGAGTTGTGGCTGGATTTCTCTAGCGCAGTAAAATAGTGCCAGGCCTTCAGGTCCCAGCATCCATTTGTGCCCGTCGGCCACCACAAAATGTGCATGATTTAAGGTGACGTCAAAAGTCTCGGCCCCTAAGCTTTGAATCGCGTCGACGCAAAATAGCACCTTTTTGTTTTGGCATTCGAGGCCTATTTTTTTTAAATCCAGTTTTATTCCCGAGGCGTATTGGACCGAGCTAACGGATATCAAACGAGTGTTTGAATCAATTAAGTCGATAATGTTTTGCTCTGGACGCGTGCCTCGAAGAGATGCCGATTTTAAATTAACGCCGCGTGAATTTAAGGATTCCCAGACGATACGGTTGGAGGGGAATTCATCATCAGTAATAATGATATTGTCCCCCGAATTCCATTGAATGCCGTAGGCGACGATGGATAATGCTTCGGAAGTGTTTTTAACGAGAGCAATGTCATTTGAAGACGGAGCGTGAATCAATGATTTGAGTTGTTCCCTTAATATAATTTCTTTTTTTAACCATCGCTTATATTGGCTTGCTCCGAGTGTGCTGTTCTCTTTGGCAAAGCCAATTACGGCTTGAGTGGTGCGCTTAGGCCAAGGTGCCACGGCTGCGTGATTTAAATAGCAAATTTTTTCCGATAATTCGAACTCTGACTGCCAGTTCATAATCATTCCTTTCGCGGTGTTTTAGTTTTCGAGGTCTTTAATGTGGGCGTTGTTTTTTTGACGCCTAGTTTAAGTGGTTGTTTCGTGGCCCTGTCGCGTTGCAAATTGTAAATTTATAGGTGTGTTTTGAAATATTACATCCGCAAGGCTATAAAATCTTCTGGAAATCGATGATAATTCGCACCGAGAATATTTAGAACCTAATTTTTGGAATTTGGATACCAATGATTGTCGAAAAACGAGACGTTAGTACAAAGGCTGAAGAGTTTAAAAGTCGCGAAGAGCTTATCTTACAGTGTGCCTTGGATCTATTTCTTGAGCACGGTGAAGAAAAAGTCACTGTTGAGATGATTGCAGATAAGGCCAGCATCGGTAAAGGCACCGTCTATAAACATTTCGAGACTAAAAGTGAGATCTTTGCTCTGTTAATGATTCAATATGAAAAGGAAACGTCAGAGATTTTTCAGCGAATTAATGGCGATATTGAAAACCCAGCGGCGTTAGCGCGAGACTATTTTAGGTTTAGGCTCAGCAATCCTGGTAAATACGCGTTATTTGATCGCTTGGAAGCTGTTTGCGTTAAAGAAGGCAAAGTGGATGAGTTGCTGGTTGAATTGCATCGAATTCGAAGTTCCAATTTGGACCAGATAATGGGGATTATTAACCTAAGAATCTCCGAAGGGCGACTGGTGGATGTGCCTCCCGCCTATCATTTGGGTGCCGCATGGGCTTTCGTTCATGGCGTAGTGGCGCTATACCATTCTGAATTTTACAAGACCTTATTTGATGGCGATGAAGCATTTTTAGACTACCTAATGGAAGTATTACTTCGATTGGGAAATAAGGATAAGCTTGGAGCCGTGACAAAGGGGGTTGAGCTAACCCGTTAATGGTCTATTAAAGCGCTGTCTAGTAGCACTTCATGCCTCTCTCGGTTCAAATTCAACAACTCTTCCTTCTTCCTAGCCGTGTGGCGTAGGGAAGGAGGGGGCTGTCTTCAAATTCTCATTGCCTCAATTATACCTGCCCCCCGCCCGACTCCCTCTGTCTTCTAGCAGGGTCAAATCTGCACGCGCTTAATGACTAGTGGCTTAACCAAACTTGGCAAGACTTTTGTATCTGATTTAGGGATCCGTACGTTTAACGTAGAAAGTTGACGCTATTGATCACAATTGGAATTTTGGTTGGCATCGTGCTTATTTTTCTATCCGAGCATGTTTGCTAGAGTCACCGGACTGATGAGGCAGGAGATGAAAAATATTATTGGTAAGAGCTCTGTAGGCCTGGTTTGTCTGTGCATGTTACAGGCGTGTTCGATTTATCCTGAAAAACTTTCTTTATTTGCGAGCATTGGGTTGGCAGATCATTTTACGGTTCATCGTCATCGCAATTTTGTGTTTCCTTTAGACACTTCTTTTTATATTCCCATTCCCATGGTTAGGGCGGAGAGCCCTGCGGTTGATGTTTTTGTTTTAGAGTCATCGGTGGAAATTGCGTTTAGTGCGCTGACTTCAAAGTTTTCATACGCAGTCACGGGGTCGCATCCGGAAGGCCTCGAGGCTGCTTTTAACTCGGCTGCTGACAAGCGATGTAATTATGTGTTTTACATGGAGTTCATTGATATTCACGATTCCGTCGGGTTTCCGATGCGTCCTGATTGGCCCGGCCCGGGTGGTATTGATCGAATTCACTTAAAGGTGATACTCGCGGAAGTAAAAACTCGCCAAATTATCGATAGTATTGACATTCAAAGTGAAAGTGGTTGGAGTAGTTTTTTTCACGATAGGCCTATCGAGCTGTTGCGCTTGCCATTACGAAATGTCTCAGTGCTGTTGTCCTCGCAATGGAATTAATACCTATTTAGAAATGCCCTTTAGTTTCTTTCTGCCGCTTGATCAGAGGTCGCGAATTAATTGTAAATGTACTTTTGTCCGAAATTACCATAAAACTAATATTGTTCTGATATTACTTCGGTGTTGTTTGGTTTTTATTCCCTGGCGGCGGCATTGAATTGTTAGCGGTGACTGCTTGGTATTGTCAGGATTAACTATACTCCTTGATGTTTCTGATAAATCAAATAATTCCTTGAGGGCTTCGTTTTGATCGAGTTAATTATTAATCGATTTAAAAATGCATCGCTTCGCGCCCAGTTAATTTTGTTGAATTCATTGTTGTTATTGGCAGCTTTGGGTTTGCTTTTATGCGCATTTTTTTATGGCCATAAATACTCTTTAGGGTTGGGGGGCGGGTCCTTATTTTTGGTGGCTGTTGTGTTCTCGATGGGCGGGATATTTTATATTATCGTTGAGTCTCTTTTAAAGCCAATCTCAATGTTAAGTAAAGCTGTTTCTAACGATAATATTTYCGATATAAAATCTTTAGAATCGTTGGTTTATCCGGTTAGCGAAGTGGGCGTTTTGTTGTCTAAATTAACTTCCTTACTAGAGGAGGTGGAAGTTAAAGAAAGCCATTTGCGCGATTATAAAGATCGTGCTGGTGAAGCTGAGTTGCAGCGCAGTGATGGGCAGGTTCGAAAGATAGACGATCTAGAGGCGTTAGTAAATTCACTTAAAAAAGCCAATAAAAAAATAGTGATTGCGGAGGAGAATAAAAAAGTTGCGTCTGAAAGTGCAAAATATAAGACGCAGTTTTTGGCCAACATGAGCCATGAACTAAGAACGCCAATGAATGGTGTTTTAGGAATGCTTTCTGCATTAAGTGATAGCGAATTAGACGAAGAGCAAAAGTATTGCACGCAGGTCGCTGTAAAATGCGGTAATGAATTGTTGCAATTACTCAATGAAATATTGGATTTTACCCGCAATGAAGGAGACGGCGTAGCAGTTGAACTCAGTGAGTTTGATGTTTTGGAAACGGTTGATGAAGTGGTGGCTAATTTTGGGGAGCCCTGTCACGCTAAAAACATCGAGTTGGTTTTTTATGAAATGAATTCAGTCCCAGAACGATTGATTGGCGATGCTTTCCGGCTTAAACAAGTGCTCGGCAACATCATGTCTAATGCGCTTAAATTTACCTCGCAAGGACACATTAAATTAACCTATCAAGTGCTGGAGGAAGTTGCGGGTAAAGCCGTATTGCAGTTTGATGTGGAAGATACCGGTATAGGCATCGACGAGAAATCAAGGGATAGGATTTTTAACCTGTTCGCTCAAGGGGATGAATCCAGTACTCGCCGATATAAGGGAGTGGGGTTGGGGTTGGCGTTATGCAAGCAAAACGTAGACCTTATGGGGGGGAGTCTGGGCGTTGATTCGACCGAGGGTCGTGGTAGCCGTTTTTGGCTAAAGATTCCATTTGAAGTGTCTGTTTCAAATAACGAGCTTGCGGCTGATCTTCATTTGGTGGACAAAACTGTCTTGGTTTTGGAGCAGAGTGCGGTCAATGCGAAGGCGATGCGACGATTTTTTGAGAAAATGGGCAGTAGTCGAGTTCGCTTGTTTCATGAATCCGCCAATTTCCACGCTTATATCAAAGGGCGAGGCGTGATGACCGAGGCAGATGTGGTGTTGATTGATATCAAGTCCGTGATCAATAAACTCAATGAAGTTGTTACGATCTTTAATCCTGTTGTTTTCTCTGGTCGATTAATTTTTATGGGGTCTGCCAAAGATCAGTCTTTCTTGAAAGGGTTAGGAGAGAATTTCATTCCCCGTTTTTTAATTAAACCGGTTCGGTATAGCGCCTTAGTAAAGGCGGTTTCAAGTGATGTTCTGGAGGAAGCAGAGGAGCAGATTTCGGCAATCAGTGAAAAGCCAGTGATTGAGGAATTGACTGCAGGCAGTAAGATTCTTTTGGTTGAGGATAATGAGGTCAATCAAATGGTGGTCCTTAAGCGACTTAAGCGCATGGGTTATAGTTCAGTGGAATTGGCAGAAAATGGCTTAGTGGCGGTCGATAAGGTGGCAGGAGGCGATTTTGATTTGGTGTTAATGGATTGCCAAATGCCTGAACTTGATGGGTATGAGGCGACACGGCGGATTCGGCAGGGTGAATATGGGTCAAATAAGCATACGCCGATTATTGCTCTCACCGCTAACGCGTTGGTGGGTGATCGTGAAAAATGCCTAGATGCGGGCATGGATGACTTTTTGGAGAAGCCATTTAAAAACGAAAAATTACAGCAATTGATGGTGCAATGGATGAAGGAGGGCTGAGTGAAAAACAATGCTCCCTTAATGTTCGCTGCTTGGTTGTTGGGGAAGACTAAGAAAAATAAATGCCTATGGCTGTGATTTACTTGAAAAAAGCGTTGGATTAATGAATGATCGGTGTGTCCATATAAACGATGTCTTTATGAACGATGCCCTTATGAGCTATGTCCTCATTAACTAGGGCTTTGAAGTGTCAATGAGTGAGCCAGTCATGCCGAGTGATAAGAGTACCAGCCCCGAGGGGCTTATTAGTGATATAAAAAAACAGCAATCATCCTCAGGGGGGGCTCCCGTTCATTTATGGAATCCTCCTTTTCTAGGGGATTTAGACATGCGGATTTCCAGAAGTGGAGAGTGGTTTTATGAAAATTCGCCTATTTCTAGGATTCAGATTGTAAAGCTGTTTTCCACTGTGTTGAAACGGGAAGAGGATGACTACTATTTAGTGACGCCGGTGGAGAAGTGGCGCATTAGTGTTGAAGATGCCCCGTTTGTTGCTGTGCTGTTGGAATCAGAAGATGAAGGCGATTCTCAAACATTAATGTTTAGCACTAATGTGGGAGAGGAGGTTGTAGCCGGCCCTGATAACCCAATTCGCGTGGATTATGACGCGGTTACCGGTGAGCCTAAGCCTTATCTTTTTGTCAGAGATCGATTAGAGGCGCTGATATCCAGAAATGTATTTTACCAGTTAGTGGAATTAGCTGAGCAGCGAGTAATGGATGGTAAAACGGTGCTTGGGGTTAATAGTGGGGGAGAGTTTTTTAGTTTAGGCGAGTTATAAAAGATTTGCGATGCGGTTTTGGCCGTGAAATTTTAAAAGGCACAAAAAAGGGAGCAAAAGCTCCCTTTTTTTATGCGCTCAATTAACCGTTACATATTAGGGTAGTTCGGGCCTCCCATGCCTTCAGGTGCTACCCAAGTGATGTTCTGTGCAGGGTCTTTAATGTCACAGGTTTTACAGTGGACACAGTTCTGCGCGTTAATTTGGAATTTTTTGCTGCCGTCATCTTCTTCGATGATTTCATAAACGCCGGCAGGGCAGTAGCGCTGCGCGGGTTCATCAAATTTCGGTAGATTTTCACTCAGAGGAATGCTGGCATCTTTTAATTGCAGATGACAGGGCTGGTCTTCTTCGTGATTGGTGTTTGACAAAAACACAGAATCCAATCTGCTGAAGCTGATCACGCCATCGGGTTTGGGGTAATCAATTTTCGGGCATTGGCTGGCTGGTTTTAGTGTCTCGTGATCTTTGTCTTTGTTTCTAAAGGTAAACGGTAGTTTGCCACCAAAGATATTCTGATCAATAAAGATTCCCGCTGCGCCTAGGAATGTGCCCAAGGAGTGCAGAATGCCGCCGTGGTTTCGAGACGTGTACAACTCATCGTATAAGCTCGAGCTTTCGAAGTTGGCTTGCATTTCCACAAGGTCTTTGCCACCTTCGTCGCCAGCTAATAACACGCTTGCCACTGTTTCGGCGGCTAGCATGCCAGATTTAATGGCGGTGTGAGAGCCCTTGATTTTGACTGGGTTCAAGGTGCCGGCGTTGTCGCCTGCGATCAGGCCGCCTGGGAAGGACATTTTAGGCAGAGATAATAAACCGCCTTTAATCATGGCCCGTGCGCCATAAGTGACACGTGTGCCGCCTTCTAAATAGGCTTTGATTTTAGGATGCTGTTTCCAGCGCTGGAATTCTTCGTAGGGGCTTAAATGTGGGTTTGAATAGCTCAGTGACACGATGTAGCCGAGATACAGTTGATTGTTTTCAGCGTGGTATAAAAACCCACCACCTTCGGTGTCGTTCTTAAGGGGCCAGCCTAGAGTGTGAATGACTTGGCCTTCGTCGTGTTTGGCGGGGTCGATGTCCCAAATTTCTTTGATGCCGATGCCGTAATGCTGGGGATCTTTGCCTTCGTCCAGATTGAACTTGCTGATGATTTGCTTGCCGAGATGGCCGCGACAACCTTCAGCGAAAACGGTGTATTTGCCGTGTAATTCATAGCCTGCGGTATAAGAGCCTTTGTGCTCGCCGTTGGCGTCGACACCCATGTCGCCAGTGGCGATGCCTTTAACACTGCCGTCTTCTGCGTAGAGAACTTCAGTGGCTACAAATCCAGGGAAGATCTCAACCCCTAAAGCTTCCGCTTGCTCTGCCATCCAGCGGCAGAGGTTGCCCAAGCTGGCAATGTAGTTGCCTTCATTGTGCATGGGTTTAGGAATGAAAAGATTAGGTACTTTCACAGCGGTGCTATCGCTGAGCATGTAATGGAAGATGTCGCCGGTCACTTTAGTTTTCAGTGGCGCGCCTTTTTCTTCCCAGTCAGGAATGAGTTCGGCCAATGCGGTGGGTTCGAATACCGCACCAGAAAGGATATGAGCTCCAATTTCAGAAGCCTTCTCAACAACAACAACGGATATTTCTTTACCCGCCTCTTCCGCTAGCTGACGTATACGAATTGCAGTAGACAGCCCAGCAGGGCCTCCGCCGACAACTACTACATCAAATTCCATCGATTCACGTTCCACAGTTTGTCTCCTATGGGTCTTTCAAAGGCCGGCGAAAGCAGGGTGTTTACACAGGCGCTAGGTATTAAATTTATGTCTTATGGTCACTAGGCTTATTCTAGCGTATGCATAGAATGACTCGGCCAATACGACTTGCCAGAAGTTGCTGATTTGAAAAGGATCGTTGCACATTTCTGACTGCACAACCCTGATTTATAAACAAATTCAAATCGCGCCGTAGTATATAGAGAAGTGATTAAAACTCCAACTTAACGGACTAATTCTTTTTCGCTGCCTCAGGAAAGAGAAGAAGATCCTCAAGGGCCATGGTGGCCTATGCAGTGTCTGCGTAGTGCGTGTTTGCAGGCTTCGCACAGAGGCGACAATTTATAACTCATTGAATAATAAGGTAATTATTATGCTTGGGTGACGTTTAAACAACTCAAAATGACTTGACCTCGCCAGATGAAAGGTTCAGTATACGGCCTTCGTTATGCCGGCAGTTTGCCCCGAGTGGGTGAATCTGACGGATTCCACTCAATTTTTACATAAGCCGAGGATTCCATGAAGGTTCTTGTCGCTGTCAAACGAGTAGTTGACGCAAACGTAAAGGTCAAAGTGTTGTCTGACAACACTGGCGTTGATTTAAACAATGTAAAGATGGCTATCAATCCTTTCTGTGAAATCGCTGTTGAAGAAGCAGTTCGTTTGAAGGAAAAAGGGATAGCTACCGAAATAGTTGCTGTATGCGTCGGTCCTAAGGCCGCATCTGAGCAACTCCGTACCGCGCTGGCACTAGGGATGGACCGTAGTATCCTAGTTGAAACAGACGCTGAATTAGAGCCACTAGCAATTGCTAAATTATTAAAAGCAGTGGTTGATAAAGAACAACCCCAATTGGTTATTACTGGCAAGCAAGCAATTGACGGTGATAATAATCAAACCGGTCAAATGTTGGCAGCCCTAACTGGCTACGCACAAGGCACATTTGCATCGGAAATCACCATCGACGGTGATAAAGCGCAAGTGATTCGTGAGGTTGACGGTGGGTTACAAACCCTCTCCATTAATCTTCCTGCGATTGTAACGACGGACCTTCGTTTGAATGAGCCCCGTTACGCTTCTTTGCCGAATATTATGAAAGCGAAGAAAAAGGCAATGGACCCGACTACTCCTGAAGAATTAGGAGTAGACGTCGCGCCTCGTACTACCACTTTGAAAGTTGAGCCACCTGCGGAACGTGCAGCGGGCATCAAAGTAGCGTCGGTTGAGGAACTTGTTGATAAACTCAAAAACGAAGCGAAGGTGATCTAAATGAGCGTTTTAGTTTATGCGGACCATAATAACGAAAGTTTAGGTGCCGCCACTTTAAATACCGTTGCTGCCGCAAAAGAAGTGGGTGGTGATGTGGTTGTATTAGTCGCGGGCGCTGGTTGCGCTGCCGTGGCTGAAGAAGCCGCTAAAATTGACGGCGTAGCCAAAGTATTGCTTGCGGATAACGCAGTTTACGCCAATCAATTAGCTGAAAATATCGGCTTATTGGTTGCCGATGTAGGCAAGGACTACAGTCACGTTTTTGCTAGCACCACTTCTAATGCAAAAAGCTTTTTGCCTCGTGTAGCAGCATTGCTAGACGTTGCGCAAATTTCTGACATTATTACGGTTGAATCTGCGGACACGTTTAAACGTCCAATTTATGCCGGTAACGCAATCGCAACCATTCAAAGCAGCGATGCGATTAAAGTGGTTAGTGTTCGTCCTACTGGTTTCGACGGCGCTGCAGCGGAAGGCGGTAGTGCAGGGGTTGAGAACGTTGATGCAGTACATGATGCGGGTGTTTCATCATTCGTAAGCGAAGAAATTGTCAAGTTGGATCGTCCTGAGTTGACTGCTGCTTCAATCATCATCTCGGGTGGTCGTGGCATGCAAAATGGCGACAACTTCAAGATTCTTGAAGCGGTAGCGGACAAACTTGGCGCAGCGGTAGGTGCATCGCGTGCTGCGGTTGACGCAGGTTTCGTGCCTAACGACATGCAAGTGGGTCAAACAGGTAAGATTGTTGCTCCTGATCTTTACATCGCAGTGGGAATTTCTGGCGCGATCCAGCATCTTGCTGGTATGAAAGACAGTAAAGTCATTGTTGCTATCAACAAAGACGAAGAAGCTCCGATTTTCCAAGTAGCTGATTACGGTCTGGTTGCAGACTTGTTTGAAGCGGTGCCTGAATTGGAAAAAGCGCTTTAATCTAAGCTTTGGATTAATCGCAAATTCGTGGCGTTGTAAGTATTGATATTAATGCTTAAGCGTCGCAATAAAAAACCCGCTTTTTAGCGGGTTTTTTATTGCCTGAAATTACTCGATTTAACGTCGTGCGCTTGATGAAGCGAGTGTTACTATTATTAATCTTCTTGCAGTTCGGGTCTGTTTTTAAAGTATTCTAATGCCTCTGGATTCACCAAAGCGTCTTTATTTTTAACCTCTTGATTATGAATTATATTACGGACTGCTAATTCAACTAGTTTGCCGCTGAGGGTTCTTGGAATGTCGGCAACGTCTAATATAAGCGCTGGCACATGACGTGGTGTGGCGTGTTGGCGGAGTGTGGATTTGATTTTTGATTGCAGCGCTTGATCGAGTTGGAACGCTGGCTTTAATTTTACAAATAAGATCACCCGCGTGTCGTCCTGCCAGTCTTGACCTACGACAATGCTGTCTTCCACTTCTTCGATTTTTTCCACTTGGCGGTATATTTCCGCCGTGCCTATGCGGACTCCTCCCGGATTGAGCACTGCATCAGAACGACCCTGGATAACGTAGCCATTATGGGAGGTCTTCTTAATGTAGTCGCCTTGGGCCCACACACCTTTAAATTGTTTGTAGTAGGCCTGGGTGTATTTTTGCTGATCGGCATCATTCCAAAACGCTATGGGCATGGACGGGAAGCTGTTTTTACAGACCAATTCGCCTAATGGATCGCTGATAGATTGGCTGTTGATAGACTCGCCGGATTGATTGAAAACGTCCACCTCCATGCCTAAACCTGCGCATTGTAATTCGCCTCGATAAACAGGCAAAGTATTATTTCCCAATGCGAAACAGGAAACGATGTCGGTGCCTCCAGAAATAGACGACAGGCAAACATCGGTTTTGAAATATTGGTAAATATAATCAAAACTTTCCTCTGACAGTGGTGAGCCAGTGGATAGAATCCCCTTCAGTGAGCTTAATTCAAATTTATCTTTAGGTCTTGCACCGGCTTTTTCCAGGCTCGAATAGTATTTGGCACCGGCACCAAAGACAGTGATTTGTTCTTTGTCGATAAGGCTTATTAAACTGTCTGCCTCGGGGAATAGCGGGGAGCCATCGTAGAGTACAATTTTTACCTGGCTTGCGAGCGCGCTCACTAGCCAATTCCACATCATCCAACCGCAGGTAGTGAAAAAGAATAGCGTGTCGCCTGCTGATAACCCTGCGTGCAATTGATGTTCTTTTTTATGTTGCAGTAACGTACCGCCGGCGCCGTGAACAATACACTTTGGCAATCCGGTGGTGCCTGAGGAATAGAGAATATAAAGTGGGTGATTAAACGGCAGGGTTTGAAATGATAGCGGGGGGCGCGGTCGTAGAAGCTTTTCGTAGGCAATGTATTTTGAGTCTTGTGAGCTTGATGGCGCGGATTGTTCGAATGTGGGTTTATCTTTGGTAGGTTCTATATCGACAATGATAGCTTTTTCGATAGAAGGTACTTGATCCAATATCCGCTGGGTTTTTGGGTCCGTTTCGATTCGTTTACCGTTGTAGTAATAGTAGCGCACGGTAAATAACACGTTAGGTTGAGTTTGGCTAAATCGATCCAACGCGCCGCTTATGCCAAAATCAGGGGAGCAAGAAGTCCAGACAGCCCCTATCTTGGTTGCCGCCAACATGGCCACGACGGCTTCGATGATATTCGGTAAAAAGCCCGCTACTCGATCGCCAATTTTAATGCCGATTTCTTGATCGTGATTTGCAGCTTTAGCTTTTGAAGCAGCTTCTAATACACGAATCAAAGCAGTACCACCACCAGGAACCACGCCTTCTTCGACGGCAGCACGGGTCGCGTGCAGGGCGTCTTCAACGCGGGCCTTCTTCTCTTTCATCTCGACTTCGGTACCGGCACCGACCTTGATCACGGCAACACCGCCGGCCAGCTTGGCCAGACGCTCTTGCAGCTTCTCTTTGTCGTAGTCGGAGGTGGTGTCTTCGACCTGCTTGCGGATCTGCGCAACGCGGGCTTCGATATCGGCCTGCTGACCAGCACCGTCGATGATGGTGGTGTTTTCCTTGTTCAGCACGACGCGCTTGGCGTTACCCAGGTGCTCCAGGGTAGCGGTTTCCAGGCTCAGGCCGACTTCTTCGGAAATCACGGTACCGCCAGTCAGGATGGCGATGTCCTGCAGCATGGCCTTGCGGCGATCGCCAAAGCCCGGGGCCTTGACTGCAGCAACCTTGACGATGCCGCGCATGTTGTTGACCACCAGAGTCGCCAGGGCTTCGCCTTCGACGTCTTCGGCAACGATCAGCAGCGGACGACCGGCCTTGGCAACGGCTTCCAGCACCGGAAGCAGTTCGCGGATGTTGGAAATCTTCTTGTCGACCAGCAGCAGCAGCGGGCTGTCCAGCTCGGCGACCATGGTGTCCGGCTTGTTGATGAAGTACGGCGACAGGTAGCCGCGATCGAACTGCATGCCTTCTACGACGGACAGCTCGTTCTCCAGACCCGAACCTTCCTCGACGGTGATGACGCCTTCCTTGCCTACACGCTCCATGGCTTCGGCGATGATGTCACCGATGGAGGA
>NVTH01000018.1 GCA_002401525.1 Moraxellaceae bacterium | reverse complement strand
TGAATAATGATCTTCGCGTTAATGAGATTGATTTTTCTGGCATAGACAGCGTTGTTGCCGGGGGCGGAACAGACAGCGTGGTAGGCACCTCCAGCGGAGAAGTCTTCAGCTTGCTCGATACCGACAATGGCCTTGCAGTGAAGGGCATTAACTTCAGTGGCGTGGACGTGGTGATTGCAGGGATTGGTGACGACAGTATTGTCGGCACGGACGCGGGCGAAAACTACGCGCTTACGGGCAATAACAATGGCCTGGCCGTGAAGGGGATTAGCTTCTCGGGGGTTGATGCGATCACGGGCGGGAATGGCCTCAATCAAATTACCGGCACCACAGGCGATGATGGATTTCAGTTGCTTGGAAATAAAAGTCTGAATACCAACGATATTAATTTTGTAGGCGTGGCTTCCGTGGATGGTAACGGAGGTGATGACCTTGTGGTAGCGACTTCAGGGGATGATGTCATTCAATTGATTGGCACGAACGCTTTTGAAGTGGAAGACATCGACTTTAATAACATTGGGTCTGTGACGGGTAATGGCGGTAAGGATACGTTAATTGGTACTGACAGCGCAGATCAATTTGCGCTGAACGGTGCCAATGCGGTAACGGTCTTGGATATTGCGTTTACGGGCATCGATGTTGTTGATGGCAGTGGCGGTGCGGATACGACAACGGCTGATACCGTGGGTCGAGGCGTGACCTTTATTCTGGGTAGCAATGGCTCGGGGATTGCCGAGGGAATGACGCTGGCGAGTATGGACGGTGGATATTTCGGTGGTGAGTTTAATGATGTGTTTAATATTGGCGCTGAGTACAGCGATGGATTGGTGGACGGCGGCGCTGGAGATGATCAATTTAATGTGGCGGCCAGCAACGAAAATGTCACCGTCATTGGCGGCAGCGGTGAGGATACCTTAACGATTGTGGGTGATTCGCTGGATTGGAATATTAACGGCGATACCGCCTTTGACAGTTCAGTGACGGAAACCGGTAGCGGTGGATTGGTGGTTTTTAACACCATTGAAAACCTCGAAAGCGATGCGTCGCAATGGTCTCTAAGCAGTGCCCAGGCGATTGCGTTAAATAGCAGCACGGTAGAAATTGGTGCGGTGACGCTGAATTACAGCGCTAATCCACAGAGCGTGACCCTTGATGTCGGTTCGGTTGTTGTCAATGGTTTTGACTCTGAAGAAGGGGATTTAACCATTGTTAGTTCCGGTTCGGTCGTAGGGGCTATCGATGGCACTGTTATCGCCGATACCCTGGATATCGAAAGTGCGGCTGAGGTGGATCTGAGAACCGAAATTAATACTCTAGTGGTCGAC
Source organism: Moraxellaceae bacterium (assembly GCA_002401525.1). GTDB lineage: Bacteria > Pseudomonadota > Gammaproteobacteria > Pseudomonadales > UBA3067. The sequence continues at coordinate 27,482 of NVTH01000018.1, read as the reverse complement.
GCGGGTGGGGATGTAACGATTGATCAACACGGCGATTTATTCATTCAAAGCGTGGTGGCGACGGACCAGGATGTGGCGATCGAGGCGGAAGGTAATGTAACCGTGGGCAGTGTCGATACTGGATTTACTGGCAGCGTTTACTTGAGTGCTTATGGTGTCGATGAATTCGGCACGCCGAATGATTTAATCGCAGGTGATCCGACTTTGTCTTTTGCGGGGATTAATCTTCACATTCGTTCTGAGAACGTGACGCTGCAGTCCCAAGGAAACGTGGGTACGGACGATGCATTTAGCATCTACGTGACTGATGCGTTGTTTATTGAATCGTTACTATTCATCGATCCGAATGTGTTTGGTGATCCGAGCACGGTTGAGAATATAGGCGACAAGATTTTTTCTCGTACCAGCCAAATCGTGTCATCCGGTGTGATTGCAGCGGTGCGTCCTTTAGGGGATGAGCTAGTGGTGATCGACCCCGCTCTGTTTACAGAGCTTCGATCTTATGATGTGGCGAATAACGCCCTCAATGACGTCAATATGGACTCAGCTTTTGCGGCGCGAAAAGTACTCGAAAGAGAAGATGACGCGAAACGGCTGGAAGAAGAACGACGCCTTGCGGCCATCGCTGAGCGAAAACGCTTAAAACGATTGGCATCGAAAAAAGCGGAAGACGAACGCCAAGCCGAAATTGAACGTAAAAAAGCCCGGGCGAGATGGCTGGCTAAATTGGAGAAAGAAAAAACTCAGAAAGAACAGCTAACCCTATTAAACATGGCGCGGGCCGCGCAAGAGGCAAGGGCATTAAACGTGGCTGCGACGATGGCGGGTAATGGGCTCGCTGCGGCTAGTGTAGGCGCTGCTGGTGTTGCTGGTGTTGCTGGTGCAGGTGATGTAGATGTTAGTGGTGTCGGCGGCGCAGCGTTTGTTGGCGGTAACGTGATCGCGGATTCAGGCGGTTTAGGCTCTCACCTTGAGATTGCGAGGAATAATATGGCTCAGAGAGAATTCGCCTCGAGGGCTGATTCCTCAAACGCTGCACGGTTCTCGACTCCTCCTTCAGGGGGCGTGTCGCCAGGCACAATGCCTTTAGAGGCTATGTTGTCTGAATCTGTCTTGTCAGAAGCAGTGTTGTCTGAAGCGGTATTGTCTGAATCGGTATTGTCAGAGTCGGTAGTGCAAGAAACTGAGTCGTTGGAAGCCCTGTCTCCAGAAATTGAATCTCTAAAATCCAGACCATCAGAATCTAAACCTTCCGATAGTCAATCAGTCGCAAGTTCAGGGAACTCTGAAAGTGATTCGGAGAAAAATAAGCATGCCACTGAAGAAGATGATGCGGGTGAGCTTTTCGAGCGCCTAATTAAGGTGATTGTTAGGTCCGTCAGAGAAGCGATTAGCGATTTGTTTGTATAACCCGCTGCACTGCTGAAGTACCACTCTAAGACAACTCAGCGTAGGCCGACAATAATGCAAAAATTGTCGGTTACGCTGAGTTTTTAGTTTTAGAGATGCTCCTTAGCCTCCCTTATATGTTTTCTCTAGTAGCGCTTACGCTGAAAGTAGTACGCGACCTATCTTTGTTATAAAGCCAAATAATGAGTTGGCTGCTATGCTGAAATAGGGATCCTAGCAGTTTCTAAGTCTCTTCGTTTCTAGGTCCGGTCATTTTTAGACTTAGAAATTTTTCAGATAGGGATAGGGAAGTGCCTATTTTCAGACGTTATCCAAGAATCCAATTACGCCCCGCTGCAAGGCTGTGCATACTCTGGCTAGCAGCTTTTACCTTGTTAAGTGCTTGTGGCGATACTCCCAGTACTTCTGCAAATCAAGCCGAAGTCCGTTCTGCTACTGGCGCGACACTCAATATTTCCCTGGTGCGGGCCACTGATGGTGTGGCAACCAATACGGTATCGAGTGCTGTGCCTGGACTGTTGTCGGTTGAATTTAATGACAGCGGTGGGGATGCGGTAGAGGCGATTATCGTTACCTTTAGTTCATCGACTGTTCTTTTTGACCCCGAAGCGGGCACCGCATTAACCAATGGCAAAGGCATTGCGGAGATTGAGATTTTACCGAACCAAGAAGGCTTCGGAGCCGGTGAGGTGAGTGCGGAAGTCACTCATAACGACGAAACTTTATTGGTCACCATTAATGTTGCGACGGTAGCCGATGGTGATGAAGATGTTTCTTCAGGGGATGAGGACGCTGATGAGGGCGAGGTAACGCTGACTCTATCGCTGAGTAGTGATGATTCGGGCACCAATATTATTCGCGCCGATGCACCCGGCACCGTGACTGCCACTGTAGTAGACGGTGAGGGGGTTGGCGTTGATTCAGTGCTCATTCAATTTACCACCGACCTCGCCACCTTGGTGCCTGTCAGCGGCACGGCGGTCACGGACAGTAATGGTCAGGCAAGTATTAGCTTGGTTGCGGGAGATAATACCGGTGCTGATGCCTTGCTCGCCGATGCAACGATTTCCTCTGAGGCGGTGAGTGCGAGTCTCAATTACACCGTGAACCCGCCTCAGGTTGACTTGGGAAATAGTGTTTCCGGTGGGTTTGTTGAGGGCGTTCTCGCCATCGGGGTCACCCCATTGTCCGCCGGTGGCACTACTTCGGTGATTGCGAATTTGGTGGATGCGGAACAAGATCCGTTCACGGCGGCGACTATCGTGGTGGGTTTTTCCTCGGATTGCAGTCAAAGCGGCAGTGCCTCCATCGATGCTACCGTGACCGCCATTAATGGCGAGGCGCAAGCCACTTACAGAGCGCAGGGATGTGAAGGCGTGGATACCATCGTAGCAAGCGCCAGTTTTGGAGGCAGTGCGTTGTCTGCCAGTGGCAGTGTGACTGTGTTGTCTGATGAGGTGGGTTCGATTGAATTTATCGATGCCTCGCCTTCGATTATTGCGCTGGCAGGAACCGGCGGACAAGGCTTATCCAGTACCAGTACCATCACCTTTGAAGTCCGGGGTACGCAAGGTTTGGTGTTGGCCAATGAGCAAGTTAATTTCGAACTAAGTACTGATGTGGGTGGCATAACGTTAAGCCCCGCAAGCGCGATGAGTGATAGTAATGGTCAAGTGTCGACGGTGGTTCAATCCGGGTCGGTAGCGACTTCGGTGCGGGTCAAAGGTAGTTTAAATTCAGATCCTGATATCGCCACGCAGTCTGATTTATTAAACATTACCACTGGCATTCCCGACATGGACAGTATGACCTTGGCCATCGAGATGTTAAATCCGGAGGCCTTTAATCGGGTAGGGGTCGATCTAAACGTCAGTGTCTTTATGGCGGACCTGTTTAATAACCCCGTTCCTGATGGCACTGCGGTGGCGTTTACCACCGAAGGTGGGACCATCGGGGGGGCGTGCACGACAGTCTCTGGGTCGTGCGGAGTCACATGGTCAAGCTCGAACCCTCAGCCCAGCGATGGCTTAGTCACCATTTTAGCCTCGGCTTTGGGGCATGAGTCATTTAATGATGTGAATGGCAATGGGCGGTTTGACGATGGGGATAGTTTTACCGATATTTCCGAGGCTTTTCGAGATGATGATTTCGATGCGGTGCATGATGCGCTGGAACCTTTTCTAGACCTTAATGGTGACGGCCTATTTGATACTGGCGATTCCTTATACAATGGCCCTCTTTGTGAACACAGCACCGATTGCAGTACTGACAGCGAATTAGTGTCGGTATGGCGAACTTTAGAATTTTCCATTTCTACCAGCGCCGCTATATTATCCCTCTCGGTGGATGGAGTAAATTTGGCCGCGGGGGGTGTGATCGATGTCAGCGCTGGACCAAAGACTGTGGTGTTATTCGTTTCGGATACCAATAATAATTCGGTGCCGGGAGGCAGTACTGTAGCCGCTACCGCCACGAATGGAGAAATCGGTGGCGTGAGTTCTTACATCGTCAGCGAATCATTGACTGAATCGGACACGTTTAGCTTTACGATTGATGGAGATGACACTCCAGGTGGCGCGGCCGACCGGGGAAGTTTTGAAGCCATCGTTACTTCACCGCTGGGAATTACCTCGGTGATGTCTTGGTTAGTGGAGGATTAGCCTCAATGCAGCAAATATAAGCGAGTTCTAAATTCTTGGTTTGGTATCGTGCACGGCAATCTTGCGGACTGCCGTCATACACGAGCGCGCCGCGATGCAAAATTGCAATGCGTGACGCTACCTCGTCGACGTCGGCCAATAAATGAGAACTAAAAAAAACACACCGGTTTTGTTCTTTGAGTGAGGCGATGAGTGTTTTCACTAAAACTCTCGCTTTGGGGTCTAGGCCGCTCATGGGTTCGTCGAGGATAAGCAGCGATTTGTGACTGATAAAACAGGCTGCTAAACCAAGTTTTTGAATGGTGCCTTTTGAAAGCGTTCTAACCGAGCGGGTCAACACTTCTGAATCGAGTTCGATGGCCTCAAACGTATTGGTAATCGCCTTGTGGTCAAATTCTTCCTGCCACAGGCTAGCGATGTAATTTAGAAAAGATTTTCCGGTGAGGTAATAAGGCGGATTAAAGCGTTCTGGCAGATAGGCGATATTTGAACGAGATAAGGGTATCTGGTTAGCTTGACCGTTAATTTTTATTGCGCCTTGATCCAATTCAATGAAATCCAAAATGCATTTTATCAGTGTGGATTTGCCAGCGCCGTTTTCTCCAGCTAAAGCGAAGCAGTCACCTTGCCCTATTGCTAGGTTAAGGCGGTTGAATACTGTGTGTTTTGAATAACGCTTGGTGGCGTTATGGATGTGAATGATGGGTTCCACGGCGATTAAGAGACTAAGTCAGTGACAAGGGATTGCGCTTTAATAAGAATAGTCACTGTGATCAGAATTGGGATGCGGAGATGAATAATTAGTGTGTACTTGATTCGACTCTGAGCCTGCAAAGAGACGAACGGAGGCTATTTGGATAGCCATTTAGACAACGAAATAACCTCGAAACTGCTTCAACGAGTAGACAGTAAGCTCAAGTTTGCGATAATTTATAGGAGCGAATTGGCCATATTCGAGGACATTGATAGAAATAGAATGGGCTTGTTTTCTGATGACTGGCCAGTCTGTAAAATTTTCGAAAATATATTTTTATGTCACTAAAAAGTTAACATAATTTTTTTCACTGAAATAATTGAGGGTTTTCTATGCGCGCTATAAAACCGCCTTAGAGAGATAAATTATTTATAGAACGCTGGAAATAAATATTTCTTATAATAAATGACCCCATCAAACCATTCTGCTTGAAAGTCTGGCCGTATGTTACTTTATTCGCCTCGAATCAAAATTAACGGCAAAATCAATTGGCCTTATTTAAATGAAAAATAATTTATTTACTCGATGTTTATTCGTAAAAAATAAATGATCATGAAATTTAAACTTCATTTAATTCAAGCATTTCCTTGTATTATAAAAAATACTGATCTAATACTGTTTATTAAGCTAATAATGGCCCCCTTAGTCATTAGATCAAAATATAAATTCCTGTAAAAAGTAGCTTAGTATTTAGAAGTTTAGAAATTTAGTAATTTAGTAGTTTAGAAAATGATTGATCGTCAGAGAAGTAAAAAAATATTCGGCGAGTAATGGATTAAATTATTTCTGGTAATGCAGTCGTTGTTAATTTAAATGCTACCTATTTAAACGTTACATAGGAGGAATGGACATGTCTGTCGCATTCAAGAACGAACTAGAAAGTATGTCAATCGAATCTACCGATATTGATCCAAATGAAGAAGTCACAGTACCCTGGGGATTTGCGATTATTTCGATCTCTATCGCCCTCGCAATCCTTATTGCCTATCGCATGTATATGAATACTTATGCCTTCACCGTAGGGCTAGATTATTTTGATCCTGAGTTTCAGGTGTATTGGATGCGATTGATGTGGGCTCAACTTATAATAATCGGGGGTGCAGGTGCTGTGTTGGTACCCTGGCTTTGGTTTACTCGAGAAAAAGGCGAGTACGAATTAGAGCCCAAAGTAGAGCTGAAACGCTATTACACGATGTTTGCTTTGTTGAGTCTTGTGTCTGTGGTGGCTTTCGCTGCGCTGGCAATGTTTGGTGAAGCCGATGCTGCTTGGCATCAAGTGACCATTCGCGACACCGACTTTACACCGACACACATCGGATTATTTTATTTTGCATTTCCGTTGATGTGGCTAGGACTTGGTTTAGGGTTTATTTGGGTGCACACCCGTTTGCCTGATTTTCAAAATCGAATTTCAGTGCCGCTTGCTTTATTGGCTGCGGGTCCATTTCTAATTGGTCCAAATGTTGGTTTCAACGAGTGGGGGCACGCATTCTTTTACGCAGAAGAATTGTTTGGTTCGCCGGTACATTACGGATTTTTTGTGCTCGGATTTGGCTTCTTTGCGCTGGGTGGGTTTTTGGTGCAATGCTATAAGCGCATTAGTTTGCTTACGCGATTGGAAGGCGATGATGTAGAGTCTGAAGCTGCCTAATTTAAGTAGCTGATAGCCTTTTAAGCAGCGAAATTAATTATTCGCACCATTTTTATTAATTAATATTCGCTGCTTCAATCAGTTGAAAAATAGATTGATTGGTTGGATGAAATAAATAGTGACGTTTAATAACGATACTAAAAATAAATTCTAAAAAGAAATACTATAAATGCGCTAGTAATCGCTTCGACTTAGTAAAGAAAAAAATAATAAAGCCAAGGAGAGCTCCAATGGGAACTGATAGTTCTGTACCTCAGAATTCACTAGGGTCAAAAGAATCCGCGAGTTCTACAGTTCGGTCTGCTGTATCAACGCCTGAAGAACAGTTGATCGCCTTTAGAAATATTGATTTAGTCAGCGTGCCCATCATTGTTTTATTGTTTGGAGGCATCACTGTTTTTCTTTCCGCAGTGACGGTAGGTGATTGGGATTATTGGATGGACTGGCGTGATCGTCGTTGGTGGCCTTTGGTGGTTCCCTTTGTCTACATTATTTTTCCCGCCGTAGTGGGATCCTTTACTTGGAATAAGCTTCGCTTGCCTCTGGGCGGCACCGCCACCATGTTAAGTTTTGTCCTTGGTGCGTGGTTAAGTCGGTATTTTAATTTTCATCAGTTCGCGGGGTTTCCGCTGGGTTTTGTTTCGCCCTCTTCCCACATTGCGGTAGGCATCGTTATTGATGCCACGCTTTTGTTATCACGTAGCTACGCTATTACAGGGTTTATAGGCGCGTTTATTTTCGGCGCTATTCCCTACGCAGTGAACTGGCCTTTATTTGCGCAATGGCATGTGCCGATTGATTATTATCACACGCCAGTGACTGTCGCTGACTTGATGGGCTACGAATATATACGTACCGCGATTCCTGAGTACGTACGCATTATCGAAGAATCGACGCTGCGTACCTTTGGGGAAGCGGTGACGCCATTAACAGCGGTTTTTGCAGGTTTTGTCTGTATTCTAAATTACTACCTTTGGGTGGCGATTGGGTCTTATTTATCGGAAAGTCGATGGATTAAAAAATTGATTTAGTTTCGGCACCGACAATAAAAAAATAGAGACAAAATAACTGGAGCGAAATAATGAGCACTCGAAAAATAATACCAACCTTTGCTCGATTACTATTAATACCGTTAATGGCAAGTTTCTTTTTTACGCCGCTCGCTTTTGCCCATGGCGAAAAAGCGCAGCAGGCGGGTTTGCGCATGCGAACCATTAATTGGATCGATTTGGATATCAGCACGGACAGCGTTGCAGTGAATGGGATTGTAAAAGTCAATGGAACCTTTATTCCGTCCGAACACTGGCCTAGGCATATGGATTCCATCGAGGAGACGGCGTTTTTGAATATTGGTGTGCCGGGTCCCGCTTTTGTAAGGCTTCATTCCAAGGTGAATGGCACCACTATGATTCGTTCTACTTCGTTTGAGTTGGGGAAAATATATCATTACGAAGTCACCCTAAAGGCCCGTTCGCCAGGTCGATACCATATGCATCCTTTAATTAACGTCAGAGGCACGGGGCCACTTATTGGTCCAGGGCTTTGGGTTGAAGTGACTGGAGATCAAGCTGACTTTGAAAATACCGTCAAGACGCTCACTGGCGAAGTGATTAATTTGGAAACCTATGGCTTGAAGACGGCGTTATGGTTTCACGCCTTTTGGATTGTGATGGGGTTGATCTGGATTGGTTATTGGTTTCGAAATGCGCGCAAAGAGCCAGTGATCATGAATCGCTTCAATGCCATTGAACGGCTCGGCAGTGAAAATGCTGATTCATTAATTACTCAAAAGGACATGATATTTGGAGGCGTGAGTATTACGGCGGTACTGGTTATTGTGGCGGTGGGTTACTTTGTTGCTAATCATTTTTATCCTCAGTCAATTCCACTTCAAACGGGTTGGGTTAAAGTAAAACCCATCGATAATCCGTCCGATAAGTTAATTGATATTGAAGTTCTAGAAGCCAATTATCGCATTCCAGGAAGAAGCTTTTCCTTGCGATTTAATATCACCAATAATACTGATAAGGCGTTAATCATAGGTGAGCTAACAACAGCCAATATACGTTTTATTAACTCTGATTATAAACAAGTAGCGCTCAAGGATTCTCACGATCTTGTAGCTCAGGATGGGCTGCGTTTGGATACGGATCTGATACTGCCGGGACAAACCACCACGGTAATGCTCCATGCAGAGGATGCGCTCTGGGAAACACAACGCTTGACGAGTCTTATTTATGATCCCGATAGTTTATTTGCTGGGGTTTTATTTATGTATGATGAAGATGGCAATCGTTGGCTTAAGGAGGTCAGTGGGTTGATTATTCCAACCTTTACCTAAAGGACATCTCTAACGTTCATTGGCTCCGCAGCGACGGTCTTCTGTTGATGGTTGGATTATTCAGAAGATTCTTCGTCGCTTTCCTGCCACTACTGCCAAGTTGATGGATTTGCCTTATTGATACGCTTTATTGAGCTGCCTTTTTATGCGAGCTACCCGTTAGCTCGCTGGGGGTTTACAAGCGAGTGAAACCTGCCTAACATCCGCGTCAATTCTTATATTTAAACACCTCCTCCCGATACTAATAAATTAATTCGAGTAAGCAATGACTTTAGAAGAGCTACTAGGGCAATTAAAGCAGTCACCTTTAACGGTTGAATTTGAAGATGTTATGTCTGTGATTCGTGAGTGTTACGATTATGTTGCAACTGAATTTCAGAATGGCAATGAAACCAACCCAGCGGGAAGCAATGAAGGGTCATGTAAGATATTCGCGTTTGGGAAGCTGCATGGGCTCAGCGAGGAACAAACCTTAGCTTGTTTTGGCGGTTATTATCGGGACGATGTGTTGATGAATCCTGAAGGTAGTGATCATGGCAATATTCGAAATTTCATGAGCACGGGCTGGTTAGGAATACATTTTGGCGGTGAGGTGTTAGCCGAGCTATAAATGATTGAGTTTAATCTCTCGATACTCTCAAATGATATATTTTTTGTATTTTGACTTGGTTTAAATAAAATTAATTGCTGTGTTTATTATCAGGTCAAATTATTTGATAAGTTATTAAGATGGTAGAAATAGGATTTAGTATATGAGTGTGGAGCAAGATTTAAAACAGCGTTGCGAATCGAAGTGTGAGCTGTGTGCTGCGGAGGTTGAAAATTATTCGGTTTACGAAGTGCCTCCGGTAAAAAATCTGAGTGCAGATAATTGTGTGCTGCTATGCCCAATTTGTACTGCGCAAATTTCAGGGGATGAATCGCTCGAGTTAAATCGATGGCGTTGCCTTGGAGATAGTATGTGGAATATCGTGCCCGCAGTGCAAGTGTTGTCTTGGCGCATGTTGACGCGTTTAAGCGCAGAAAGTTGGGCGCAGGAATTACTAGAGATGCTTTATTTGGATGATGAAGTGTTGGAATGGGCCAAGTCCGCTTTGTTTGAAGTGGAGGACTCGAGTGCGATCGATTGTCGCGATAGCAATGGAGCAATATTGACGAACGGCGATTCGGTTACGTTGATTAAAGACTTGGTGGTTAAAGGAGCCAACTTTACGGCTAAGCGCGGTACGCAAGTTAAAAGTATTTCTTTAACGTCTAACCCGGAGCACATAGAGGGCCGCGTTAATGGTGTTCGTATTGTGTTGGTCAGTGCTTTTTTGAAGAAGGTGAATGAGTAGTCAGACGGTCGACGTGTTTGATGAGTTAATTAAATATAGCATTTTAATATTAAATTTTTAGTAGTCGAACTAAGTTTGTTCGGCGACAAATTTAACGCATAAAAAAGCCAGCATTAAGCTGGCTTTTTTATTGGTTTGCCGACGCTATTCGGTTACCGATACATCATCTGCTAGAGGGCCTTTGTCTCCGTTTGAAACATCAAACTCGACCATTTGCCCCTCAAGTAGTGTGCGGTGCCCTTCCCCTCTGATGGAGCTGTAGTGCACAAAAACATCTTTGCCGTCTACTCGCTGGATAAATCCATAACCCTTTGCATCGTTGAACCACTTAACTGTTCCTTTTTGTCGATCGTCCATATTACTAACCTTGATTGCTTATTGATTACTATTATTTTTATTTGTATTTATTGTGTCCGTTAAAAGCTAACGCTTCGTCGGACCCCAACATATATGCGATATTTTTCATCTAAATGCAAGGGGGATGAGTTTAATTGTTTTTAATTGTCGCCGTTTTACTGTTTGCGTGTAAATGAGTTGTGGGGCGGGGCTTTTGTTTTAATTTTACGAAATGATTTGTGGTATTAAAATGATATCGATCAGCGGTAACGATAGCGTGTATTAATTACTGGTCATCAATAAAGATTATTTTGGCGGATTTTGTGGGGGATTAGTTAGAAAAATTTTGTTTAATCATTATTCATTAATGATGCGTACGGGAAAATACGGCGCGTATTAATAAGAGTGATATTTAGAATGCGACGTATTTGTCGAAGGCGATGATTTGTTACTTTTGGTGACGAATGATTTTTTGCTGGCGTGGATTATTTAGGTGAATGCTGTGGGGAAGATTAATTTTCCGTGTGAGTTAGAGCCCGATCATGATTTTTAAATTAATTTATTAGTGGGCGCGCATCACTCTTCGGTCGGTACCTCTGTGGGCCGACCGGTTGAGCGAAATGTTTTCGAGTTGTCTGCCTGTTAGCCGATTAAATTACCGGTGCGGCAAGTGCGGGAGCGGGTGCGCCTTCAATGACGCCGACATCCTCAGCAGAAAAACCTTTGGGGCCTTCAATGATTTGAAAGTCGACTGTCTGGCCGTCTTTAAGGGTTCGGTATCCTTCGCCTCGGATGGCACGATAGTGCACAAATACATCATCTTCGCCGGGTCTTTGGATAAAGCCGAATCCTTTGCTGTTATCAAACCATTTTACAATTCCGAGAATTCGTTCTTCTGACATGATGCTAATACCTCATTATTTATTATTTTTATTTTTGTCGCGGTATTGGTTGGTGTGCTCCAGCTGTTATTGGTTTCAAATAGAGTCTGGAAGACTCAATCAATTGGCCTTCAATGGGCTTTACCGCAGTGCGCGTAGCCTGCCTCGGACGTAAACCTTAACTAATAATGGCATAGCTGCGGGGCAATAAAAGCAACGCGTGACGGTGATTCTAGGGCTTCTTTTTAAGTGACGGCAAGGTCGAAAGGGGATAAAGCGGCGGGTTTTGTGACGGGTATCTCAAGGAAGAAGTAAAAGGGCCAATAAAGAACGGTGTGGAGTTCTTTATTGGCCGCTTCGGGTTTGATTAGGCTTTTGGCCCTGCGTTACGGATGTTGTCCGAAACGTCGTATTTCTCAAAGTTGTCAGTAAACTGTTTTGCGAGATCTTTTGCTTTCGCGTCATACGCGGCGGGATCTTGCCAGGTGTTTTTAGGGATGAGGATCTTACTGTCGACGCCAGGAACCTGTTTAGGAGCTTGGAGGTTCAATGCTTCGATAGTTTCTGTTTCGACCTGGTCCAGCTCGCCATTCAGTATGGCTCGGATGACCGCGCGAGTAGTGGGGATGTCGAATCGGCTTCCTTCGCCGTAGGGTCCACCGGTCCAGCCAGTGTTCACCAGGAATACCTTGCTGTCGAACTCTTCGATGCGCTTGATTAGCAGCTCAGCATATTCGCCGGCGGGCCTGGGGAAGAATGGAGCCCCAAAGCAGGTGCTAAACGTGGATCGAATGTCTGAGCTAGAACCCATTTCGGTGCTGCCCACTAGCGCGGTGTAGCCGCTTAAGAAATGGTAGGCGGCGCCGTCATTGGTTAGGCATGAAACAGGGGGAAGGACGCCTGTTAGATCGCACGTTAGGAAGATGATGTGTTTGGGTTCGCCTGCTCGATTGGCTTCTTCACGCATTTCAACGTGCTCAAGCGGATAGGCTGCGCGACTGTTTTGGGTCAGGCTGACGTCGTTGTAATCAGCCACTCGAGTTTCAGTGTTGATGATGACGTTTTCGATGACGCTGCCGAATTTAATCGCGTCCCAAATGACAGGCTCATTCTTTTGGCTTAGGTCGATGCATTTCGCATAGCAGCCGCCTTCGATGTTAAATACTGAACCTTTACCCCAGCCGTGCTCGTCGTCGCCGATCAGGTAGCGTTCTGGATCCGCGGATAAGGTGGTTTTTCCCGTGCCGGATAAGCCGAAGAATAAGGCGGTGTCACCGTCTTTGCCAACGTTCGCGGCGCAATGCATGGGGAGAATGCTTTTCTCGGGTAACAAGAAGTTTTGCACGGAGAACATGGCTTTTTTCATTTCGCCGGCATAACGCATGCCTGCTAGCAATACTTTGCGAGCAGCAAAGTTGATGATTACTGCGCCGTCGCTGTGGGTGCCGTCTCGCTCTGGGTCGCATTCAAAATTGGCAGCATGGAGGATTTGCCAAACTTGCTTGTCCTTTGGGTTGTATTCCTCGGGAGTGATAAACAGATTGTTAGCAAAGAGATTGTGCCATGCGGTTTGAGTGGTGACCTTAAGGGCTAGATAGTGATCGCTGTCTGCGCCTACGTGAAGCAGTGAGCAGAAGGTGTCAGATTGAGCGACGAATGTTTCGGCTCGGTTCCAAAGCGCATCAAATTTATCTTTGTCGAAAGGGCGATTGATAGGTCCCCAGTGGATTGCTTCGCTTGTACTGGGCTCGTCCACTATAAATCGGTCCATCGGTGAGCGACCGGTGCGTTTGCCTGTTTCGACAACAAAGGCGCCAGTTGACGCGAGCTGGCCTTCGCCTCGGCTTAATGCATGCTCTGTTAATTGCGCCCGGCTAAGATCTTGATGGATTGTTGGGGCTTTGGTTTGTTCACTCATTGAAATCTGTTCCTTCGGCTTTTGGCCGATATCTTACACCTAAGATGGGTCTCTTTGAGAGGCATTGGGTCGGGGTCTCCGATGTAGCCACGCAAAGTCATAACTTCGTGCTAAAAAAAAGGGGGGCCATTATGCCAAAATACCGGGCAAAACGCTAAGCCTAAAAATTGTACTTAGCGCTGGCCCTGGGCAAGGCCTGCGCTTTAAGCGAATAAATGCCTGACTCTTTTAGGTAGGTTTGTGGCATAGGCTTTCGTTATGGCCCTAGCTGTGGTCCTTGTTTATGTTCAGGCTACTGCTGTCCTAGCGTCTAATGTTGAGGCCTAATGGGTTCGCTTCGGTGAGCTATGAGCTGGTTGCGAAACCAGGTGGCTAATGTCCGTATTCGCAAATTTATAGCGCGTGCTACAAAATTGGCAATCGACCACAATGACACTTTTTTTCTCGAGTAAGGACTTTAATTCGCTTCTGTCCATGGCGCTCAATGCGCTTAAGGTTCTTTCCCGTGTGCACGTACAATCGAACGAAATTTCCTTTTTGTCAAATATTCGTAGTGTTTCTGACGGGAAAGTGCGCGTTAATAGCCTTTCGATCGGTAAAGCTAAGACTTCGCTCGGGTGAGCATTTTGGATTAGTTGGGTCAGGTGATCCCAGCGAGATTGCTGCTTAACCGGCTCTTTGTCAGCGGGCGTGGGCAAGGATTGGATTAGCAAACCGGAGGTATAGTCGCCTTCTGAGGAGAATATAAGTTTGGTGGGCAGCTGTTCTGAGCGAGAAAAATAGTCCTCTAAACAGGCCGATAAAGAATTGTGTTCGAGAGGAATAATGCCCTGATACTGTTGACCGTTTTTAGGTTGAATATGGACGGCGAGCTTGCCATCTTGCAGTAATGCCTGAAGATCATGGTTGTTGATTAATTCGGGTGATTGCAGGCTTTTTTCGTTCATGTGGGCCGTGGCGCGCACGAGTTGATGTGAGCGACATTCGGCCACCACTAAAGGGATCGCGCCATTGCTGCGAGCGTGTATGGTCAGGCTGCCGTCAAATTTTAGTGTGGCACTGAGTAACACGGAGGCACACATAAGCTCTCCGAGCAGCTTTTTCACTGGAGGGGGGTAAGACGCCTTGCTGATTACTTCTTGGTAGCTGTTGTTAAGGCGCACTAGCTCCCCGCGAACGTTGGCGTCTTCAAAGATAAACTTCTGGCAGAAATCGTTGTTCATAAATCAAACTTATACAAAGGTTAAAATGAGCGGTTAGTGCCCAAACGGATGATGTTTCGGCTTGAGCTGGGAAGGAATGCTACCAGAATCTAGGGAGGCTCTGAAAAGAAAAATTGTAACAAAGCGTTCCCTTATTCCATTTTATTTAACTGCATGATTTTTCGACGATCTTTTTTTGTAGGTTTGTTGTCAGGGGAAGGGTCGCTGATTCTCTGGGCTTGTTTTAAGGCACTGATACTGGTGCGGGCGAGCAGACTTTGCTCAGTTTCTTGGTAAAGCGTCTGGGCTACTTTAGCTGGGCCTCGTTTTTCGGACAGGGCGATCACTTGAATGGTGCGCTCTTCTTCGCCGCGTCGCACTGCAATGATGCTGTCGAGGCCTATTTCTTTACTGGCTTTAACACGGTTGCCTTGATAGTGGACTTTGCCACTTTCTACCGCTTGCTTGGCGAGGCTACGGGTTTTATAAAATCGAGCAGCCCAAAGCCATTTGTCTATACGGACACTGCTTAGTGCTTGTTTGGGAGCGCTTTTTTTGCTCATTATGGGGCTAGAATTTCGTCAAAATGATGAATGGCAGGGAACCCTTGAATAGGAATGCTGCCTAGTTGGCTGTCTGGATTCGCGATTGCTATCAGATGGGCAATGCCGAACGTCTTGGCGGCGGTGAGTACAGAGACGCTGTCGTCAATCAATAGCGTAGTGGCGGGATCGAAGCTGTATTGTGCCTGGAATCGGTTCCAGAACTCAGGGGACTCTTTGGGCGACTGAAATTGATGGGATGAAAATATATGGTCTAAGTAGCTTCCAAGGCCAGTGTGTTCTAACTTTAGATTTAAGGATTTGGGGTGCGCATTAGTGACCAGGGTGCGAGGAATTTGTTTTTTTCCTAATGCGGTTAAAAAAGACACGGTATCGGGCCTAAAGCGAATCTTATCTTTGACTTGGCGTTTCAGGCTTAGGATGTCTAAGCCCAGTTCCTGTGACCAGAAGTCGAGGCAATACCAATTTAGTTTGTTGGCTTGTTGCGCGAAGCTGGTAAAAAGCACTTCTTTGCTGGCCTTGAGAGACAGGTTGTTGGCCTGGCCGTAGCACTCAGGTAAATGGTGTTGCCAGAAATGATTATCGAAGTGTAAGTCCAATAAAGTGCCGTCCATATCAAGTAGAACGGTTTGAATATTATCCCAATCAATCATTTAGCTTGTTCATTTCCTTACGTTATTGACGCCCTTCGTGTGAGAAGCGTTGGTATTCCCAGTAGTTAGGACTTCGAATAGTTAGGGATTCGAGTCGTTAGAACTCAGGGAAGATAGAATTATAAGGGCTTAATGCTTAAGTGTGTGATTCGTTTAAGGTTATCTATGGAATATATTAGTTTTGAATTTATGCAGCAAGTGGCAGCAGTCAGCGAGTTAGCTGGAAAAGCAATACTGGAGGTTTATAACAGCGGGGAAAGCTTTGAGGTGACGACCAAGCAGGATGATTCGCCGGTGACTAAAGCGGATCATTTGGCTCACGAAATAATTTGTCGTGAGCTTCGTGCTTTTTCCGATTACCCCATTTTGTCCGAAGAAGGGGATGCCATTGATTTTGAAGAGCGGCGGCAGTGGCGTAATTATTGGTTGGTGGATCCATTGGATGGCACCCGTGAATTTATTGATCGAAATGGCGATTTTACCGTCAATATTGCTTTGGTGACGGATCATGTTGCTCGCCTAGGAGTCATTTTTGCCCCAGATAAAAACCAGTTGTACGTAGGTTCGCCGCAAATAGGGGCTTTTAAACGAGTCATGGCGGAGTTATGGGAGCCGATCCAAGCTCAAAAAATTGTCTTGCGGGAGGCCCGGGACTTGCCTGTTCGTTTATTGGGCAGTCGTCGTTACGGTTTGGATCAGCTTCGGGAGGCGATGTTGCATATTGAGGATCGCTTCGGCGCAAAAGAATTGCTATCGGTGGGGAGCGCGCTGAAATTTTGTTTAGTGGCGGATGGGCAAGCGGATTGTTACGCTCGATTTGGCCCCACTTGTGAGTGGGATACGGCGGCAGGGCAGGCGATTTTAGAAAGTGCGGGTGGGCAGGTGCTGGATAAAAACGGTCAGCCGTTTCGTTACAATCAAAAGGAAAGCCTTATTAACGGCGATTTCTGGGCTTTAGGCGACCCAGATGAGCGGTGGCTGCAGATCATCAAGCAAATTCACCAGTAATCGGTGTGGCCCCTAATATAGGCTTTTAATCTAATATTTTATTGATTGTTTTGACAAGGGTTTCAGGGTTGAACGGCTTGATGATCCAGCCCGTAACGCCTGCTGCTTTGCCTTCCTTTTTTTTATCTGCGTCAGATTCCGTGGTTAGCATGATGATAGGAACGCTTTTGTATTCATCGATAGCGCGCACTTCTTTGGCCAATTCGATGCCGTCAAGCACTGGCATATTGCGGTCGGTGAGCACTAAGTCGTAGTGATTGGCGCGGAGTTCGTCTAGCGCTTGTTTGCCGTCATTGGCTGACTCCACCTCGAACCCTTTGCTTTTTAAGGTGAATACGGCCAGTTGGCGAATGGAAGCTGAATCGTCCACGATTAAAATTTTGGACATTAACTGACTCCTAAGGCGGGTGGGCGAGGGTGAATGTGCTGTTTTATTGCCTGGCTGTCTGATTATCGGCGCGCGTTTGGCTCTCAATAATTGGGCATCACGACAATAGCTCTTATGAGAGAAGTCTAGCTGAAAAAGCGGCTTTTGCAGCAGTGTGTTTCGTCGCGTCGCGTTATGGAGAGTTATGGTTTGTGGGGTTTTAAGGTGATTCATCCCACAGTTTGTCTAGAGAATTGGTGATGCTGGAAATGCAGAGCCATACTTTGCTGTAAGGTATCTTAAGTCATCGGCGTGAAGGAGATATTAGTGATGCCACATCAGCGATTGGGAGAAACATTAGAAGGCGGTTTACAGGCCGGTTTAGCGGCTAGTAATCAGGCGATGTTCCATTCTGCGAGGTTTTATTCGATCAACAGTGATTGGTATTTTTCTGTTCGCGAATGTAAGGACAAGGGCCCCTACCAGTCAAAAGAGGATGCGGAGCGGGCGTTTAAGGATTTTGTTGGCTTGCTCAACGAGCCTGGTTTTGTGGCTAAAAGCAGGGTTAAGCATTAGTGGATAAATCTGCTTGTTAGGAAAGGCTGAGGGAGCGGGTACCCTCAGCTCGAAGCAGTTTGGATTGATTAGTGATGCCCTATAAAGTCATAAACAATTATAAATTTATAGTCGCAGGCTATCGGCTGCGAAGAATCTTCTCGGTTGAGAAGATTCAAGGAAAAGTGGTGGCCAGAGACAGAATCGAACTGCCGACACGAGGATTTTCAATCCTCTGCTCTACCGACTGAGCTATCTGGCCGAAGAGGCGCGTATTAAACCTGCTGCTATCCCTCTAGTCAATAGGATACTGTTTAAAATTAGCCAAAATTTCATTGGAAATAAACTTTATGACTAATAAAGCACCAAATACTTTCTGCTAAACGATTTTTTGGCTGCTAAACGCTTTCCTGGGCCAAGATCCTTGTGAGTTATGGGGGCTGTTGGTCGGGGGTTCGTTGATTTAGGTTTAGCGAATTAGAGTTCAATCGATTAGGGATTTTTAGGCGGCACGTAGCCTTTGGGACGTTCGTAGTCCAGATTAGCAAAAAACTTATCCCTTTGTTGGTCGAGAAAAGTTTTGGATTCAGGGTCTAGAACATTCAGTTGGTTCTCATTGATTAACATGGTCTGGTGCTGCAGCCATTCCTGCCACGCTTTTTTGGAAATGGAATTAAATATTTTTTCGCCATCTTTGCCAGGGAATGGCGGGGCTAGCAATCCCTCAAGTTCAGATTGGTATTTTTCACAAAGTACGGTACGTGTCATATTTATCTCGTGGCGGGCTTAGAGTGTTAAAACATTAGGTCTTAAAGTATCGTTTATCAAAACGTTATTCATCAAAACATTCTTCATTAAAATATTGTTGATCAATAACATTATTCATCACAATAGGGTCGATTCGTTTGACCTGCTAGTTTAACTATTTTGTGGGATAGCAGTCACTGAGTTTGGCGAGTATTTTTTTGATTGGGGTGGCGACTCCAAAGTGGGGGGTTTCATTGAAACGATGCCACACCGAAGCGTTTGATTCACGGATTTGGCTGCGAGTAGTTTTGTAGTCCAGTTCGATTGGGGAAATAGTTAACTGGAAATGGCTGAAGGTATGTTTCATGGGGCGCCAGGTGTTGAGTAGGCTGGCGTCGATGCCGAGCTGATTGGCGCAGTATTTTTCAATCGTTGCTTGATCTAAATGGTCGCATTCGGGAAAGCTCCATAACCCGCCCCAGATTCCTTGGGGTGGACGCTGTTGAAGCAGGACTTGATTTTGATTGCGCACGATCATCAGCATCGAGGTGGATTTTTGCGGAGACTTCACCTTTGGTTTGGAATGCGGGAATTGATCTTGGCTTTGCTTGGCGAAAGCTTCGCAGCCTTTCTGTAGGGGGCATTGGACGCATTGGGGATCTTTCTTGCTGCATAAGGACGCACCGAGGTCCATCATGCCTTGGTTGAAAGTTTTAGAGCCTCTATTCGGCGTATAAGTTTCTGCGTGCTGCCAAAGTAATTTATTAGTTTTACTGGAATCCGGCCAGCCCTCAACGCAGTGGTAACGGGCTAATATGCGTTTTACGTTGCCATCGAGAATAATGCCTTTCTTGTTCATGCCCAGGGATAGAATTGCCCCTGCGGTGGAACGGCCAATGCCTGGCAGGTCGATTAGGGCGTTTAACTCTTTAGGCCATTCACCCTGTTGCTCAGCGATTAATAATTGCGCTGTTTTATGCATATTACGGGCGCGGGCGTAATAGCCTAATCCGGTCCAAAGCTGTAGAACCTCGTCCAATGGGGCTGCGGCCAAGTGCGTTAATGTTGGGAAAGTATCCATAAAACGTTGGTAATACGGAATGACGGTGGCGACTTGGGTTTGTTGCAGCATAATCTCTGAAACCCAAACGCGATAAGCATTGCGCTGTTTTTGCCACGGCAGGTTTTTTCGGCCGTGTTTTTTTTGCCAGGCAATGACATCGCTGGAAAATGAATTATTTGGCATGACTAATTTTGCGTCAGTTTGAAGGAATAGGGGTGTGTGTCGCTGGGGCTTTTAGATGAGGTATTGTCTATATTTGGATCGCCTGGGGGCTTAATTGGGTCAAGGCGCTGAATAAAGCCTGCTTGATTGATAAACGCGATGCCGGCGGTATTGCTTGAATCAATGCTGCAATTCAATTTTTTACCGTTTTCGAGGATGGGGCTAGAAAGGATGCCGTTGATAAATTGCCTGCCGGCTCCTCTGCGTCGAGTAATTGAGCGGATGCAGAAGTGGTGCAGTTCAAACTCGCCCTGGGTCAATGCTTCAAGAATTGTGGCGCCAATTAATTTGCCGTTAAAGCGCGCTCCGAATAAGGTGAATTGATCCTTGCCTAAAAGGCTTTCAATTCGTTGAGCGGGAGCATCAATAATATCAGGGCAGTAAAGTTCGTTTGAGTAGATTTTATCAAGATCCTCTTCAAGTAGAGGGTCGTATTGCGGAAAATACTCGACGATTACAGGCATGGCGGTGTTCTTTAGGTAGAAGAATGAATTTGTTTGGAGGGGAATTGTACCTAAGAAGGGAGGCCTTAGCTAAATTGCTAGCGCTAAATTATCTGGGCCTATTTATTGAGGCTAAAGTATCGAGGTTAAAGTATTGAGGCCAAAGTATTGAGGCCAAAGTATTGAGGCCAAAGTGCCAGCGAGACAGAAGCTTGCTAACGAGTGTATATCACTACATCGGCTTGGCGTTTGGAGTTTGGTTGAGGCAGGAGGCGGAATGAGCTGCGCCAATAATCAGCGAGAACATCGCTGATTATTGGTCTGAAGTAGGGGGCTACGGTGCTGAAGCCACTTGTTTGGCTGCGAGTGCCAAGTCATCTTTTTTGACTCGGTTGGTCACCCAATCGGTGGCATTTTCAGCGGTTACCATAGTGTAGACCGCTGCAATGAGCACATTATGATAGGGTAAATAGCGCGCCATTTTAAAAAGGAAAGAGGCTTCGGGACCTAATACACCGCCGATGGTCACTTCCACTAGCGTGCCGTTATCTTCCGGGTCGTCTTTCATTTCAATGTATTCAATGTGCCCGAATAACGGGTGCATGTAGGAGTGATCAGCGGTATAGAAGATGAGTTTATCGTCAGTCGCTTCTTCTTGGGTAATGTAGATATCAATGGGCAGCCTGAAAGGGCCGATGGCGATGGACAGGGCGAGGTAGGCCCAGTCTTCCTCGGTTATATCGGTATCGTCCCAGCCGTCCGTGAGTACGTTGTATTCCACAAGGCTGCTGAAGTCATTCAGGAGGGGTTGAATTTTATGTTTGGGAAGGTCTATGTATTGAATCGCGCTGACTTGTACAACGTCGTTGATTTTTCCGTCGTGAGACAATTTTCTGGACTGTTGATAAAACTGCACGCTGCCTAAGGCGGATAATTTCTTCAGTGCTGTGACATTGACGTTCTCGTTAGCAGTAATGTAGCCGTTGATGGAGCGAATGTCGTAAATTTTTTCTTCTTTTTTAGTGGCAAGTTCAGGGTGCCGTTTCGCGGCTTCTTCCTGGAATTTCCTCAGCCTTGTGTAAGTGGCTAAAATAGGGAACACGCTGCCGATCACTGGTTCGGCTTCGAGTACTACTTTGTACATAAAAGAAGCGCTGTCAGTATCCTGCCAACTGGAGAGTACGGTGAGTGTTTTGTTGTCGCCGAGAGGAAAAAATTCATAGTATTGGAACATCGATTCCACATCGCCTTCGTCGATGAGCACCATGCCAATATCGCCGTTATCATATTTATTGAGCTGGACAATAAAGTCGCTGGCTAATTTCATGATCGGTGCTTTAATCACTTGCTCGTAGGATGCGATACGAACGTTACCTTCGGTGCGAATATTTTTGGTGTCTTTTAATAGTTCTGTAAATTTATCTTGACTGCCTATATCCCAAATCATTTCTCGAATTTCTTCCATGGGAGCATCGATTACCATGGCGGCATAAACGACACGCTTGGCTTTAAAGTCTTGTAATTTTTTTTGTCGAGCGTTCCAAAAGGTAAAATCTTCTGGGTTGGCGATCACGATGAATTGCCCGCCTTGGGCTAGTTCAGCAATATTTTGGGGGTCGAGGTCTAGATCGGCGAATCGAGCCGTAGGTAATTGCCATTCAATGGAAGGGTAATCGGTGCCCGCTTGCGCTGTGAAGCCGTAGGCCGATAGCGCAAATAATAGCGTGAGCCGGCATGCTTGAATGTATTTTCTAGTTATTGTGTTCAAGGGGTACTCCATATCGTTTGATTTTTGAATAATTAGATTAGGTTGAATTGACCCTTTCGAGGGATGAGATTGATGCTAACTATCGGCGATTAGAGTTCACCGATAATTAGCAGGAAGAACCATTTATTGTGCGGCGGCTACTTGTTGGCCCGCTGCCAAATCGTCTTTTGCGACTCGGTCCACTACCCAATCAGTCATGCTTTCTGACGTGACCATGGTGTACACGGCGGCGATAAGGACGTTTGAAAAGGGTAAATGACGAGCCATTTTAAATAAGAAGGAAGCTTCTGGGCCCATTACTCCACCAATGGTTAATTCAACAATGGTGCCGTCGTCTTCGGGGTCGTCGACCATTTCTATGTATTCAACATGACCGAATAACGGGTGCATATAAGAGTGATCTGCGGTATGGAATATGAGTGTTTTGTCTTCTTTGTCTTCAAGCGTTACGAAAATATTCACCGGTATACTGAAAGGACCGATGGAAATGACGATGTCTAAAAACCCCCAGTCTTCTTCCGTTTCATCCGTATCGGTCCAGCCGTCAGTGAGTACATTATATTCTGCGAGGCTATCGAAATTACTCAATAGCGGTTGAATTTTATCTTTTGGCAGTGGCACGTATTGAACCGCACTGACCTGAACAACGTCATTGACTTCGCCTTCATGAGTGAATGTTCTGGTTTGTTGATAAAATTGTACGCTGCCGAGTGCGGTTAATTTTTTTAACTCGCTAGTATCCAGGGATTTATTGTCTGTAATGAATCCATTGACCGAACGAATATCGTACATCTTTTCTTCCCGTTCAGAGACAAGTTCTGGATGGCGTTTGGCTGCTTCTTGTTGGAACTGTCTTAGTCTTTGGTAGGTCGCCAATATTGGAAACACGCTACCAATGACAGGCTCTGCTTCAAGAATGATTGAATACATAAATGAAGCGCTGTCGGTATCCTGCCAGCTGGTGAGTACGGTGAGGGTTTTATTGTCGCCTAAAGGAAAGAATTCCCAATATTGAAACATGGACTCTATATCGCCTTCATCGATGAGGACCATGCCAATATCACCGTCGTCGTATTTGTTCAGTTGAACAATAAAGTCGCTGGCAATTTTTATGAGCGGCACTTTAATTTCTTGCTCATAGGAGGCGATGCGGACATTGCCGTCGGTGCTAAGGTTTTCGGTATCTTTTAACCACCGAGTAAATTTATCTTGCGCGCCTAGATCCCATACCATGTCTTGGATTTCTGCCATTGGTGCGTTAATAACCATGGCGGCGTAAACGATTCTTTTTTGTTTGAAATCTTGCATCTTTTTTTGCCGGGCATTCCAAAAGGTGAAATCTTTGGGATTGGCGACAATGACAAACTGGCCTCCTTGGGCAAGGTCAGCGACTTTTTCGGGACTTAGACCTAGGTCGGAAAAACGAGTGGCGGGCAGTTCCCAATCGATTGCAGTGTATTTAGGGGCGGCATGCGCAGTGAGTGCAAACACCGACGGGATTAATATAAGCAAGAATTGGCATGCTTTAAAGCACTTCCCCGTTATTTTTTTCATGCGGTACTCCGTTGTTTTTATTTATCTTTTTATATGGCCGGCGCAATAATGTTTATAACAACATAAGTTACAGTGATGGTTCCCTCTGACTGCTTCCGATGTTAAAAAATTATAGATTGAGGCTCTGCTTGGAGCGGTTATTAGGATGCTTTTTAGCAGGATTATGGTTGGTTTCTTAGTGACCTATAATTTTTACAGTAGGCTATTTTATTGTTGTGCCTATCTACCCATGAGTTATGGGTATGTTCTGTTAAAACAATTTCCTCCAATTAATCGTTTGGCCGATTCTAATAATAATTTCGTGTTTGTAAAAGCTTTTAATTTTCTTGTAATAATTAGTGGCGCTGTTTTTTTTATGAGCGGCAGTTCACATAGTTTGGTCGCTGGTGCCCTCGATTCTAATATTAGAAGAGGGCGGACTGCCTAGTCGTTTGTATCCTCTACAGTATGTTGTTAGCGAACGCTTACAGGGCGTATATATTCAGTGTCTCTGTGTGGGAGATAAATGGCCTGAATTGAGTTTTCATGGTTTGGTTTTTGACCATTACGAAAAAGTTCCGAAAAAAAATTTAATTATTAATTATTTATTCGTCTGTTTATTTGACCCAAATTGACGTGCTCTCGGCTGGAGGGTGGAATTTTTTAATGAGGGGAATGGCTTTGACTGCAGGTGGGTATTTGAGATCAGTATCAGGGGTTAAAGTTGATCTTGGATATGGGCGTTCGAGATAGAAGGAATGGTGTAGGTCTGCAACCAGGGTTCGATATCCCCCGCATTAGCGGCGCCTTGCCTGCGCATCAGGTTCGATCGGGTCTTGAGTCTTTGGCGTTTGGTCATTGGCTATTGGTCATGAGACATGGGGCATGGGTGTTTGTGGGCTCCAATGTCTCGATTGGTTAGTTCGTTCAAGGAAATCTAGGAACCGAATGGATTTTTGATGCCCGGACGGATGCCTGCTGTTTTTTGGTTTTCTTTCGGTTTTCTTTCGGTGTAATCGCGTTAATTTGGCTTGGAATTACCGGTACACGCTTTGGAGGGATGGTCGGGTGACCTATAGGGCCCTTTAATACTGAGAATTTTAGGCAATATACTCCTTTAAATCAGCTAGATAGGTGACTAATGGAGTCAGATGTACCGTCGGGCTGGAGCAAGGGCCAGCGGATGACTATAATAGGCGGCTTGATTTTGAATATCAGCTGTTGAGCATCGATGTATGAACGCCAACAGCGCACTTATTGGAGAACTTGATGACAGAGCGAAAGGCTTTGGTGGTACGAGATACCCTGGAAACACAGATTTCAGTGGCTTTGAATCTTGATGGCACGGGATTATGTAAGCTGGATACCGGGGTGCCGTTTCTAGAGCATATGATCAACCAAATCGCCCGTCACGGTTGCTTTGATATAGAAATTACTGCTAAAGGTGATTTAGAGATTGACGACCACCACACAGTAGAAGATGTGGGCATTACCTTGGGGCAAGCATTTGCKCAAGCKGTAGGGGATAAAAAAGGCTTGCARCGATACGGACATGCCTATGTGCCGTTAGACGAAGCACTGTCTCGAGTGGTGTTGGATTTATCCGGTCGGCCTGGTTTGGAGTATCACATCGATTTTACACGCCAATCCTTAGGGCGTTTTGATGTGCAATTATTTCGAGAGTTTTTTCAGGGTTTTGTGAATCACGCTTTAGTGACTTTRCACATTGATAATTTACGCGGCACCAACGCTCACCATCAAATCGAGACGGTGTTTAAGGCGTTTGGTCGRGCGCTTCGAGCTGCGGTTGAAGTGGACGAGCGAATGGCAGGGCAGACTCCCTCTACTAAAGGTTCCCTCTAGTTTTTCTTAACCCTCTAATCCGCAGCCTATTCGGCTCTGTGCGGGTTTACTCACGTTTTACGTAGCTGTAGTTACGTAGTTGTAGTTACGTAGCTGTAGTTAAGTACATCTGGTTAAGTACATCTGGTTAAGTACCAACAGTTAAGTACATAAGGTTGTAATGAATTCTAAAACGATTGCAGTGATTGATTATGGCATGGGCAATCTCCACTCTGCTGCCAAGGCGTTGGAGCATGTGGCGCCCAATGACCGAGTGATTGTCACCCACGATAAAGAGAAAATTTTAAGTGCGGATCGTGTGGTGTTTCCGGGGGTTGGGGCGATACGGGATTGCATGGCTGAAATTCGTCGCCTTGAACTAGATAAAGTGATTGAAGAAGTTGCGAATACTCGACCGCTTTTGGCGGTGTGCGTTGGTATGCAGTGCCTGATGAATTCCAGTGAAGAGAATGGTGGGGTTGAATGCCTTTCCATATTGCCTGGCCAGGTAAGGTTTTTCGGGGCTGATTTGATGGGCGAGGATCGAGATGGTTCGCTGCAGAGATTAAAAGTGCCGCACATGGGGTGGAATCAGGTGGCGCAAAAAATGGATCATCCGGTTTGGCATAACATTCCTGACCTAGCGCGATTTTATTTTGTTCACAGTTATTATGTTGAGCTCGATCAAACTGAATTGTGTGCGGGTGAAACAGAGTATGGCAACTGTTTTGTTTCCAGTATCGCCAAACAAAATATAATGGCGGTGCAATTTCATCCGGAAAAAAGCCAGCAGCATGGTTTACAGCTATTAAAGAATTTTGTTCAGTGGGATGGCGTTGGGGTTTAGTTTTTTAAGTTATTTAGTGCTTGTTAAGAAGGTGGAAATTTAATGATCGTTATTCCTGCGATTGATTTGAAAGATGGTAAATGTGTTCGACTCAAACAAGGCCGAATGGAAGATAATACAGTCTATGGCGATGATGCCGTGGCCATGGCAAGCCAGTGGATTGAGGCGGGCGGCCGTCGTTTACATCTAGTGGATTTAAACGGCGCATTTGAAGGCAGGCCGGTGAATGGCGAAGTGATTAAACAAATTGCGCAGGCGCATCGAGATATTCCTATTCAAATCGGCGGTGGGATTCGAAACCTTGAAACCATTGAAGCTTATTTAGACGCGGGCGTGAGCTATGCGATTATTGGCACTCAGGCGGTGAAGGATCCCGATTTTGTTGCGCAGGCGTGCAAGCAATTTGCAGGGCATATTATTGTTGGACTTGACGCCAAAGACGGTAAGGTAGCCACCGACGGTTGGGCCGAAGTGTCTGAGATTGATGTGATTGATCTGGCGCAAAAGTTTCAAAATGATGGTGTCAGTGCCATTGTTTACACCGATATTAATCGCGATGGCATGATGCAAGGGGTGAATGTCGAAGCCACCCAACGATTGGCTCAAGCGGTGAATATTCCCATTATCGCTTCCGGTGGGGTCACCGATATTGAAGACATTAAAAAGCTTTGCGCAGTAGACAATCCTCGTTTGTTGGGTGCGATTACTGGGCGTGCAATTTATGAGAAGACCCTAGATCTTTCCCAGGCTCAACAGTTGGCGGATCAATTAATAGCAGCGCAAGGTTAATTATGGGCTTGGCAAAAAGAATTATTCCTTGTTTGGATGTGGATAAAGGCCGTGTCGTTAAAGGCGTGCAATTTGTTGATATTCGTGACGCGGGCAACCCTGTGGAAATCGCCAAGCGTTACGATGAACAAGGCGCGGACGAAATTACTTTTTTGGATATTACCGCCAGTCATGAAGGCCGAGACACGACGGTGAAAATGGTGGAGCAAATTGCCAGCCAG
Source organism: Moraxellaceae bacterium (assembly GCA_002401525.1). GTDB lineage: Bacteria > Pseudomonadota > Gammaproteobacteria > Pseudomonadales > UBA3067. The sequence goes on along the minus strand of NVTH01000018.1, from coordinate 371 downwards.
GTGTTTATCCCCTTGACCGTCGGTGGCGGAATTCGCAAAGTAGAAGACGTGCGCAATATGTTAAATGCCGGCGCGGATAAAATTGCTATCAATACCGCCGCCGTATTCGAACCGGAGTTTGTTCGCCAGGCTGCGGAGAAATTCGGATCGCAATGCATCGTGGTGGCTATTGATGCTAAACAAGTGGCCACTGGCAACGAGCCAAAGTGGGAGATATTTACCCACGGCGGTCGCAAGGGCACCGGGCTGGACGCGGTGCAGTGGGCTCAAAAAATGGTGGCGATGGGGGCAGGGGAAATCCTGTTAACCAGCATGGATCGTGACGGCACTAAAATTGGTTTTGATTTGGCATTAACTCGAGCGGTCAGTGA
>NVTH01000017.1 GCA_002401525.1 Moraxellaceae bacterium | reverse complement strand
AACCAGTCGATCCTGCTGACACACGTCTACATCATTCACTACCACAGCTAAACGTCTTGGCGCGGCATAAGATTTAATCGCACTAAAGTTAAGTTTGGCTTTGGTTAAACCTTGTTCAATGCCTGCCTCAAAGGCTTGCATTAGTTTTTTGAGCGCTTTAGGGGGCAACTCTTCCGTGCCCAGCTCAATCAATAAATCTCTAACATCACTCATGACTGTGCCTCCGAGTTATCAGCTAACATCGGAAAGCCTAAAGATTCTCGACGGTCATAATAAGCTTGTGCCACTGCACGCGCTAAGGTACGTACCCGCAAGATATAACGTTGACGTTCCGTCACCGAAATCGCCTTACGCGCATCTAATAAATTAAAGGTATGAGATGCTTTTAATACCAACTCATAGGCTGGTAAAGGTAAGCCTTCCTCAATCATTCTTGCACTCTCACGTTCAGAGGTATCAAAGCTCTTAGATATAGTAGCTAACTCACTTTATACAGAAAAAGAAATCGCCGCACTGACTCGAGGTGCGGTACAACGGCTTTATACAGGCAACGTTTCAAATGGCAGTCATGAATTAGTAATCGTACTATCGGGCATCGGTCCTAAAGGGCGGGACTATAAAAGAGCAGCAAAACTGGATTTCGAAAAAAGTACCGCCGCCCAATACATCGAACTGAAAATCGAAGCCAATCCCAATAACCTACAACCCGATTTCAACTTTAAAGTATGGCAATAACAATCACTCGACGCTTCACTATTGAAGACTCGTAATCCGATCACAACCCAACAACACCCCATTAACAACCCAACCACACAGAAAAAGGGCCAACACCATCCAGCTTACTAACGGGCTTAAGGCAATCAAACCTTCCCTCATCGCCAGCTTAAATCACGACGTAAAAGGCAACAGAAAGCGCCCCGGGTTAGTGTGTGCCCTGATTCTTTTGACCTGGTCCTGCCACGCATTAGCGGAACAACCCAATCAATGGTGGAAGGTTTGGCAATATTTCAGTTCGCCATCCGATGTGGAAAATCTAATCCCACGCATTGACGAGGCGCATCAGGTAAAAGATTTGCCCTATGGCGAACTATTATTTGATTACTACCAACAACATTACATGACCAGCATCACTAAAATACTGGTTGAGCGAGAACGTGGTGGCTTTAAACACCACAAACCTCATGCCGATTTATTACTGGGGTCATTGTATTTATCTTACGGTTTAGTGAATCAAGCCGAAATAATTTTTAAGATATTAATCGAAAAATCAGTCGACCAAGAAACTCAAAACAACGCCTGGCTAAAGCTAGCCGAAATTTATATTGAACAAGGCAAATTAGACAACGCTAAAGAAATCTTAAGGCTGAAGATAAAAGAACCGGTTGAAAGTATTCTGAATCAAAAAAATGAGTCCCTGGGAAATATTTCGCTTCAGCAAGAATTTTATGCCCATGCAATTGATTACTTTGATGCCATCAAAAACGACCCTATCAAACAACGCTACGCCAGTTATAACAGCGCCATCGCTCATTTACGGCTCAACCAACCCCACTTAGCCCTGTTACGTTTTCAAACTTTAATTTCCCAGCCGGTCAATACTAAAGAAGAGGATGCGATACGAGACAAAGCCGCTATTGCTTTAGGCCACTATCATTTACATCATGAAGAACCTTACCTGGCCTCCATCGCATTTAAAAAAGTTCGACTACATGGCCCTTTTGCCGATCAAGCATTATTAGGCCTAGGCTGGGCCAATCTCACTCGAACACACACTAAACAAGCCCTAGCGCCCTGGGTCACTCTTTCAAAATTAGACCCTGGTTCATCCACCACCCAACAAGCGCTGCTCATGGTGCCTCGTACCTTTGAAAACTTACAAGCCTGGAGCAATGCTTATGAAAGCTACCAGTTTGCTCGAGATAGCTATCAAAATGAAATTATCCATATTGAGAATACATTAAGCTATATCCAACACAACAATTGGATTGCGCAATTACAACCCAACACTGAAGTCGTGCAGCAGCATCACACACCTTTGGATTATCAAAGCACTGAAATTCCACTTCACGGCCCGGAAGCCAGCCTTTTATTTCGGCTATTTGCCTCTCAAGAATTCGATCAAGGATTCCAACAATATTGGTTTTTAGAATCGCTTAATCTCCATTTGGCTGAATGGCAAAAACAAATGCCGGTATTTCGCGACATGCTTACCAATCATCAGCTACGCCATAATCAAATGATGCCCAAAGTGCAACGTCAGCTCGACCAAGTGGCGCTAGAAAACAAACAACACCAACTCGCTCGCTATGAACAACGTTTCCATCAAATAATCATCAATAATAATTTAACCTCTCTCGCAAACAATCAAGAAAGAGAACTCCTACAGCGCATTGGTTCGGCTGAAAATACGCTCGCTCAATTGCCCGACAGCGAAAAATTTCTCGCCTCAAAAGCCAAACTGAGACTCGCTAAAGGGGCCCTACTCTGGGACATCAATGAACAAGCCAGTGACCGGGAATGGAAATTATTGAAGCAGTTAAAGCAAACCACAGTGGCTTTATACCAATTGGAACAAAAGCAACGCCACTTGTTGAAGGCCGAACATTTCGCGGCGGACCGATTTAGTGGATACGAGCAGCGCATTAACGAAATTGAAATACGAAACTTGGAAATAGAGCAAAAAACCCGCTTAGTCCAAGAGCGTCAGCAACGTTATTTACAAACCATTGCCGAAAGTTTGCTTGAACAGCGCTTGACCCACGTTGGAAATTTACTCGCCAATGCGCAACTCGCCATCGCGCGATTGCAAGATAAAGCATCAGTAGAAGGAAATAGTGCGCAGTGATTTTTCTAACACGACACTCTCTGAAAATTACTCCTAAGCCGATCACTTGGACACTAAGAGTACTCACCCTAACCGCGATGGTTCTACTTAGCGGCTGCCAGCTTTGGCCGTCGAAGACGAATCAAGCAATTAACATGGAGCATAATATTGGTAGCAATGCTGGCAGCATAGAAGGTCCTACTGTCGGTGAAACTGAACAACAAGAAATAAAAATATCCGTCGCCCCCTTGCCTCAAGTCCCCGTTGAACAGTCCCTCAAAAGTTATCAGCAAATATTAAAGCACTCGGATGACCCCGAAGCGAGGCAGCGCGTTCTAAGACGCATGGCTGACCTAACAATGATGGCAGCAGAAAACGAGGGCATCGAAGATATAATCACTGACACGGATCAAACCGCCATCGATGGAGCCGCCACTAGTGGCACCTTGATTAAGATTGATGAATACCAAAACCAATACCTCGACATCGGCTATGAAAATGCCATCACACTCTATGAAAGTTTTCTACAATCGGGGGTTGAAGGAAGCAAGCGAGCAGAAACCTATTACCTACTGGCTAAAGTCTACGACCTTATGGGAGAAATCGAACGCTCTCTCGAAATGCTCAATAGATTGGTGTTGGAGCACCCAGAAAGTACTTATTACCAGGAGGCTCAATTTCGACGCGGTGAAATATTATTCAGCGATGGCGATTTCCATCCAGCCGCCGATGCCTACCATCAAATATTGTCTCGCAGAAATAACCAACGCTTTTACCAACAAGCAATCTACAAATACGGTTGGAGTTTGTTTAAGCTCAGCGAATATCATCAAGCCGGGGACGCCTTTTTCGAATTGTTAGATTATCTAATGGAAGAAGCCGCTCAACATGGCGTTAAAAAATCGGCTCGAAAATTATTAAGCGATACCCAGCGAGTGATTAGCTTAACTTACTCACACTTGGACGGCCCCAAATCGTTGCAAGCCAAGTTTGAAAAGATGGGCGGCAGAAATTACGAGTCCGAAATTTACGCAGCATTAAGTGATCTCTATTTACACCAAGAACGTTATAAAGACGCCGCTGATTCTTACCAAACATTTATCTCGGTGCACCCTTTACACGCTCTAGCACCCAGCTTTCAATCATCCATTATTGCAGCCTATACAAAAGGTGGATTTCCTAGCCTAATACTTCCAGCCAAAGAAGATTACGTTACACAATTTGGCGCACAAAGTGAGTTTTGGCAGGTGTACCATCAAATAGCGCAGGCTCAAAGCCCTTACAACGACATCGAAAAACAAACTCTAAAAGCGCTTAAACCCGAGCTTAAAAAACACCTTTGGGACATCGCATCCCACTATCATGCGCTTGCACAAAAAAGCACTTATCCAGCAGGCTATTTAATCGCTGCTAATTGGTATCAACAACTGTTAGCCACCTTCATCCAAGACGACGACGCGAGACAAATAAACCTTCTGCTTGCAGAAAGCCTATTTTCGGGCCGGAAATACGCCGAAGCCATTATTGAATTCAATCACACGGCCAATGACTACAGTGGAGTTTCACAGGCCAATGCAGATGCCAGTTATTTCGCATTAGTGGCGTATCAAAAATTACTCAGCGCCCTGCCGAAGGAAGCTAAGCAAACTTCGTCGGAAGATTCACTGGCTGGCTCGACAACAATCCCTACAACAATCCCTACAACAACCCCTACTCGAGAAGACTGGATTAAGAAAAAAATTCGCCATGGGTTAATGTTTTCAGAAAGATATAGCTTTGATCAACGAGTGCCCCAAATTCTAGACGCGGCTAGGATTGACCAACTATTTATAAAAGACCTTGCAGGCGCAGTGGAAACAAGCCGCTGGATTGTGGTGCTCAACCCGGCACCCACCGTGTCCTTGCAGAAAAAAGCCTGGCTCACTATCGCCGACGGAGAATTTGACCTGACCCATTACGCCCGAGCCGAACGGGCCTATAAAACATTACTCGACTTCCAAGGCTTCAGTGCTAATCAACGGCTTCGGTTTTTGGAGCAGCAAGTCACCTCGATCTATAAACAAGGCGAAATATTACGCGATAATAACCTTAAGCTTTTAGCGGCCGAGCAGTTTTTACGGGTTGGCCAAGTCTTTCCAAACTCTAAAATCAGACCCAATGCGGAGTTTGATGCCGCCAATTTGTATTTAGAAGAAAACCGATGGCCCCAAGCAATCGAGGTTCTGACTCGATTCCGTAGCCTTTATTCTGACAATAAATTAGTCGATACCATTCCAGACAAATTAGCACTTGCCTACGAAAGTACTCAGCAATGGGCACTCGCCGCCATTGAAATGGAAACCATTTCCAATCGTTATCAAGACACCGACATCGAGCTTTCAAGGCAGACACTTTGGCATGCCGCTGAACTGCGTGATAAAGCCCAACAAACCGAACAGGCGATCCGAGTCTATAAAAAATATATTTGGGGCTTTGAGCAACCCTTAGAACAACGAGCCGAAGCGCAATTCCGGCTGGTCAATCTCTATGGAGCGCTTAATGACACCTTAAAAAGAAACTTCTGGCTCAGTAAATTGCAGAAAAATTATCTAACTCAAGGCGATAAAAACACCGATCGAACCCTCTATTTGGCAGCCTGGGCCACCTTCACCCTGGCAGATCCGGTCTATAAATCCTTTTTGGCCGTTCAGCTCACTTTGCCGTTGAAAAAATCCTTAAAAGCCAAACAGCGCCTAATGAAACAAACGCTCGAGGCCTATCGACTGGTATTGGAAATTGGCGTCGCCGACTTCACAACAGCCTCCACCTTTCGAATGGGTGAAATCTACCGTCAATTAGCGGTAGAATTGATCGCCAGCGAAAGGCCAAGCGCGCTGAATGATATCGAATTGGAACAATACGAAATCCTACTGGAAGAGCAAGCGCTGCCTATAGAAGATCAAGCCATTGAAATACACGAAAGTAATACCGAATTAGTTTTACAATTAATTTATGACGAATGGGTCAGAAAAAGTTTCACCTCATTAAGGGAACTGTTGCCTGCTCGATACAAAAAAGATGAAAAATCGGAGCAATTTGTAAATGAAATACTCTAGTCAGCCTCAACCATCCCCTTTCAAACACCTAAACTTCTTAGGCTTCGTCGCACTCATTGTTGGCTTGTCATTATCGGGTTGTGCTTCCATCAAAAACATACTCAATCAAGGCGATCAGCAAGTGGTAGAAACAGCGCAACCCGTCGCGGCAGAAGAAGCACAGAGAAAGTTTGCAAAAGCAGCGCAAGCGATGGAGCAACAAAATTACCCTTTAGCATTACAAATACTGCGTGGACTACAATTGCAGTACCCCACGCTTTCTGGACCGTGGTTAAATGAAGGAATCATTCTTGCTCAGCAAAACCAATGCGAGCAAGCAGTATCGGTTTTACAAAAAACGCTGCAACTCAACCCCAAAAGTCAGTATGCCTACAACCAATTAGGTTTGTGTTTTCGAACTTTAGGGCAATTTCAGCGAGCCCAAGCAGCCTACCTCAATGCACTCGATATTGACGCCAGCTACCAAATAGCAATTTATAACTTGGCAATTCTCGAAGAACTTTATTTGCGAGATCTTGCCGCGGCCTTAAAATACTTTCGCCTCTACCAATCTCTTCAAGCTGAACCTGAAAGAATAGTGAAGGGCTGGATTAAAGATTTAGAACGTCGACAGCCTAAGCTGCCAACACAGGAATTCGCTGAACCGGAACTGGCTCAAGAATCCCCTGTTGAGAAAAAGTTAGACTCGACATCTCAGGCGAAGAAACCTAAATCAAGCACTTCCGAAAGTAAAACAAATGTGTCAAAACCTGTGACAGCTAAAACAACTAATTTCGATAAAACTACGACAACTGATAAAACAACTGCGACCACTAAAGCAACTACGCCCAACAAAATAACTACACCCAATAAAACAATGACGCCCACCGCAACAATCGCACCTACACCTACAACCACACCCACAAAAACGCCCACAAATATAATACTCCAGCCCGCTGCTCCTGCGCCCAAGCTTGCTACCACGCCTGCTCAGCCACCTAAACCGGCTGAATCACCCAAAACATCCGCCCCAAGCAAATCCAGTGAAGCGGCAGAAGAGAGCGTATTTAGTGATGATTTTTCACTGCAATTAGAGCCCGAGCCTGAGCCTCAATTGAAGCAAGAAAAAGCCACCGGGAGAGCCTCCATATGGCGATAAAAACTCAACGATGGGTCCCCTCAAACGCCACCGACAAGCCGCTTTCGATATTGCGTAGCTTGTTGTTTTTTCTATTGATCTCCATCACTTCAAATGTTGGAGCTGAAGCCACTGAGGCGCGCAAAAAGATCCATGCTGAAATGCAAGGCATCTCAATCATAGGGGACAAAGAGTCCCCCACCGTCCTTAATTTGGTGCCCTGGAAGTCCCCAAAGAACCTGAATATGATTCACATTGAAATCCCCTCCATTGACACTTTAGGACCGATTCAACGCAAATCACTGCGCCGGGAAATCAACTATTTTTACCAACACCAAGCGGCTTCTAGAAAAAAGGTCAACAACGTGACGCCGTGAGTAACCGCAGAGCTAATTATTTTGCAAAAGTTTCGACTTCCGACAAAAAACTTTAACATTTTACCAACTTATTCATACCCGGGCCCCGCCCACTTCCTATATACTTCGAGCAACTAAACCTAGTCGGTACTAGGCCTATTAAATAGCCCGTTATATCGCTTGATAGGCCGATTATCCGGCATATAAAAACCCAATTTCTTATTACCTAAGGGCCGCTCTAATCTTCGAGCATTCAGGGCTGCCCCAGAAATTTAGCTAGCAATATTGTTAGGAGACTTAATTCAATGCCAACCCATACGCTCTCTACTGCAGCAACAGAAAATGTAGACTTCATTACACAAGCAGTTGGCTTTATTCAAAATGGCGGCAATTTCATGTACATCATTTTGGTGGTGTTCGCATTTGGGCTCGCCATCGCCCTGGAACGAACAATTTACCTGACATCAATTCGATCGAAAAACAGAAAAATCTGGAATGAACTATTCCCGATGTTAAGCCAAGGCAAATTTAAACAAGCCATGGAAGTTGCGAAATCCTCAGATGCGGCGATCGCTCGCATACTTGTCTACGGACTGAGTCGCTCCACCTACGCCCGACGCCACGATGAAATCGAATTGGCAATGGAAGAAGGTTTAATGGAAGTACTACCAGCGTTAGAAAAACGCACGCCCTATCTAGCCACTTTGGCGAATATAGCCACCCTGTTAGGTCTTCTCGGCACCATCTTTGGATTAATTAGCGCCTTTACAGCAGTAGCCAGCGCCGACCCAGCACAAAAAGCCGACCTACTTTCAGCCAGTATATCGGTGGCCATGAACACCACTGCTTTCGGCCTCATCGCAGCAATCCCATTATTGCTATTTTTTACTTACCTGCAATCTAAAACCAGCCAACTTGTAGACAGCATGGAAATGGCGTCGGTTAAATTCATTAATATTTTCAGACAAGCCCAAAACAAGGCAGAAGCCAATCGTGAAGCGAACTCAAAAGTTTAATTTTTTACTTTAACTTTTAGCCAGGAATTACCATGCGACGGCGCCAAAGGCAGAAAGACACTGAAGCGGAAATAAATATCACTGCATTTTTAAATTTGATGGTGGTACTCATTCCGTTCCTTTTGATAACAGCTGTGTTTTCCCAGGTTTCAGTATTGGAATTAAACCTTCCCTCCGGAGATCAAAACACACCTTCTCAAGACGACAAGCAAAAATTAGTGCTTGAACTGACCATCCGCGACACTCAGCTAGAAATTGGAGACCGAAACTCCGGCACTCTTAAAGTGCTTAAAAAAACCGGCAACCAGCATGATTTCGCAGAAGCGCATAAATTCCTTAAAAAAATAAAGCAACAATTTCCAGAAATCACAGAAATATCATTGCTTCTGGAAGATCATGTCGAATACGATGTGCTCATCCAAGCCATGGACAATGTTCGGCTGCAAAATACGTTAATCAACGGGCAATTTATTAAAACCGAACTATTTCCAGACATCGCTATCGGTAGTGCTACTCAATTAGCCTCCACTACTGCCAGTGTAGAAACCAACTCAGACATTAATGCAGCACTTGCATCGCTTCGGGTTAACTCAGCAGAGCAAGTCAATGGAGGAGCCCAGTAATGAAATCCTCCCGCCGAACACAACGCATGGGCCGCCACCACAAACGTAACGCAAGCAAGGCTACCATTAGCTTAGTGTCACTAATGGATATATTTACCATTTTAGTGTTTTTCTTATTGGTGAATTCCAGTGACACCCAACAATTGCCTAAATCGAAAACGATTGCTTTACCCACCTCTTCATCAGAGCAATTACCCAAAGACAATCTTGTTCTGATGGTCAATGACAACGAAATATTAGTGCAAGGTAGAGTCATTGTTAGCGCTAAAGAAGCTTTAGACTCCAAAGAAAACATTATCATTGCATTAAAAAAAGAACTTGATTATCGCGCATCAAAACAACGCCCTAGCGCGGATGCCACAGCTGACATCGGCCGACCGATCACCATCATGGGTGATAAAAACATCCCCTATCAACTGCTTAAAAAAATAATGCTTACCTGTAGCCAGTCGAATTTCAGTCAAATTTCGCTCGCGGTAAGACGTAAAGCGGGAGATGACCCAGCATGATTAACGCCGCTTATTCTGTAGCACCTCGCTTGCCTTGGGAAACCGACCCCCAGCAAGAAAAACGATTTAAACTCATTTTAATTATTGCACTTTTTTTGACCATCGCTTTCTGTCTATTGACTTTTGTCGTTGACGTTCCCGAAAAAACACGCGGCCAAGCAGAAACCATCCCTCCTCGGCTAGCTAAATTTATTAAAGATAAAAAGCTCATTCCACCACCTCCTCCTCCCCCGCCCAAAATTAAAGAGAAGCTGGAAGATCCCAAGCCAGTAGAAAAGCCTAAAATAGAGGAAAAACCAAAACCCAAACCTAAGGTTAAACCGATCGCTAAAAAGAAGCCTCTCACCAATACGGAGAAGGCCGCTCGAAAAGTAGCAAAGAAACACATCTCTGAATTTAGTTCTATTTTGTCAGAGCTTAGCGAATTTAAACCGCTTCCAAATGCGTCGAAAAGGCTCAATAAAGGCGGAGGAAAAGCGGCTAAAACAGATCGCTCGTTGATTACCAGCCGCACCAGTAGTAAAAGTAGCGGCGTCAGCGTAGGCAGAGCTAGCCAGACCGTTGCCAGTGTCTCCAGCGAATTGATTGCCCAAGAGACCACCATTGTCGAAAGCTCAATAGCGAATATAGAAGCGTCCGCTAGCGAACACAGTAGCCAGCACGGCAAACGCACCCGAGAAGAAATACAGCGTGTATTTGACCGAAATAAAAGCTCTATTTACGCCTTGTATAATCGAGCATTACGTAAAGACCCAGGACTCGAAGGCACCGTTGTATTCCATATCGTAGTAGAGCCTGACGGTCAAATATCCCTCTGTGAGATAGTTTCTAGCGAACTTGAAGACGAAGTGCTCAACAGAAAAATAATCGCCAAAATACGCATGTTTAATTTTGGTTCGAATCAAGTAGAGACCTGGGACGATACATTCTATATGGACTTTATTCCTTCTTAAGAGAGGCGATTAAATCATTCTCGCCAATCAGTCACCATTCCCTCCACACAGTCACCATTCCCGCGAAGGCGGGAACCCATAACTCGAATAAACCTAAACCTTGTCACTACAAAATGCCGGTGCGAAGTTTATGTCAGTGCGAGAATTTAGAGCCCTTCCAAATCCTCTGAATAATGCAACCTCCCTACGGAATCGATTAATATCGCCGACACGCCTTCAAGCCGATTAATCAAWGCCAAACCCGCCTCTAAACCAAGCACAAAAACCCCGGTTGATAAGCCATCACTCACCACGCCATCATTGGCAATAATCGTGACACTGCGTAAACCCCTTGCTGAATCCCCACTGCTAGGATCAATGATGTGATGGTAGCGAACCCCACTGTCATCAAAGAAGCGTTCATAATCACCTGAAGTAGAAATCGCTACGTCTTCAATAGGAATGGATAAAATAACATTTTCACCCCTTGGGTTTTTAATTCCAATCATCCACGGTCGACCCAATCGATCCCCCAACAGCTTTGAATCGCCACCAGCCGAGACCATTGCGTGTTTTATTCCCAGCTGTTTCAATAGTAAANCTGCTCGATCACAGGCATAGCCTTTGGCAATGCCGCCAAGATCAATTTTTACCGCTGRATTTAAAAACCGAACGGACTTTAGGTCGTCTTGCAATTGAATGTGCCGATAATCTATCGCCGACAAACTTCGCTGCCTTTGTTTAAGAGTCGGTTTAATTTGATGTCTAAAGTCATAAAAAAAACCTACACTGGCAAATGTTATATCGAATGCTCCCTCGGTCAGAATGGAAATCTGTTGGGCTTTTGAAATAATAAAAAATGTCTCGGCATCCAATGGTACGTCTTTACGCGCTGCGTGCTGATTTATATAACTTAGTTTRGAGTCRCTTTTATAAGGACTAAAATGCYGATCAATACGRYGCATTTCMTCYAGYACRGTTTCRATMGCATGCAATGCMATYGAGGACTCTTCATGCCACACCTCCACATCCACTACAGTGCCCATGATGTTTTGACGCGCACTCTGCCACTCAGCTTGCGCATCAATAGTTAAGCTGGCAATCAAACAAAATAAGCTCAACCTTATGAAATCGCTAAGACCCCACGTCGATTTTACCAAGGAATCGATTGCCCATCGTAACTCACAAATTGGCCACTGGTTTCTGGGTTTAGCGAATCAATTTGTCGACGCATTCCTGATACGCTTTGCTGAGCAGAGATCAATGCGTTGCCTCCTCCCATATCGGTCAACACCCAACCCGGATGGTAAATCCCCACCATAATTTTCTGAATTGCTAGATCAATCGCTAGGCTCTTCCCTACCGCATTCAAAGCCGCTTTACTTGATCGATATAAATAGGAACCCCCTGACCCATTGTCTGCCATAGAACCCATTTTACTGGTAATTAAAGCAATGGCTTTTTTCGAGCCCATTAAAATATTTTCCTGCAAGGCTTCTACTAATTTGATGGGGGCGATGCTATTCACCGCAAAACTATGTTGCCAAGCTTCGACATCAATTGCGCTGGAGTCCAATTTCCCCGAAGACGAATAAACGCCGGCATTATTAATAAACACATCAATTTTCTCGCCTTTTAATTGCGCAGCCAAGCGAGTAATTGACTCTTGATTGGAAACATCGAGAGGAATAATGTGCAACCTACCTTGGTAGTCTGCCGCCATATTCATTAATTCAGATGCAGATTCAGGGCTTCGGCMWMAAGCCAANANTTNMCACCNSWRAATCCNGNCKTMYWRWTYAACRWAKWYYAMASMMWWWSMTCRGTYRKYTYSWKTRACCANRAACTRWRKSRSTYAYAGYRWWTWYMWWMKRRWKMWSCAYTWWAKAMRWRKTYAWKMTWATAATTGGTTTATCTTTATGTTCGGATACTGACATTTCAAGCGAGCAAGCTGAACTAGATATCGGAAAGTTGAAAGTGTTGGCTATTGAACGGGGAAGTTTGATAAAAATCAATTAAAGCGGTGCTAAAAAGTCCGGCTCGAAGGGGAAGCCCCTGCTGTAGATAAACGCTCGCTTGTGAGTAAATTGMCCGTCTAAACTCATTTGAAGCGCCTAAATTGTTTTCGAGATTATCAGCACTCACACGGAACTTACGTTGCGCTGATTTTGAAAAAATCCACTCCAATGCTTGAGGCTTAATCTCTGCTTGTTCAAACTTATGTTGTTGCTCAACCGTCCGGCCATCGGGGGTATACCAATAACCAAAATCAAGTTGTTTCCTGCGTTCCGTCCCAGCCACGCACCAATGCGCAATTTCATGCAAGCCGCTAGAAAAATAATCCGCTGTAAAGATAATTTGGTTCCGCTCTACAGGCCCTGCGCMGGGTTTATAAAGAGGCTCTTCCCCGCCCATCACCAACTCGGTACGCTCAGAGTGTRAAAATAAACCATTGAAGATTTCAATTAGGTCACTACAATTTTGCACGGGGGAAATAGCCTCTTACTAACAGTGTTACATTCTTATTGATCAACAGACATTAACTCAAACTAATTTGAACGATTATTAGGATTAACGCAAACCCAAGTATAAACTCACTTTACCCCCTATCCATCATCCAGCCGGTGGTGGATTCACTTTTGGGAGGCCCATGTCCGAATTGAATTTTATAACCGATTACGTATTCGAATAAAGATCCATTTAGACCGCCACTATTATTAGTCACTTAAACCGTATCAAATTTACCATGACTGGAGATTCACCTCAGCACGCCGCCAAATCCGCTTTTCTCCCAAGCTTGCGCCGCTTAATGCGGCTGACGGGGCCGATAATGGTAGCGCAGCTTGCACAAACCGCCAACGGTTTTGTTGACGCAGTAATGGCCGGTCAAGCCAGTGCATTGGATTTAGCGGCAGTTTCAGTCGGATCAAGCTTTTGGATCCCTGTGTATTTGTTAATGAATGGCATACTCGTTGCCATCACGCCTATCGTCGCTCAGTACCGCGGAGCAGGCACCCTACTTGACGCAGGAAACACTGCTAAACAAGGCTTGTGGTTAGGCTTAATACTCGGATTGATTGGTTTCTTTTTTCTACGTCATTGCGATTTTGTATTCACACTGATCGACGTTGAGCAGCAACTTGCTACCCTTACCCTAGGCTATCTTCATTCAATCGCCTGGGGCTTTATCCCGATCGCAATATTCATGACGCTTAGAGCTTTCAGCGAAGGCCTCTCCATTACCAAACCCGTGATGATCATTAGTTTTATCGGATTGTTATGCAATATCCCACTCAATTGGATCTTTATATTTGGTAAATTAGGTGCTCCCGCGTTAGGAGGCGAAGGGTGTGGAGTTGCCACCGCGATTGTAATGGCGCTGATGTCTCTAATGCTGGCTCTCTACGTAAGTCAAAATTCCAGCTATCGATCCACCGGGTTCAAATTAAGTCTGCCCTCACCCGACTGGMAAGTGCTTRCGAAYTTGCTTCAGGTAGGCCTTCCGATTGGCGTTACCATTTTTGTCGAAGTCAGTATTTTTGCAGTCATTTCATTACTGATAAGCAGCCTCGGCTCTGAAGTGGTCGCGGGYCATCAAATCGCKCTTAACTTCGCTTCTTTACTATTCATGCTGCCGTTGAGTGTGGCTTTTGCCGTGACTATTACTGTTGGGCAAGCCGTCGGCGAACRAAATCCCAGCGCGCTCATTGCTAACCTAAAAAGCGGTCTCATTTTATGCCTTGGTATCGCTTGCTTTAACAGCCTATTAATATTTTTCTTCAGAGAACAAATCCCCAAATTGTACAATGAGAATCCAGCGGTGATTACACTCGCCAGCGAGTTATTAATATTTGCTATCCTTTTCCAATTCTCGGACGCACTGCAAGTTTTTGCACAAGGCGCACTGAGAGGTTTAAAAGAAACTCGAATCCCGATGATTGTCACGCTCATCGCTTACTGGTTAATCGGCCTCCCCATTGGTATTGCGCTCGGCATTAAAGCCTGGATTACCGACCCAATGGGACCACAAGGATTTTGGTTAGGGCTTGTAGTAGGGCTGAGTGTCGCCGCGCTATTGCTAAATTACCAACTGCTTAAAATTATTCGTAGTCAGTACGTAACAAAAACGGTCTAATAAAAATTTGACTAATAAATATTATGCGCTTGTTCAAAATATTTATGATCAAAATAGAATATAAATAGCCCTCTAAAAAAATCCAATGCGCGGGATATTTAACGCGGCACACCTCAACAAAGCGGGAAATCTTAACCTTAGTTAAAGACTGAAATTAATTAAAATAAGTGAGTATATTATGCATGCATGGCCGTTATCTTTTTCAGCCTTCGATTCGACATCCAAAACCATCCACCAATTCAGTCCTTTAGAGAAAAACAAACCATTCCAATGTCTGGCAAGATCGTTCTATCGTATTAAATCAACACTATTAATCCTTCATCTAGACTTAGTCCTTATTGCTCAGCCAGAATAGATGAATTAAATATTGTCAAATTTTGCGAAGCTTTTCACTGTTTCTAAAATATTTTCAATGTTTTTCTTGACCTCTTCTGAGCTCAATTCAACCGCTCCAAAGTACTTTGTATGTGCACTCTTATCACCAATTGATCTAAGAGAATCAATCGTCGTAAATCCTGCCACGTTTATCCAGAAATAGTTGTTTGAGCAATCTATACTGAGTAGTGTCAAGTTTCAGAACTTTATTTAGAAAGGCTTTCCCGATGTAACCAGGGTTCGATATATTTCAAACCCCATTGCATCAAAGAAAGCATTAAGTACTAGCACGACGGAGGGTAGGTTCATGCACACAGAAGGAATTAATCGACCCAACAACGGTAAAGTGGTGGATATCTTTTCAAGACGATGCATCGACGAAACTACAAACAAAGTCATTCGTTTAGCGCCTGAATTAGATGGTCTAGAAATGCTTTACACCAATGATTCAGCTCCAGATAAATTGTACAGCCTTAAAATAGTCTGCTGGGCCCTCAGGGAAGATGGCGAAGTGGTGGGCATGGTGCCCTGGCTAAATGAAATTGTGCCTTGCACGGAAATTGACGACCCTCTTAACGGGCACTGGGAAGGCTATCGCGACCCAGGCATCGATGATATATTTTTCGTGCCGCCTAAACATAAAATTGTTGAGCTAGAAAGCTCTTCTGAGTACTACGAGTACCAGACTGAATCTCCAGACGATGTGACGCAAGAAATCCCAGATAGCATTGGCACCCATGCGGTATTAACCAACGACGGATTCCAAAGCTTTCAATTGGTTGAATTGGTCAGTTGGCAGCTTAAAGCGGATGGAAGCATTAACGGCATGATTATAGATGAATCAAAAGATCATCAAACGCCCGTTTTAGTGGGAGACGAATGCCTTGTCTCAGTGGAAGATAGCCTAGAATTTAAATACTACTTCCAACACCGCATCGCGAATAAAATAAAAGAACGTGACCCTGAAGCCTTAGCTGCGATTTCAATGCTTATTGAAAGCTGAGCGGAATAGCTCACGACTCACCGCTGTTGACGTGCTATTTAAGTGGATTGGCTTTTTTTGCAAATGACGTAAATATATTCATCAGCGGAGTGGCTGTGCTTTACCAGTTCATGGCCGAGGAAATTACAAAACTTCGGAATATCTCGGGTAGTTGAAGGATCGGTAGCCAATACTCGAATCAATGCCCCAGCAGGCACTTCCCTGATTTTTTTATGCAACATCATTACTGGTTCGGGACACAATAAACCACGCGTATCCAATTCGTATGACGCATTGTTAGCGTCGCCATCTTTCATCATCAAGCACTCCCTCATAAAACGCTATTCTCCCTAAAAAGACGATACAGCGCAAAACTATTTTATCCTTAGCCCGCTGCATTCTCCAACCTATCAAGCATTACAAAGCGCTCTAAAAATGTCACTTAACGGTAATGCATTTTATGCTACTATTCGGCTCGGCTCGGCCCAACCAAAGCCAGCCAAGCTCATAAAACTTAACAAAACAACCCGTCATCCCATTTCAAAGAATTCACCCGTGATGCCATGGAGATTAGCAATTAATGATCAAAGTGATTATTGAAAGATTCGTAGCTGAAAGTTTAGAAACTACCTACCTAAACTACATGCAAGAGACCATGCAAGAATTAGCAAAATTTCCAGGTTACGTTAAGGGATATTCGCTGCAAGATAAGCATGATCCCTGCCACTTTATCGTCACTTCCGACTGGAAGGCAGAATACTACTGGGATAAATGGCTCCATTCCAACGAGCGTAGATCTGTCATTGACCGAATCCAGCCGTTGCTAGAAAACCCAGAAAAACACACCATATTGGAAATTCCTGACGTTTAGCCTCCCTACCCCTTTACTAGTCCTTTTAAAAAACCCCAAATAAGAAAGGGCAGAAATTCGGTTGATTCTGCCCCACAGGCCGCCCAGCAATAACCCTCACTCTTAGCCCTTAATTCCTAGACCGGAATCCTTAGACCCCGCTCACTCAAGATCATCACTGATTGCAGGCTTTTTGAGGACTACTAACTCCAAAAAGTCATTGTTCCCATGGATATCAATTTACCCGAATCAGCACCCACTACAAACACCTGATTATTCACAATATTTCCACGGTGCTTTAAGCTCACGCCGTAGGCTAATACATCTTCGTCTCGGGCCCGATCACAGAAACTCACCTTTAAATCCACTGTTGCCGCTTTACGTGCGTCGGGAACCACCGAAAAAGAGCCAAATACTGCCGCATTATCCATAATCAATAGCTCTGCGCCTCGAGCGATATAGCCAAACTCATCCTGCACCTCACCCAGGTTTTCCATCTTAAAAATACATTCACCTTCCGCCATCGCTGAAATAGAAAGGCCGGGGTGGCGCTTCTTAATCGAAGGGTTCATCATCTCCCCTAAAGGGTTCATCCCTATCACCCCGTCCCCAAAGCGATGCTTAACCGCATCACAATGCAAATCCCGGGCGTCTTCATCACCACAAACTCTATAAATGAAGTTGCCCACGGCCACTGTATCACCGGCGCTATCTTTAGCTTCGGAACGCACAAACAATAAAAATTTGGTCTGCCGAATGATTTCAGCGCTGGCAATCAAATCAACGCCTTTAGCGGCTTTAATAAAATTAATCTGACTATCAAGGGAATCAATCTTTTCCGAGTCCACCGACTTAAAGCATTGATAAGCTAGAAGTTTTCCAAYATCATGAAGTATGGTAGAAATTATCCCACCATGCACTACTCCACCATCGCTGTTTAAATTCATATCGATATAAGGTAAATCTATACGAATCCTTCCTTGTTCTTCGGTGGCGATCGCACCGATTTTACTCGCCCAACCACTGTCTTGGTATATCGATAAACTACTACTCATTAATCCAACACCTCTATGACGGTTTTATCTGCGCTTGAGAATCTAGCTCATTATCGCTCTGATCTCATGACCTGACTTAAAATTATTCATTATTCCTTGTTCTGGTCAGGATCCATCCTGCCTACTTTATAAAGGCATCAAGTCTATCCTAAAAGCGGCCTTGGAAATACTGTCAGCAACAGAACAAACCCTAACCTATTTGCAACTAGAAAAATTGCTCACACAACCAGCATAGCGTCACCCTCCCCGCACATCTATTTCATTAATTTGAATTAGTAGCGGCAGAAATATTTCGCTGGCGTGAAAAGATAGAGAAAAATGATAAAGAAAAATGAAATTAATTGTTAATTTAGAAACCAACCAAAAACTCGAACAACATCCTTTTAAGATTACATCAACATGCAGACTGAGTTATCTAGTAGAAATTAGGCGATGGGGTAAAACAGGGGTTATCCGGCAAAAACACCGCCACTGACAATAATGACAGTGAGGGTTTTGTTAGCAGTTAAAAATATTTATTTTATGTCACGCCAATAAAAACTGATTAACTGCATCAGCGCTGACGCCACGATCAACCATCCACACTAAATGACCGGCACCGTCAATTGTTTGCAATGTAGCATTGGGTATTTTTTCAGCAATCATTTTACCATTACTGAAATCCAACAACCGATCTCCCGAGCCATGCACTACCAACGTTGGCAGGTCAATATCCTTGATTTCTTCCTCAAGATTAAAACCCATAATCGCAGACATTTGATTAAGAATTCCTCGACCAGAACGCCGGTATTTAATTGAGTCATGTACATTCACTTCAAACTGCTTAGGATGATCATCAAGCCATTGTTGCGTATAATTAATTCTTAAAAATTGCTTCACCTTATCGAATACAGAAGCCTTTGGATCGCTCTGAAATGCTTGAAACGCCTCAACGCTTATAGGCGTTTGATTCGGCCCTCCATGAGAAGTACTCATCAACACCAACTTACGAATTCGTTGTGGAAATAGTACCGCCAGCTGTTGGCTGATCATGCCTCCCATACTGACTCCAAGTAAATCAAATTGCTCCCAATCCAACTGATCTGCCACAGCCAAAACATCCGCGGCCATCACCTCAATGGAATACGCTCCTGAGGGGATATCACTTTCACCCATTCCACGATTATCAATCACTAATACCCGACGCGATTCTGCCAATTGATTCGCCAAATCGCCCCAATCTTCTTTGACTCCAGACAGCCCCGTCACCATCACCAATGGACAATTATCACTCAGCTCGCCTTTGACTTGGTAAGCAATCCTTACCCCTTCAACTTTTATATATTCAGTAATAGCGGTCATTTATTTTACCCTCAATAGTAAAACGTGCGCCCATAGAAAATAAATCATCGCCAACGGGCCTAACAAAAAGGGCGTGAAATCGCCAAGAATAGATCACTGATGCACCATAGTAGGAGATAGAAACACAACTCGCCAGCAGCATCGCCACAAAAGAGTTTTTATATTGATTTCAACACACTACTGAGTACAAATCTTAAACATTATAAGTTTATAAAATACTTCTTCATAGGCCAATATTTTTCTATAATTCGGCCCCCATTGAATGGCCAGTTGGTTCAAGGGAAGTATTATGCCTCTGGCCTTCATTTTTAAGTCAACCTAGAGGCCGAATAGGCAATGAAAAAACTTGGTATATTGGATACGATGTTCCTTCTTATGGACAATGAAGAACATAAGATGCACGTTTTAGCGTATATGTTGTTTGAGAAACCCTCCGAAAACTCAGCTAACTATATGAATACTTTGCTTCGAGAAGTACGTGATCATCCATGGCCTCACCCTCATTTTCGCGACAAAGTGAGCCGTTCTCTAAGTTCATTGGGTCGGTATTACTGGGAACCTGACTACAACATGGACATGACTTATCATGTCCAGCTAACCAAACTCTCAGGCAAAGGTACGGCCAAAGACTTGAGGGATTTTACCACGGAATATCAAACACACTCCTTAGACTACTCTCGCCCTCTATGGCAAATTAAAATT
This sequence comes from Moraxellaceae bacterium, assembly GCA_002401525.1. Classification (GTDB taxonomy): domain Bacteria; phylum Pseudomonadota; class Gammaproteobacteria; order Pseudomonadales; family UBA3067. Next base: position 9,197 of record NVTH01000017.1, on the reverse strand, counting down.
ATTGACGGTTTAGAGAACAGCAATCAATTTGCGATCGTGATGAAAATTCATCACTGTGGTATCGACGGTGTTTCCGCCATGAACATGCTCGAAGAATTATTTCGCAAAGACCCCGCTGATAATTCGAACCCAGACATGGCAAGTAAAAAGAAGACACAAAAAGCTAAAGCTAAGAGAGTACGTAAAGCAAGCCGTGCAACCTCAATTCAAGCGTACTGGAGCGGATTGAAAAAAGTCATCGCAGACATTAAGTCCGGGGAAACGATGCTAATGCCACCCGAAGGCCAAGTCCCTGTCACTCGCTTTAACGAAATAGTGAAACCGACTCGAAGCTTTGCAACAGTTAGCCTTTCGTTGTCCGATGTAAAGGCATTGTGTAATGAAACAGGCGGCACGGTGAATGATGTGGTAAGCGCCCTGATCGGAACTGGCATGCGTCGCTACCTTGAAGGAAAAGGGGAAAAATTACACGGAAGTCTTTATGCAACGATGCCTGTTTCCCTTCATACCGACGGCGATATGGATGAAAGCAATAAAATATCCATGAGTTGCTACCCGTTAGCGAGCGATGTAGACAATCCGTTAGAACAAATTCAGACGGTGCAAAAAGCAACTCGTAAAGCGAAGGACGAAATGAGAGCACTTCCTCAAAGCGTCATTTACAGCTTAATGGCAGTAGGAGCCCTCCCTATTTTAATCCGTAAGATACGCGGCGTGCGAGAAGTGAACGCTCGACGCATGACCAATGTAATGATCTCAAATGTGCCTTCCTTCAAAGAACCACGTTACTATAAGGGTGCCAAGCTACTAGGGCTTTACCCTTTGTCTTTAATCATGGACGGCATTGGAATCAATGTCACCGTCAGCAGTTACGTTGACAGCCTTGATTTTGGCTTGGCTTCAGATAAAACCATGGCCCCCGACATTGAAGTTATTTGCGACCACATGTTAGATGCAATGGAGGAAATGAAAGCGGAAGTATTAGGTGTTGCGTTACAAAAAGTAGGTTAATGGTTAATCCAGGCAAGTGTCGCCTGATTATCCTTTGCCGAAGCGCCTCTAAGACCGCTGAATTTTTTCAGTCGCTGATCTAAATTAAATTTTAGCGGCCTTAGGGGTTATCTCCTAAACGTCAACGCTTTCAAGCTAGCAAGAAGATTCATTCTTCTTTAGTGTTTTTGTGATTTCCGAAAACGTTCCCCTGATCTTATCGATGTTGTCATGCATGATAAATAAATTGTCAGAGCTATGATGAATTAGATTTGTGAAATATTCTTCCTGATCCTTTTCTAAACCTAAACGGTGAATGCCTTCATCAAGTTGATCCAACATAGAGGTAAGAATCTCATTGCCGTTTCTCTTTTCTTCTTCAATGAGCATTTCTACAAATTCCAAGCTCTCCTGCGTTTGAATACAGGCCTTGCGAATATCATCTTCTCGGCGCTTACTCTCTATTTCTAGGCGCATCGGTTTAAGCTTGGCTTCTACCCCCTTTAGCAATAGCGCCAGATGATCTCGTAATCGGCCACATAACTCCTCATTATCTAATGGAATGTTTTTCACTAAAATACAAACATCCGGCCCACTAAAAAAAGTACGATTATGGAACGTATGAATCCGGGATATATTTTTGACCATTTGCATAATTTCTCGTTCAATTGGCCTATCAATATGACCTGAATTAAAATACAAGGGCCCATCCGTAGTAAAAAACTGTACGCTACAAATTAAACCAAATTTTCCGATCGATTGAATAATAAGCTCTGCCAGCGTTGAATATTGCATGCAATTAAACGCTTCAGACATGAATTCAAGTATAATGCCTTGTTCCGCGGTATTAGTCATGGCCATCAACGCGGTACTCGAAGCCTGCTGTACTTGTCCCTTTAATTCTTTTGCATTACTACTATTACGTAACGCCAGCTGCGTTTTCACCAATAGCTCTTCTTCTTTAAAGGGTTTCGTTAAATAATCGTCCCCACCCGCCTCATATCCTTCCATGCGGTCTTCTAGAGTCGTTAGCGCCGAGACAAAAATAATTGGGATTCCACTCAATTCTTTTTGATCACGTATCAACTTGCATACCTCGTAACCATTGAGCCCAGGCATCCCGACATCGAGAAGGAACAAATCAGGCAAAGCCTGTTCAGCGCAATTCAAACAATCTCGACCACCAACAAAGGTTTTTACGTCATAATTTTCTTCAAGTAACTCTGAAATAATTTCGCAATTTAACGGATCGTCATCCACTGCGTATATACGGGGTCTATTTTGCATAACTTATTACCATCACATAGACAATCTTAGAATTTGCAACCAATATTAGTGCGATACTTCATCAATCTGAACAGGAATCGTAAATCTAAAACAAGCGCCTAAGAACTGAGACTGCTCCACCTGAATACTCCCTCCGGAAGCCTCTACTATTTCTTTGCATATCGCCAACCCCAACCCCGTGCCGCTGCCAGACTGCTTTGTTTTGGACTGAACAAATTTATTAAAAATTGACTGCCACTCATCTTCCTGCACGCCGCAACCTTGATCTTCCACGAGCACTGATATCATATTCACAACTCCCCCGCCGTGAGAGGCTGAAACGCTCGATTGCTGAAATGAAATAGCAATATTTTGATCCGCCGGTGTAAAACGAATCGCATTCGCAATCAAATTTCGATAGACCTGAAGAATGCGGTTACTATCAAACCAAGCATGGGTTGAAAATTCCGGTTTATGCACGGAGAGTGTTATCTTTTTCTCTGCTAACATTGATTTAAATTCACTCGCTGCATAACTGGCTGTTTGAAACAAATCGTCAACAGCAGGATGAAACGCCATTTTATTCATTTCTAGCTGTGTTGCGTCCAAAAAATCGTTGATCAAAAGTAAAAGCCGATCTGCACTTTGCTCGATATTATCAAAGTAACTGTATAATTTATCGGGCGAGGCCGTACTAATTTTCTTTTTGCCGATGCGTGCGAAGGATAGTATGCCATGCATGGGGGTACGTAACTCATGAGATATGCTTGCTAAGAATTGCCCCTTATTCTCTTCAATTTCCTTGGCATTATTAATGGCCTGAATCTTTGAATTCGCACTTCCCGCAAGCACCACAAAGTGATCAGTGAGTCGGCGATAGAGTTTCTCATTACTCAGTGGCATATGACGCACTAAGATCGTGATGTATTCAAAATTTATTATAATTCGTTCACCAAATTGAATGACTCGATCAAAGTTTCTTAAGCGTTCCATTAGCTCCTCTTCCAAGCCACCATTTTTAGGACAAATTTGTAAATTATACTGAGCAGAAATACCACGAATTTTTATCGCTGAACCCACTTGATAACGGTTCAACACGCTAATTACCTCACGCGCCAACTCATCGTAGTCATCAATACTAAACGAACGCTCCATAAATTCGAGTATCACGCCGATGTCTTCTTTATCTCGAGTAGAATTTAAAGCCAGCACTTGGGCTTTTTTTACATCATTGAGTAATTGATCTGACGCGTCTTTCTTGTCTAACACCACCTCAATTTTGGTAAGCAATTCTTCTTGAGAGACTGAATGATGCAGAATGTCCTCAGCGCCTAAACGATACCCCGTGAGCCGATGCTCTGCATCGTTGCAATTAGTAATAAAAATCACCGGGATACTTTTTATGGTGGGGTCGCTTTTTAGCAGCTCACAAAACCCAAAACCTTTGCCTTCATCCGACATCTCAGCATCGAGCAAAATAAAGTCAGGATAAATACCATGCACAGTATCTAGGCATTCTTGAGAAGAGGTGACCGTGAAAATATCGAATTTGTCCTGCAGAAGGTCTTGTACCAAGCTCAAATGTTGAGACTTTTCGTCAACAACGAGTACTTTAGGGGGAAATAAATTGTCGCCAATGGCTCGGCTATACTGCATGAGTTACACTTCCAGTCTTGCTGATCAAAAAGATTGCCGGTGCTCTTCGATAACCACCTATTTATAAGTGTAGTACTCACCATTGCTTCTGCAGTTCAACTAAAGCTCGAATCAGCCCCCATTTTCCGAGTCATCTACTTACTCAGGACTACCCTCTGCGAGCCTCCCCAAATCTTTAGTGTATAAACGGGCTCCAATGGCAGCTAATAACCTAATGAACCAACAAAAATAAACTGATTGGGCCAAATTTTAAATTTATGGCCAGTAAAAACATATCATGACTTCCAAATCGAAAATCACTTAGTTTAATATCAATGCGCTACATCTTTTAATATTAAATAATTATAAAAATAAAACATTCAGTCATCCTAACCTTCTTATAAGGATGCACTACGCGAGGCTACGAATGAAAATAAAACTCAAAACATATCAACAAGTAAACGGTTTCATGCTCTTTATAATATCTGCGTTTTACGTTTCGATCGGCCAAGCCACAGAAGAATACCAATCCATAGAGTGGAGTTTACCTTCAGCGCGGTTTGCGGACCTTGATGTATCCCCTCAATTAATCGCACAGATTGCCCAAGGCGGCCAGATTATCATCTCCTCCAAAGCCCAAGATTTTTCGTTCTGGAACGCTCGCTCTAAGCAGCAACAAGACTTTAAAAATAAACGAGTAATTTACGCAGCCACGGTCATCAACGCCCCAGCTGATGAAATTAGAGAAATGGTGTGGGATTTAGGTTCTCAAAAGGACTACTCGCCGCTCCTTAGTAAAACCAAGAACATCAGTACCCAAGGTGACGTTCGTATTGGCTCCTACGTCCAAACCATAAAACTTCCCATTATCAAACTCGCCAGCACCTTTGTTGTGCAGCACAACCGGCTAGACAATGGGGATATCGGCATGGTGTTAATCGACCAAGGGGATATTGAATCCTATTTTCAATATTGGGAATTTTTCCCATTAGCAGACAACAAGACCTTAACCGTTTTAAGCAGTTGGCAAGACACTGACAGCGCGTCATTCATGTATAAAATACTTTTAGAAGCGGAGCCTGCAGCGGGCAAGGTATTTCCGATATTGACATTATATGAGCGTTTAGAACGATTTAAGTTTGAAGCCAGCCAACGTCATCCGGAAAATAGAGACCCTATAGACGATACCGTTTACGACATTCGATCCATTAATGGGTTCATTAGTGATATCGAAAATCTCGATATCAAAGAATTAAAAAAGCTTACGCTATTAGGGGGCGTACAATTTTATCAAAAATCTAAAAAGCTCGCCTATGGCGGTAAAGTTGAAGAGATCATCCAGGTCAGCGCCATTCAATACATTCCAATCCCCAAAAAGATAATTCAACCTATCCTCAATGATTTCAGCAGTCTGGTGGAATACAACATCCTCACCGACGGCTATCTACCTCCTGAACAAACTGGCGAAGAGTGGGCGCATTTACAAATCGCATTTAGCATAGGTCCAATCAAAATACCTGTCGAAATTTACCCAATCTTTGAAGATGTGACCGCTGATCGAATGCTCTTCCACACCTCAGAACACTCTTACATGAATCCTTTGTTCGGGCATATAGAATATATTGATATGCCTGACGAAAACGACCAAGGCACCATTGTCGAACTTAGTATTGGAGGCATGCAAGGCGAAGACGCTTCATTCTTATTCAAGATGCTGCGCTATGTCCCTTTCCATGAAGTTCTAATCGCGGCAGCCTATGCCATGTTAACGGTGGACGGAATGGGGGATTGGATAGTGGGCCGAGTGGCACGCGATCAACAAGAGCTGGCGCTCGATATCGCTTCGACCCCGGTTCTATAGGGTGTTTATTAAGAGCTCCGTCTAGGAGCTCTCTCGCCGCTTATTCTTTATACCCTGAAAACATTGCCACGCAACCGTAGGTCTTTATATTCACTTGCTTTAACCGCTTTTGTAGCTGCGCTTCAAGCTGCTCATAGGAATCCTTTCTATTAGTAAACGTTTTCTGGGCATTGTAGATCGTCATTAAGCGTTTAGCCATGCCGCTAACAGGCACTCCGCTGGACAATATCGTCGATCCAAAGATTACACCACCCTCAACCACTAGTTCCAAAAGGTTATCAATGCTGCCACATTTATAACTCATATCTCCAGGCAAACAATGCAGCACATAATTCAGACTGATGGATTCGAATTTTTTCTCATCAAATTCAATTTTCTGTAATATATTCCTTTGATATAGAGTGGGCTTATAACGTTGGATTCTTTTCTCGCTCGCCGATAAACTATTTTCATTCATATCCATAAGCGCTATTCGAGGTGAATCTGAAGGAAAAGTACAGCGGTCCATGAAATAGCCCGTTCCCACGCCAACATCCAGGTGATTAGCGGATATATGCTGATTAAAATGAATTAATAGCTTCTCCGTAGGGCATTTCCATACCCATCGATTCGACACCCCTAATACCCAAAAATCATAAGCCGCCAAAGTAAGCTTGTTATAGATAGCTTGCCCCGCTTCAACGTCCTCTACGGTAATCTCTGCCACGATTCATCCTCCTATATACCTATTAACAACTCGCTGATAAACACTGCTGATGAATGCACCATCGCGCCAATTCAAGCGCCAAGCGAGTGATCAGAATTCTAACTCTGGAAGCTTATTCACAACTTTTCTAAGGACACACTTAAATTAAGACTTCCAATGCATAAAAGTTTAAATATGCCAATTGAGTGCGTGACCCACGCACGCATGCTGACCTTTTTTTTCACAAACTTTAAATAACCGACACTTTGGGTCACCTCTTAATCAAGTTTTTATGTGACGCGGATCACGGAAATTTTCCCGCCTAACTCGGATCACAAATACTAATGACTCCCCATTATCAACACAAAATGAATAGATCCTTTGGCACTTAAAACGATGCATGGTTCACAATTTTTTTTCGTGTGATTTTTGGTACATTACATGCAACCAAACTAAATAGTAACGAAATTTAAATCTAAAGATGACAAAAACAGGTAATTGGCRAAATTGAACTCAAACAGCGTTAAAAAATTGATCCAAKCTCAATTTAAAGCACCCTCCAAGGTGTTTTCGCTGCTTTTTTCTATTTTATTGATCTTAGCGATACCCAGCACTAGCGCCGCATTCGATCTTGACCCCTCCGATGAGCTTTCTTTTAATACACCGGAACTTCACGAAGGACAGTACGCAAATGTGATTCAAAACGGCAATTATAATAATGTAGCCCTCCAACAAAGAGGCCAACTAAACCGATCCGTCCTTAACCAATTCGGCACAGAAAACCTTTCACGTTTAACTCAATCAGGCAGAAGCAATGAAGTTAGGATGACGCAACAAGGATTGGAAAATGTTTTTCTAGCCGATCAACGAGGAATCGAAAACTCGATCACCAGCTATCAATCAGGCCATGCCAATATCATCGATATCCGCCAACGGGGTGCTAAGAATAATATCGACGTCAATCAATACGGTGATTTTAACAACGTGCAAATCAGCCAACGGGGCCACGGTCTAAAAGCATCCGTCACTCAGTATGGAAGCCACCAAAAAGCGTCGATTCGCCAAGGCTACTAATCCGCTCGTCTCGCCTCAATAGTCCTCTATTATTTCTGTTTCTCTCTTCCGATAATCCACTGTCCTCATAATCTATTATGTTTATGGCTCATGCTCTCATTGGGTACCCAGCTCATCAATCCTTTGCACAACGAATTGATGTCATTCCCGCCTTCGCGAGAACGACCATCGAATAGGCGTAAATAACGTTTTCAGCTTTACCCTACAACCCCACCTATTTCTCCAACACGCGTAGTTTAACTAAACATATAAGARTTTTTCAAACCCAGAATATCAAAACGCCTTTCTACTTATAAGAAACCTTCTACCGCCGTATAAAATCAATTTCAAAACGTGAAGGGTGACACTTATTGCGCGCCTAAACCATACAAAAAGCTCCCTGACTCTTTCTATTATATTGTTAGATATTAGAAACTAATTTATTAAAACCATAGGTTCTTGATTGCACCCGATTCAAATAGTGGCCTCATATCGAACAAGTAATTATTTCGATGTGCTTTCAAGCAGTTACTATTTCTCTCTTTGCCCAACGTATTGGTTTATTCTCGCGGTTCATAAAAACAGCCCATTACCGCCGACTTTGCTTATAGCAGACTTATAACCACTTTTTAAATAATGCCAATATAGTGTGTGACCCAGTCGACCCTGATGCCGTTTTTTTTCACAAACCGGCGCCACCCGACACTTATTGTCAGCTCCAGAGCACAATTTTCGTGTCATATAGGGCACATTTTTTCTCGAATAATCAATATCACAGTTTTTAATCATGCAAAGTAATATCCAGCCGAAGCTCATAACTCACTCGACTAAAAACCTTAAAAAGCGACTGAATTGGAATAAATTATTGGATTGGCACAACGCCTGCAATAGTTAAATTACCCACAGATTGAACAGTAAAGGACGACAGAAAAAGGATTTTGACGATTAAATGATTAAAGATTACCCAAGAGGCCACACCATGAACACATTACTAAAACCCCTTACAGCAGCAATCATCTTAGCTTCCGCTTCCGCAGTGTATGCAGCTGAAAATGATACGACTCGCGTTAATCAAAAAGGCGATTTCAACAGCGTTTACGTAGATCAAGGCGGCAGCGAAAACAACATCCTCATCAATCAAACCGGTGATCGAAACGTGGGCATGGCAGTACAAGGTGGAGAAGACAATCTCAGCGTTCAAAATCAAAAAGGCGACGCTAACCGTTCTTACGTATACAAGCAAACCGGCAGCGATAACCTCATTAAAAACAACCAACGCGGTGACCGTAACACTTTCCAAGGCGGACAGTCTGGCACTGACAATACAACTCGCGCTCTTCAAGTAGGGGATGGAAACTTCGCCTATTCACGTCAAGCCGGCGAACAAAACGATGTAAAAATAAATCAACAAGGCGACAACAACCGCGCTAGCAACAACCAATCAGGCGAAGAAAATAAATTTACCACGTTGCAAGTGGGTGATTATAACAGCGCTGGAAACACTCAACGTGGCGAAAACAACCGTTCAGAGTCCAGTCAAAAAGGCGACGGAAACTGGAACTACACCTATCAAATTGGAGAGTCCAACTTTTCTAAATTGAATCAACAAGGTGACAATAATGGCGCGTATACATTCCAAGAAGGCGAAAATAATGACAGCCGCCTACTACAACAAGGTGACGGAAACTACGCCTTTGCGTCTCAACA
>NVTH01000016.1 GCA_002401525.1 Moraxellaceae bacterium | reverse complement strand
CCCGCCATGCAAGAAGTATTTCGAGCCATCGGGCGCCTGTCTCAATCCAACATTACGGTATTAATCAACGGCGAGTCCGGCACCGGCAAAGAATTGGTGGCGCACGCGCTACACCGCCATAGCACCCGCTCTGAAAGCCCCTTTATTGCATTGAATATGGCAGCCATTCCCAAAGATCTAATCGAATCAGAGCTGTTTGGCCACGAAAAAGGCGCCTTTACCGGGGCGAATACCTTGCGTAGAGGTCGTTTCGAACAAGCCGACGGGGGCACGTTGTTCCTCGATGAAATTGGCGACATGCCAATCGAAACCCAAACTCGATTGCTTAGAGTACTAGCCGATGGGGAGTTTTATCGGGTCGGTGGCCACACCTCTGTCCACGTCAACGTGCGCATTATTACCGCCACCCACCAGAACTTGGATCAACTGGTCAAAGAGGGGCGTTTCCGTGAGGATTTGTTCCATCGCCTTAACGTCATCAGAATCCAAATCCCCAAATTATCGGAACGACAGGAAGACATCCCACAGCTGGCCCATCACTTTCTCGCGATGGCCGCAAAAGAGATGAATACCGACCCCAAACACTTGCTCCCGGAAACCGCTGCATTTCTGTCAGGCCTGGCCTGGCCTGGCAATGTTCGACAACTGGAAAACACCTGTCGATGGCTTACCGTGATGGCCTCGGGTCATGACATCCATATCACTGACCTGCCGACTGAGCTGCAATCACAAACCAATAGCGAGTCTACGAACCATAACCAGAGCTGGGAGCACGCACTACGAAGCTGGGCAAACCTAGAGCTCACCAAAGGGCACTCCCGCTTACTGGATGAGGCTGTGCCTGCGTTCGAACGCATCCTCATCGAAACTGCGCTTCAACACACCGCCGGTAGACGCCGAGATGCAGCCACCTTATTGGGCTGGGGGCGAAATACCTTAACTCGAAAGATTAAAGAACTCGACATGCAGTTTGAGGAAAAAGAAATCCTGGTTTAACTGCTATTGATCCACAAGGCCCCGCCTCGAAACCATCGGGGCGGCCTAATCAACCAACAGCCCTGATGTAAAACCCCCTCCCACCATTATCGCCCCCCCGTCATTCCCGCGAAGGCGACCCCTCGTCAGCCCAGATGACTTTGTCGTCAATAAACATTTTCTCGACGAAAGAATCTTTTACCCTTGAAACCCTTAATAAATATGTGATCCAGTCGACATAATTAAGGCTCCCCTCAGGGCGTATTTTGCTTCTCCCAATCCTTTGAAGCACAGCCCTCCACTAACCTTAGTGATGAGTAATGGCGTTCAGCAGGCTAAATTGATGAAGACCCAATCGATTCAGAAGCAGATAAAAACATCCCGCATTCAACCCCTCGCCCTAGCATTGCTAGTCGGACTTGGCGCCTGCCCAGCCTCTCAAGCCGACGAAGCCACCTTAGGTGTAGGGGTCTTAGGTGTAGGGATCTTAGGTGTAGGGATCCGAATTCTGCCCAGCTTGAATGCCACACTAATCCACACCCCTAGACAGACAACTCATAACAACCCCCTCACCCTCCCGCTGGTTTCTTCCCTTCAAGATAATCAACTTTGTATCACCCATACGAAACAAATTTTGTACTCCATCGAGACCCAGGCCTCTTTTCGTCAAAGAGAACTAACACCCAGTAATTTTTACTCGAAACCGATAGGGTACGACTTCATACAAACACTGCAAACTAGATCAACTATTGAATCACCTGGCGAGATAAACCACCATAAAGCCGACTTATCTCACGTCCAAAATAAGACCGCGTGCACAAAAATATCTGCCTTAATGGGTGACATAGACTCACTTTCCGATGCAGTTAATTCTTTTGCCGACGACAGGACCTCCCAGGTTATTACAGTAACGATCAACGCAGAATAAAATAGAAGGCTCGGCAATTTCATCAATAGAATTTTTTCCCTACAAGGCTTTGAGGAGACTATTGCAGTGGCCTACTAAATTTGGCCATGCAAAGGGAAAATATCTATTTGAGAGATTCCATCGATACGTCTCTAAAATTATTACACACTGCACTAGCGCCGGCTCTAGACTATTAATAATGAAGTGAATAGTGCCTAGCCAATGGTGAATACTTAAAAACCAACCGCTGCCAGCAAGTGATAATACATTCTCCGATGGCGTTTATTAAAAATATCTGTTTCTTAACAGAACCCTTTTAAACTGAGTACCCGTATTCGTATGAAAAAATTGTTCCCTCTGATATTAGGCATTCTTTGCATCATCACCGCTAACCTTTGCTTTGCAAATATGAGCATCGATAAAGCAATAGTGGTATTCGAACCGAACGCTTCACCGAGAGAAGACGTTGAAATAGGCAACCAAGGCGATGATGTCCTCTACATCCAAGTCGAAGTGTTTGAAATCAAAGATCCAGGCACGCCCACCGAAGAACGCATTCAAATCACCAACCCTGACGACATCGGGCTATTAGTCACCCCTAATAAAATTATTATTCCTCCCCACGGACATAAACTAGTGCGCCTGGTCAATTTAATCCCTGCCGTCGACGGAGATCGAATCTACCGCATCAAATTCACCCCCATGGTAGGGCCGCTGCAGTCAGACACCATTGGCGTCAAAGTCATCGTTGCCTACGGAATTCTTGTGATCGTTCAACCGCCTTCTCCAGACCCCCAGTTAGAAGTGATCAGAAGCGGAAAACAATTCACCGTGAAAAATAAAGGCAACACCAACGCATTATTCCAAGACGGTACACAATGCCCAGAAGACAAAGCGCTCGAATGCTTATCACTCGCAAGTAAGCGCGTCTACGCAGGCACTGAGTGGACCACCGAATTACCGCAAGACAAAACCGTTAATTATTACGTCACCGTTGGATCGAAAACCAAAAAGAGAAAATACCCTTGATCAATAGAAACCTTATTTAAACCCGAATCACTAAGTTACGTGTCATTGAAAAATCGTACAGGCATTAGAACAGACGCCCTATTTTTGTTTATGACTATCAGTCGGCACCTTTCAGGTCGACTGGTTAATTGGGCAAAGCAGTGGCGCGTGTGCGTACCGCGTTTTCAAGCAGAGCAACATCAACCCCGTCAATTTCAACCCCGTCAATTTCAATGGCATCCCCTTAAGTTACGATCCCTCAAGCTAAGCCCCCTCATTTTGATTGCTATATTACTGGGCTCTATTTTATCGGCGACACTAGTTAGTGCAAAAACTTCCCTATTCCTTGCCTCAAATGAACCTCCCAAAGGCTTTGAAAGCCTCACTCAACCGCAAACCACTGCGGTGGATATTTACTACGGCAATCATTATTTATTAACTTCCTTAGCCACCTTTACACCCACACGCATTGAATTCCATCACCCGGATCAGATTTTACAATTTATTCCCGACATTTTAGAACCGGGTCGAGTGCTTAATAAATTACGAACGCCAATGGACGTCCACAGCGAATTAATATGCGGCCGCACCAATCAAGACCGCTGTGGAAAACTCGATGCAGAAGTGATCGATGTAATTTTCGACTCAGCAAAATTTAGAGTGGATCTTTTTATCAGTCCATCCTATCTAGTGGTTCGAGACGCCATTGAAAACCCGCTACTGCCAAAATCCACCTCCGGCACGTCATTTATTCAGCTGGTTAACGGCTCATTCTCCGGCCAAGACGATGAATCAGAATCCTATACAGTCGCTGGAATCAGTACCTTGGGCAGAAGGCAAAGTCGATTACAATCCAGCTGGGCAGCAACGGAAACAAATGATTTTAATATTGACACCTTATTTTGGCGCAGAGACTACAACGGCTACGATTTACAGGCAGGACTATTACGCACCTCCGGGCGAGGCCTTGCATTTACCTCCCAACAAGACATCACCGGCATTAGCGCCACCACCACGCTCAATACGCGCACCGATCTTGCCTACTCTCGAGGCAGTGAAATCCAACTGTTTCTGAGTTCACGCAGCCGTGTTGAAATTTTTAAAGACAAGCGTTTAGTCGACACTCGATTCTACGACATCGGCAACCAAGCATTAGATACCTCGCGCTTACCCGACGGCGCGTATAATATTGTTTTAAAAATTCGCGACTCCTCCGGGAATCGAAGAGAAGAAACTCATTTTTTTGTTAAATCCCCAAAGCTGCCACCCAAAGACGCGCCCCAATATTTTATACACTTCGGTAAAATTTATACCCCCGCAGAATTAGACCTATTTCCAAATGAAACCCCCAGCTGGCTATTTCGATCGGGATACGCGGAACGCATCAATGACTCGTTGGGAGCCGAAGTAGCTCTACTCACCACCCAAGGACAGTCGATCTTTGAAAGTGGCGTATTTTGGTTTGGCCCAGGTTACGACTTACACGCCAGTCTAATGGCAGGCACGGAAGGAGATCTAGGCTTTGCTTTTAATACCCAATACCGCCTAGGGATTGCCTCTGCAAGCTATAACTTCCGAAGAATCTGGGCGGACCAAGACTTGGATTTTAATATCGACGACGACAGCGATGAAGACGAAGAAAGCCTCATTGAAGACTTTTTCGAACAACGCTTCGATCCAGTGCCGCGCTCGACATTGCAAAGCACGCTCTCGTTCAATATGTTACTCGGCAAAGGAAACTTAGGCCTTCAATCCCGCTACAATCACAATCGATTCGAAGACAAACGWACCAGTTAYAGYATTCGCTATCAGCGCCCTCTKTTTCGCACCGGCCCCTACCAAATCAATCTCTCCACRCACATTGCAAAAGACGACRACGATTATCAAGCSTTAGTGGGAATAGCACTGCGCCACTCAGACAAGCATTGGAACAACAGCGTCAACGCCCGCCTTGCCTCCGAAAAAAACCAAGGCATTTCCGACACCGGAGTGACACTGAACGGCCAATCCACCTGGAACGATAAAGATCTCTATGAAGGTGATTTACAAGGCACACTGCGAGCCAATAAAGATTTGCAAGAATCCAGCTTAGGCGCGGAAGTAGAATACAATTCTCGCTTAGGACAAAGCCGTTTTGCCGTCGAAGAATCGCATTCCGAAAACGACACGGTATTGCAATACGGCGGCAACCTTGCCTTTAGCCTTATCGCGGCCAAAGACCTTTTTGCTTTCGGAGGCAAACAACAATCCACCGGTGCCGCGGTAATCAACATTGACGGCGACGCCCAAAACTCTAAATTCGATATTTACGTCAACGGCCAACGTCGCGGCGAAGCCATCCCCAACGCTAAAACAGTATTAAGCCTTGCGCCTTATCAAACCTACAACATACGCTTACGCCCCACCGGCGCAGGATTTATTTCCTTTAACGACGAAATTAAAACCATCACCATCTATCCTGGTAATGTGGAACAACTCACCTGGGAAATACAAGAAATCATCGTGGTCTTCGGACGAGTCTTTAATTCAGACGGCCAACCCATTGCAAACGCCCGTATCAACGGCGCCCAAGGACTCGCCACCAGCGACACCATTGGTTTATTTCAAGCGGAAATTAAAAAGGGCACCCGCGAACTAGTATTCCAAACCCTCGACCTTAATTGTAAAGTCGACACTTCAAACCTGACTGTTTACCAAGGCATTGCTAACTTAGGCAATATCACCTGTTTGAATACTTCATTGGAAGAAGAAGCCTTGGAAAACGCCATTATTCTTAAGTAGTTTAATGGCGTTTATTTTTAATTCGTTTAATGGTTCTAGAATGTGAATGGCTGATTTATCATTGACGAAATCAAAACTTCTTCTTAATGTTTTACCGTCAATTGCGATCACATTGCCTAGCTTTCTCTTCATCCCATCCGTCCATTGAGTGAAACATTCTTTACTCTATTCGTTATCTATTTCGCCCACCTTAAAAAACCACCCGTTTTAAGGCGAAAATATTCTCGATTATTGTCATTTATAGGAAACAGTCCTGTTAACAAGGTTTATGGTTTTAAATCAAATAGTTCGCCAGGTGTAAACTAAACTGTTAACTGCTTTAGACCTACATATTGCCCATGCTTGATTTTCATCGTAATATAATTACAATGTAATTATATGGATAATTTGATATTTGAGTGGGATCCCCTCAAAAACACCTCTAATTTAAAGAAGCATGGAATCTCTTTTGAGGAGGCCAAAACTGTTTTTACTGATGAGTTTGCAAGGTTAATAGCTGACCCAGACAACTCCGATAATGAAGATAGATTCATTCTTCTTGGCACTAGCATTGAATCTAAATTGCTGGTCGTCTGCCATTGTGTAAGAGAAGAAGAATCAATACGCATTATATCGGCACGTAAAGCAGAGAAACATGAGCGTAAAATTTATAAGGGTTACCGTGATGCGCGATAAATACGATTTTTCAAAGTCCGAAAAAAACCCATACGTTAAAAAACTGAAGAAGCAGGTCACTATCCGCCTTGATGAGGATACGATTAATTACTTTAAAGCTTTGGCGGATGAAAAAGGTATTCCATATCAAAGCCTTATTAATCTTTATTTAAGAGATTGTGCACAATCACATAAAGATTTGAAGTGGCAATAGAATCTAACATGCAAAGAAAGCTGATTGACTGAAGAATTGAGCATCAAACCATGACTGAAGAATTGATCGATATCTATTGCTCTTGGCTTCCAGGTCTTAAACCTGTGATCAAAGTTAGTCCAAAAGAATGTTTCAAATAAACTATCTGAAAATCTCAATGAAATTGTTATGGTTGGAGGACGTCTAACCAGCAACACTCAATTAAATATCAATAACAATAAAACACTAACAGCCACCAACCCAATCCCAAAGGTCTC
The DNA here is from genome assembly GCA_002401525.1 of Moraxellaceae bacterium. Lineage (GTDB taxonomy): Bacteria > Pseudomonadota > Gammaproteobacteria > Pseudomonadales > UBA3067. The sequence continues at coordinate 22,487 of NVTH01000016.1, read as the reverse complement.
CTTCGCGCTTACTCTTTCAGAAAAATAGAAATGACTAATCACAAATATTAAAATAAATTCAATTTGCCCTAAGGTTTTTACCACCGCCACACTTTGCAGACTCATGGCGCTAAACCAGCCGATGGAGCCCACAATACTGGTAATACCGATAAAAAAACACGCGGGAGACTTACTCGCAATCAACCGAAATTGCTTAGGGTCACTGATGGCGGTCCAGCTGCAACAGATTACTGACTGCAAACTGATCACAATCGCTAAGGTAATTGCCGCACTGACCAATATCGGAGCATTTAACGACAAGCTCGCGTCTCTAACCCAAAGTGACGTGAGTGCAAACCCTAGGCCTGCGGCTAATCCATAATGGATACTTTTGTTTTCCAATAAATCTCGGGCACTAAACTTCCAATTACTCGCCACCAACGCGCCAATGACGCCAACAAATACCGAAATATACATAATCAATGTTAATTGCTCGGAGAAAAACCAAGCGCCAAGTAACGCCGCTATTAATGCCTCGGTTTTTGCTAATGCCGACCCCACCGCAAAATTCTTAATGGTCAATGCCTTCACTAAAAATAACGTGGCAAAAATCTGCGCCACTGCTGCACCGCTCACCAACAAGGCATATTTCGAATTTAAGGGTGGAATATCAGTTTGAGAAAAGTAGCCAACGGTCATCACATAAAGCCACGCAAACGGCAGTCCGTATAAAAAGCGCACCAACGTCGTTGCTTCAGCCGATAAGCTTTGCGCAATTTTCTTTTGACCCGCAGTACGCACTGACTGCATTACCACGGCAAGAATTGTAAATAATATCCAAGTTTCCATAGACTTTAATATAAGAACTTGGCTACTCAATTACCAATTCAATTTTTATATGTTGTCTATTCCCGTTGGGAATAGTGGGGATTTATTCATAGCACACCAATTATTCATTGCCGTGTAAACTATTGTTCAGCCCTTCCCAACGAGAGGCTTCAGTGGAAATCACTTCAACTACTCCAGTCTGACTATTTCTACGATAAAGTAAGTTCGACTGACCCGACAACTCTCTTGCCGAGACTACTTTGGCGTCGGCGGTCTTCACCTTAGTCCCCGCGGTGATATATAAACCGGCCTCCACAATACAATCGTCACCCAAGGAAATCCCAATTCCAGCATTAGCACCGAGTAAACTTCTCTCGCCTATGGAGTTGACGTTTCCCCCCCCGCCTGAAAGAGTCCCCATTATTGAAGCACCCGCGCCCACGTCAGAATCTTTTCCTACCACCGAACCCGACGTCACTCTTCCTTCAATCATCGACTCCCCTAAAGTCCCAGCATTGAAATTAACAAAACCTTCATGCATTACGGTCGTACCCGGTGCAAGGTGAGCTCCGAGCCTCACCCGATCTGCATCCCCAATTCTAACTTTATCCGCAACGACATAATCAGTCATGCGCGGAAACTTATCGATGGAAGAGATCATTAAATGATGATTCTCGTCAACAATTAAACTTCGTAACTCATCAACACAAGACGGTAATACCGGGCCTGCTGAAGTCCAGGCGACATTGTGGAGTAAAGAAAATATTCCCTCTAAATTTAATTGATTTGGCCGTACAGCACACTCAGACAAAAGATGCAGTCGGAGATAAGCGTCTTCGACCGATTGGGGTGGGGTATCCAGCGATTCTATTTCGATATTAATCAGGTCACACTTAATAATTCCAACTTTCAATGCAAGGCAGCTCCTTTGCAAAGGCACTGAAGATCGAGGAAACCATACATCAATGGTTTTACCACTTTCGGAATCGATATAGCGGTGTCCGGAACGACTAAATTTCATAGCTCAGCCTATCATTGAAAACTATTTTCAATTATAAATTTCTAATTAAATTATTTATTACTAGAACGTAATTTCTCCTTTAAAGAATTACAAAACTCCGTAGTGGTGCTTTGCCCTCCCTGATCCGGCGTCAAATATTTTCCTTCCACATAAATTTGTTCCACGCACCCAATCACCTGCCGCGCGGGTTCGTCAAAACCTAAATATTCAAGCATCATTGCGGCAGATAAAATCGTGGCCGTAGGGTTAATTATATTTTGTCCTACAATATCCGGAGCGGTGCCATGCACTGCTTCAAAATAGGCGCCATTTTCACCATAACAACCACTGGGTGCTAGCCCAAGTCCTCCCACCAAAGCCGCCGTTGCGTCCGAAAATAAATCGCCAAATAAATTGGGAAGTACCACTACATCAAATTGTTGGGGGTTAATAATCAACTGATGAATTAAATCATCCGCTAACAAGCTGGTAAATGTAACCTCAGGATACTCCGCGGCGGTTTCTCGCGCGATGGTTCTAAAATAGCCATCCGCCACTGGGGAGATATTATGCTTGGTGCCGCAAGCTAGAATGGGATTTCGATTGGACAATTCGGCACGTTTAATGGCTAATTCGCACGCGTATTTAACAATCCGTGTTACGGATTTTTCGGTATGGACTTTTAATCCAAAGCGGCCCTCACCTAACTCATTCAGCGGTTTGTTACTAAGCCAGCTGGTAAAATTCATCGGCTGTAATATTTTCAGGTCCCCTTCTACACCGATGTAAACGTCCTCCATATTTTCCCGTACAATGGCAAGATCAATGCCTTCTGGCGCACTCAAAGGACTATTACAGCCAGGAAACCAGCGCACCGGACGCACATTAGCGTAACTTTCTAATCCCCATCGCAGATAGCGCAAAGCACGCCCGCTCTTCCCGCTGGTGGCACCAAATAATGTCGCATCAGAATGATCGATGGCATGCTTGGCTTGATCCGGAAACGGGTTATTAAATTCATCAATGCCCGCCTGCCCCACCGCAGGTCGAATCCATTCAATGTCCAATCCCAAATGATCTATTAGGCAATCCAGCACTATCACGGTTTCTTCAAAGGCTTCCGCTGCAGCGTCTTCCCCGGGAATTAACACCACTTGTTTAGACATAGTGACCCATCCATTTAATTAACAATCCCTTTAGTTAGGAATCCATTTGGAGCGCTTATTTAATTAATTGCATTGCGATTTTCAATACAATCAAAAATTGGATTGAGCAGACTAAGTAAAGCGGAAGTAAGCGTCACCTAAGCGCAGGACCGTCGGAGGCATGGATGCCGACGCAGAGCGTACAGGGAAGTATTTACAGCGCGTCCTGCGCTTAGGTGAGGTTTACTTCCGCGCCGGTATTACCTCTAACGTTACACACCCAGCCCAAATGCTTTTGCAGGATTATCCCAAAATATTTTCCGAATTTGCTCCTGCTCTAGAGGCTGATTGATTAACTTTTCAATGCCCCAAGGAAAGGTGCCATCGGGATGGGGGTAATCGGTATTAAATAAAAAATAATCATCCCCCACCAATTCAAGCGCCGCTTTCAGCGTCGGCTCGTCGCCGCGTGCTGCCACAAAGAAGTTTTGCTTAAAATATTCAGTCGGCGATTTTTTCATTAAGCTGTGCTCCGCTGCGCCGGAGAATTCCCAATGTTGCTCCATTCGTTGCAACCAAAACGGTACCCAACCCGCATCCGCCTCCACATGAATGAACCGCAATTTTGGAAAGGTTTCTGGAACACCAAACCAAATTAAACCCGCCATCGCTGCCATGGCCTCAAATGGGTGCCCTAGAATATGCCCCGTGGTGTGGCTGTCCATACGATCGCCAAAAGAAGGAATTCTAGGAGAACCTGAATCGTGCAAACTAATCGGCAAACCCAATTGCTCGATGGTTTTCCAAAGCGGCCAATTGTCTTGATGATATAAATTACGCCCAAGAATCGGATTAGGCCGAATATAAAAAGCAACAGCACCCCCGGCAGCGGCACGTTTCGCTTCCTCAATGGCCAGATCGGTGGCTTGCAATGGCAACATTGCGGCCCAGCGTAAACGTTTCGGATCGTGAGAACAAAATTCGCGGCTCCAATCATTGTAGGCCCGGCACAACGCCAGTAGTAATTCTGGATCGTTAAATTCTCTGCCTAAAAGTTGTCCGCCCACGGTGGGGTAAATAATCTGAACGTCCACGCCCTGTTCGTCCATATCCTGAATTCTACTTTCAGGGCTCCACTTTGCCTCACGCGCAGTGTTAAACCGTTCCATGCCTTTATAAATGGCCTGCATAAATTCAGGGGCATGCATAGGGTATTTTCCCTCCGTGGCTGGAGGTTGAACCGGCTCGCCCTCAATGCTTAAATATTTTTTGTCGCCAACCAATTCATAAGAGGGGGTTTTATCCTTAAAAGCTGGATCAATATAATCGGACCAAACCGATAGAGATTCGAGCTGATGACAATCGGTATCCACCACTTTAAATCCATTTCTCATAGCATTCTCCCTTTTCTATTGAGTTTTTTATTCTATGTTTCCATTCTATTTATTTTTCTGATTTTATTTTGATTTTATTATGGCTTTAGGTCGATATTATTTTTTTAGGCCAAACCTTAAGCTGGGCCAATGATAGATCCCCCATTCAAAATCACAATGACCTTAACCGTAATGAATGTCTAGCTCAACCACTATCTTAATCACTGCCTTAACCACAGCCTCAATTAATGGCTCAACCACTCCGCAACAACGTTTCAAACCCGTTAATGACGGACAATAATGACCTAATCCTTAAATATATCACTGCGGACTTTCAATCCATCGCCCCCCTCTATTAATCACAATATGACGATGGACTTAATTAATTCAGGGAGTGAAGCGGTGTTTATAATCTGACCTTCCATAGCGCTCAAAAGAAGCAATAGTGGCTAAAACATCGACGTGATAGAATCTGTCCTATTGTCACAATAAAAGAAATAATAAAAAGAGATAATCTAGGCTAACTTAGGCAGGGCCGGCCAGAACATCAGCTTCTTTAGAATACGCAGCCCCCAGCCTCAACAATGATGGACAGCTCTAACAATAATCGACATCACTAACAGTTAGGAGTCAGGGAATGAGTGAAGACTTTAATCAAAAGCTAAGCCAGCAACTTGCACAGTCTGCATTTTGGACTCAGGTTGGGTTTCAGGTGGAAAGCAGCAGTCCAGGCCACGTACGTATTCGATTGCCGTATGACAAGGGCAATACCACCGCCGCTACCGCACTTCACGGTGGTGTCATTGCGGCCACACTCGATGCCGCTGGCTGCCTCGCCGCCTGGAGTGCGGATACCGATAAAGAATTGTCAGGTCGAACGCTTTCTTGCGACGTGAGCTACATTGCCGGCGCTTTGGGAAAAGATATTTTTGGCGAAGCAGAAGTTTTACGCCGCGGTAAAGAAATTGTTTTCTCTCAAGTAAGGGTCGTCAATGACGAAGGAAAAGTCATCGCCTCAGGAAATCATATCTATCAAATTAGCGCTCATGAAGAAGCGGCACCAAACTCACAGGATGCGATCCCATCCATCACCTCCACACCTCCCCCCATAGGCCGTACTAAAGGCGGACTTGGAAGTTTGGCGCCATTAGATGATTCAATCGTGGCGACCAATATTAAGCGGGCCGCCAAAGGCGATGGGTTTATTCCTTACATGAACCAAATTAACTGGAAATTTCTCAACGCCGGTTACGGCTACGCGGAATACTTACTTCCTTATAAAGAAAACTCGGTCGGTGATTACGGCGGGCTTGCCAGTGGCGCGCTGTTATCCGCTGTGGACCACGCCGGCTCATTAGCCGCCTGGATGACCCACGAATTAGGCAGTCGAGAACTATTTGGTTCGACGGTCAATACTAAGTTACAGATTTTTGCACCCGCCATTAATCGGGATGTCATTGTTAAAGCCAAGGCCGCAGGCGGCAGCGGATCGCTGATCAATTCCGAAGTGGTCATAGAGACCACAGACGGAGAAGCGGTGGCTGGAGGATCAACCATCTACCGGATCATTACCAAAAAGAAATAGTGTCGAAATAATCAATTCCAAAAAATTCATCTAATTTATAGTTATTAGCAATTGATAGTTAAATCCTATAAAAAGTTATATCCAATAAACAGGGACGAGGTGAAACATGATTCTATCCGAAACAACGCAGTTTGGTTTTATGGCCGGATTTCAAGAGCCCACGACGGCCAAAGCAACCGTAGAAATTGCGGAAGAACTTGGATTTGATTCGCTATGGGTGGGCGATCATGTAGCCTTTCCGGTGCCTATTCTCGATCCGTTACTGCAGTTGGCATTAGCGTCAGCCTATACCACCACATTAACGTTGGGCACAGGCATCTATCTACTGCCATTACGTCACCCCACCGTGGTGGCCAAACAAGTCACCACCCTTGATTTTATGACCGGCGGCGATCGGGTGATTTTTGGCGTAGGGATTGGCGGCGAATTCCCCAATGAATACGCCGCGTGTGGTGTCGACGTTCACGAACGAGGCGCACGCCTCACCGCCTCAATTCCTGCTCTAAAGCAATTATGGACAGGCGAAACCGTTTCCTACAGCAGCCCCTTTTATACCTTTGACAATGTCACCATGCTCCCCGCGCCGCGAACCCAAGGCGGGCCCCCGGTATGGTGTGGCGGGCGAGCCAAACCGGCATTAACCCGTGCCGCACAAATAGCCGATGGTTACATCTCTTACGCCATCACATCCAGCATGTTTTCCGACGCGCTGCAATTTCTCGAACAAGAATTTGATCGCCAAGGAAGAGAGCAACCCTTTGGCACCGGGCATTTGCTCTTTATTCGAATTGACGATGATTATGAATCAGCGTTTAGCACCGCCAATGAACACCTGAGTAAACGCTACGCCATGGATTTTTCCAAAGCCACTAAAAAATATTGCGCACTTGGAAAACCAGAACACGTCGCCGAAGTGCTCTCAGGCTATTACGAGGCCGGGGTAAGGCACTTTGTACTGGATTTAGTAGGGCCCCCTTCCGATAGAGAGGAACAATTGCGACGATTTTCTGAGGAAGTAAAGCCGCTGTTGTCTTTTAAATAGCTCAGATGATCAGCGTGTTCTTCCCGTCATTCGGAGGTCCCTGTCATCGGTCACTCTCGCCCACCCCGTCATTCCCGCTCTCCCCCGTCATTCCCGCGAAGGCGGGAATCCATTGGGTTTAAGACACCGAATGCTGAACCACTATAAACCCAGTTCGGAGAAATACTCAGAGTAAAAAAGGGTTGCCGTACTATCACGCAACGAAACATTAATGAACATGGATTCCCGCCTTCGCGGGAATGACGGGGGAGAGCGGAAATAACGGGGGTCGGCGGGATTGACAGGGAGGGCAGGAATGACGTAGGAAACGCCCCTAAAAAGAAGAACCCGGCTGCTTTAAAAATTCAATTTCCTCTTCAGTGGAAACACGCCCCAGAATCTTATTACGGTGCGGATATCTTCCGTATTTTTCAATAATCACGCGATGGCGTTCTTCAAACCCTAAATTCGCCTCGGAGCCATTGGTTTTATACAACTCTAACGCGTGATCATGAATCACTAAAGATTCACTGTGCATAAACGGCAGGTATAAAAAATTACGCTGCGCTTCAATCAACCGCAAGTCATCTCCTGAAGCCACCGCTTCCTGCGCCAGAACTAAAGCCAACGCATCAGAAGCAAAAGATTGAGGTTGATCACGAAACATATTCCGGGAGAACTGGTCCAGAACGATGATCTCAGCCAATCGCCCTTCTGGAGTGTCTCGCCATTGGTATAGCTCACAGGCATTGGCCGCCCTATGAAGCTCACCAAATCGGTCTTGTATAAGCTGATCAAATTTGTCGTCTTTGACCCACCAGAGTTTTGGCTCTATTTCCTTGAACCAGAAGTTTAATACTTGTGTTTTCATTGTTAGCATCCTTTATCTATAAAGATAAGCGTACTTTATTTTATAACTTTGAATAGCAAATTCAATTGTAATCGCCTGATTCAAGCTTTTCTACAAAAGCAGTTTGAACAATTATTAAAATCATGGATTCTATTACTTCCTCTATATTTTCAGTACGCCCTCCGTCATTCCCGCGAAGGCGGGAATCCATGTCGATTATGAACTCCAGACATCAATCTACAGTACGCCTTTAAATCTAACCAAAATTTTACTCAAATTAGGTTTAGTGCTTTAAATTAAATGGATTCCCGCCTTCGCGGGAATGACGGAGGGCGCGCGAATGATCGAAGGTGCACGAATGACCGAGGATGCCCGAAAATCAATCCACCTTTTCAATATCCACCGCCACCACTTTATATTCGGGGCAATGGGTTTCTTCGTCCACCACTTCACTAGTCACATTATTCACCATCTGCTCAGGAAAATGAAACGTGGTGAATACGATATTCGGTTTTACTTTTTTAGAAACTTCCACCGTTAACGCTACCTCTCCTCGGTCCGAAAACAATCGCGCGGTATCGCCGGTTTTTAAACCCTTTTTTCGAGCATCTTTAGGATTAATTAATAAAATATCTTCCGACACCATTTCGCTGTTTTCAGTCCGTCGAGTCATGGTCGAGGCATTGTAATGTTGCAGCACTCGACTGGTGGTTAATATCATTGGGTATTGATCGGCGTTTTCGGTCAACTCTGTGGTTTCCTCGAAAGGGAAATAATGAAACAGGCCTTTGCCACGCCTAAATTCATCGACGTGTAATATGGCTGTGCCTTCGCCGTTCTTTTTAATAGGCCACTGCTTGCCCTGATCGCCCAAGGTGTCCCACTTAGCCCCTTCAAAAAACGGCACCACTTGGGAGATTTCTTTCAGTAAATCACTCGGATCATAATCCGGCTGCGGATAGCCCATTCGATTCATTATATCGACAATGATTTGCGCATCGGTTTTAGTGCCTTCTAACGGTTTAATCGCCGCTTGCACGCGTTGCACACGACGTTCACCATTAGTAAACGTGCCGCTTTTTTCCAGAAACGATGTCGCCGGTAATATCACGTGCGCTAGCTTAGCGGTTTCTGTAAAGAATATTTCTTGCACCACTAACAATTCCAAATTTGCGAGACTCTCAATTACATGGCGCGTATTCGGATCGGTTTGCGCCACGTCTTCCCCCATAATCCACAGCGCTTTTAAGTCGCCACTTTTTGCCGCATCAAACATTTCGGGGATTTTCTTGCCCGTAGTAGTGGGGCAGTCCACGCCGTATTTTTCAGTGTAATAAGCTTGATGCTCAGGATCCTCCATGGGGAAATACCCAGGCCCTTGGTGGGGCTGGCAACCCATGTCCGCCGCACCTTGCACATTGTTTTGTCCCCGCAAGGGGTTCACCCCCACGCCCACCCGACCAATGTGACCCGCTATCATCGCAAGGTTGGCAATCAGCATCACCGTTTTACTGCCTTGGCTGTGCTCGGTCACCCCCAGGCCATGGAACGACAAGGCATTGGCGGCAGTTGCATAAGCTTCAGCAGCTTGTCGCGTTAGGCGATTATCCACACCGGTTATTTCCGACATCGCTTCAATGTCTAATTGTTCTATTTTGGCAACAAAGTCTTCGTAACCTTCGCACCGAGCGTCAATAAACGCTTGGTCTATCCAATTATTTTCCACAATAAAATACAACAGAGTATTCAGCAGAGCCACATTGGTGCCAGGCCGTAGCTGCAAATGTACATCCGCGAGCTTCGCTAACTCGGTTTCCAAGGGATCTATTACAATCAGGGTTTTGCCCTTCATGACTTGCTGCTTTATTTTCGCTCCAGTCACTGGGTGCGCGGAGGTTGGATTCGCACCAATCACTAGAATCACATCGGTTTGCTTCAAGTCTTCAATGGAATTGGTGGCCGCCCCGGTACCAAAACTGTGCTGCAATCCATAAGCGGTAGGCGAATGACATACCCGTGCGCAACAATCGATATTATTGGTGCCTACTGCAGCACGAATAAATTTCTGCATTAAATAATTTTCTTCATTGGTGCAACGCGATGAGGAAATTCCTGCAATCGCATCGGGACCGTTGTCTTGAATGATGGCTTTTAATTTTTTAGCAATGTAGTCGTAGGCTTCATCCCAACTCACCGGCGTCAGCTCATTGCCTCGACGAATTAACGGTGTACGCAATCGATCCGGGTGGTTGTAAAAACCAAACGCGTAGCGCCCTTTCAAACAAGTATGTCCCTGGTTCACCTCCGAATCCCAAGGGGCTTTAATAGACAACACTTGATTATCCTTAACAGCCACCTCGAGATTGCAGCCTACGCCACAATAGGAGCAAATGGTTCGTACCACGCGATCCGCTTCTAAGGATTTGGACTGAAATTTATCGCTAATGGCCGCCGTGGGACAGGTCTCTGCACAAGCGCCACACGACACGCAACTCGAATCACCAAAATTTAATCCATCGTCTAAAGTAATGCTCGATTCAAATCCACGATTCGCCATGGTTAAAACAAACTCGCCTTGTATTTCGTCGCAGGCGCGCACGCAACGTGAGCAATTAATACATTTCGACAGATCCATGCGCATATACGAATGACTCGTGTCTTTTTTCTTGTCCAAGTGAGTTTTGGGTTTGTGGTAACGTACTTCTCGAATGCCAACCTGAGCCGCAACGTCTTGCAGTTCACAATTGCCATTCACCTCGCAGGTTAAACAATCCAAGGGATGATCAGTCAGCACCAATTCAATTATATTTTTACGCAAGCGTTGAATGGACGCATTATTGGTTTCAATGTGCATCGCTTCTGCTATGGGCGTATGGCAAGAAGCCAGCGTTTTTGCTGGGCCGTTGAGCGTAAGACTCACTTCCACTGAGCATACCCGGCATGCCCCATAGGGAGTCAGGCGAGAGTCATCGCATAGGGTGGGAATATTTTTTTCACCGAGATGACGTTTTGAAAACTGAAGAATTGTTTCCCCCGACTCGATGGGGTATTCATTGCCATTTAGGAACGCCGTGGCGACAACACACTCAAGATTATTAGTCATAGAATTTGATAGCTTTACGTTAAATTAAATTCCTTACTTCGATCTGCTTTGAAAAATAAGGTGATAATTCTTCATCGAAATACATCAGCGCGTTTTTTATCGGCAGTGGTAATCCACCCCCTAATGCGCACAAAGAGCCTCGCTCTAATGTGTCTAATAAATCCGTTAACAAGCCATGATCTAGTTTTTGTTCCCCGGCCTTTGCCTGACTCATCATTTCTTTGCCTCGAACTGAACCGAGTCGACAAGGAAAGCACTTGCCGCAAGATTCGGCGGCGGTAAATTCAAAAAGATGCTCGAGGTAATCAATGATTGGCATGCTTTCCGGTATGCACACCACGCTAGCATGCCCGAGCAAAAAATCGTGTTCCGAAAAACATTCAAAATCTAAATTTAAATCGTTCATTTTATGGATGGGGACCAGGCCACCCAACGGCCCACCGATGTGCAACGCCTTGATGGGCTGCTTAAATCCCTGACCTAATTTATCTACAATGGTAGTCAGTGGCGTTCCTAATTCAACTTCATAAATTCCCGGTCGATTAAAGCCCACATCCAATGACACCAGCTTAGTACCGGTGGATTTTTCCGTGCCCAAAAGACTGTATTGCTTGCCACCCATTTCTAATATAGTGGGAATCGCCGCAAAGGTTTCGACATTATTTACTACGGTGGGCTTTTTAAATAGGCCCTGCTCGGTGGGGAAAGGTGGCCGGACATCCACCTCCCCTCGACGTCCTTCAATTGAGGCTAACAAAGCCGTTTCCTCTCCGCAAATATAAGCACCGGCTCCTTCGATTACCATCAAATCAAAGTTGAAGTTATCTTTATCGTTATCGCTAAACTGATTACCGGATTGATCGTCAGTCCCTTTATTGTCCGAAAGAATATTCACCCCCAGTAAATTGTACTCACGAAATTCTTCAAGGACGCGATTTATTATTTCAATGGATTCTGGATATTCCCCACGAATATAAAGCACCCCTTCAGTCGCCCCCGTCAGATAGGCGCACACAATCATTCCTAAAATAACCCGTTGGGGCTGCTGCTCTAATAAATAACGATCGGAAAAAGCACCGGGGTCGCCTTCATCCGCATTACACACAACGTATTTCTGATCCGATTCGATATCTAAACAGGACTGCCATTTAATTGCCGTTGGGAATCCCGCTCCCCCTCGACCTCGCAAGCCGGATTTTTTAATGCTCTCTAAGGTATCTATTTTCGATTGAACGAGCATTGCTTGCAAACTCTTTGTGCACGCTTCAAGCGAATTATAATAATCGTCGGTGAGTATATTCCGGGCACCATATTGCTCCACATGATAACCGCCATCATCGTAATCAATCGTTTTTAGATGATTTTGATYCKTTTRATTNNCATCAAGCGCCGTAATGGCGTTACCAGAATAATTACGTCCCTCGATCTGGAATGCGCTGCCTTCATAACATCGACCCAAGCAACAAATTGAACCGACATTTTCCGCGCCAAAATTATTTTCGAGTTGTTGACGTACTTCAGGCTGGGTACCGGCACACAGACAAGCAGACCCATTGCAAACATAGGCTTTTTTATCTAAGTGGGACTCTGTGAGAAATTCATAAAAAGTGCTTGCGCCGTATAACGTTGACGGGCGTAGGTTATATTCCTCGGAAATGGTTTTTAGTTCAGTTTGAGTGGCGATTCGACGCTGCTGGCCGATGTCGGTAAGACGTTTGAATAGATTATTCTTTAAGCCTTTTCGGCCAGACAATTTACTGATGTTCTCTGACATCCTTGTTCCTCTATTAGGCGCTGACTACCACTGTATACGTTATAGCTATAATTTTTTAGAAAGCCCACTAACGTCATATTATGCTTCCTTGCCAGCTCAACTGAAAGGCTTGAAGGCGCGCCGACTGCAGCAATAAAGGGRATATTGGCCATTAATGCCTTTTGAACCAATTCAAAACTAGCGCGACCGCTTAAACACAACAGGCTAGTGGTAAAATCATTAAACCCGGTGCGTAATAAACTGCCGATCAATTTATCCATGGCATTGTGACGACCGATATCTTCCCGAACCAGCATCAACTCGCCCGACGATTTATACAAGCCCACCGCATGCTGTCCACCAGTCGTAGAAAACTGGACCTGTTGTTTTTTTAAAGTCGCAGAAAGCTGAAATAAGGTATCGCTTTCAATACTTGGTTTGCTTGCCTCAAATTCAGGACAGTGCAATAGCGCCAGCGTCTCAATCGCAGTCTTGCCGCAAATCCCACAACTGGAAGTAGTCAAAAAATAGCGCTGGAATTTTTTCTCATCCAGGGGCTGGTCCGAATCAATTTTAACTAACGCTTGATTTTTTAAGCCATAATTTTCTGTGATGGGACCGGTAAAATCGATTGAATGAATATCCGAATATTGTTTAATAATTCCTTCGGAAAAAAGAAGACCGGTGATTAAATCAAGGTCTTCACCCGGAGTTCGCATGGTGATCCCAATGGAAAAGGCTTTGCGGTCCTTCACCTGAAGAAGAATCTCGAGGGGCTCTTCAATGGCCAATTGGTCCTGAGATTCACTTAAGTAAACGGACGAAGAAGCATCCATTTTTTGGATATCAAATACAGTTGAATAGGTCGTTGAATCGTTATTTCCAGCAGGGACATCAGTCATATCAATCTAAACTCCCATGGTTTTATTTTTATTATTAAGCTATCTTTTTTTGATGAAGAAATAAACTATAAAATGGCGTTAAATTAAAATAATTAAGAGAGATTACCCCTAAATTGGTAAAGTCCGTAACCTGGGTGGAACGAAGCGCAACCCGGGATTTTAATTCAAAACCCCATCATCCAAACAACGTCAATTCCAATTCAAAACACACAGTCACATCTTCAAAAACAAATATTCCACAACGTAAACCTCACCCCACCGTCAATCTCGCCCCACCGTCATTCCCGCGAAGGCGGGAATCCATCTAATTCAAAACCATCCCCTCAAACACTCCCCAACATTAAAACGTGGTAAAAACAAATCATACCACTCTGCAATACTTGGCACTGAACCACATGGATTCCCGCCTTCGCGGGAATGACGAGGGGTGCGGAAAGGACGAGGGGTGTAGTCAGGAATAATTTAATATTCCGTATCGGGGTTTGGGTGCGGTGCATTGTTCATCCCGGGATTTTAATTCAAAACCCCATCATACAAACCACGTCAATTCCAATTCAAAACACACAGTCACATTTTCAAAACCAAACAATCCAATCACCGTAGTCGGGAATGATTTTATATTCCGTACCGGGGATTTGGGTGTGGTGCGTTGTTCATCCCGGGTTATATCTTCTTAAACCACTCAAACTAATGCTTAGAAGTCTCCGGCAAGGGAGTTCCTTCGACTTTTAAGTGGCAACGAAAACATGCTTTTCGAGACACGCCTTTCGGGTCCGACAAAAAAGGCACATGACGCTGCTTTTTCTCAAACGCCTGGACACTCCACTCGACACCACCAATAAACGAAAACTTAATCGTATTCGGCTCAACTAACCCTAACAACTTAAATGACCCCGTCGAATAAATAGAGCCTATAGTCACCGAATCTATCAGCGATAAATCTTCATTTATAAGATGTAGGTGCAACATATCCTCATACAAAACATCGTCTGTCATAAAGAGCAGATGAAACCCTTTAACTTGAATACACGTTTCTAAAACTGCGCCTTTAAGGGCCGATGGCGTAGTTTTGCCGTTGATGGTGACCCGGCTACGCTCAACCTCGCTGTCATTATTCTGCTCAATCACCTTGATCGACAACATTTGTTCCGATAATTCTTCCATTACGATAATCCTACCAAGCAATACTTACGCCGAACGCTCCTCGTCTAGCACCTGCCCAGTGATGACCTTTTCAAAAACAAACAACCCAACCCCCGGTCGCAGAAATATTTTATATTCCGCCCCACCGTCTTTCTCGCCCCACCGTCATTCCCGCGAAGGCGGGAATCCATCTAATTCGAAACCAACCCCTCAAACACTCCCCAATATTAAAACGTGGTAAAAACAATTCGTACCACACTGCAAGACTCAACACTGAACCACATGGATTCCCGCCTTCGCGGGAATGACGGGGGGTGCGGAAATGACGAGGGGTGCGGAAATGACGAGGGGTGTCATCGGGAATATTTTTATATTCCGTTCCGGGGTTTGGGTGCGGTGCATTGTTCATCCCGGGTTACGTTCGTGCCTCTCTTCACCCAGGCTACGCTTTCTATCGATCCAACTTAAAATGCCGCCGATAAAGCAATCGAAAACTATTCCTAAGCAACCGCCCTCCCAGCCCTGTAAACTCTTTCACTCGGTATTTTTCCACAGACACTGCCGATTCTAGACGGGAAGGATGGATATAGTCATGGGTGGTATAGAACTTCCTAAAGCTCATAATGAGTGGATGCCAATGATCAGGATTCACATACTGTAATTTATCTCCCATTAAAATGGATTCTTCCACATGGGATTGAATTACTTCCAACTCAAATGCAAACATAGGCACTAAACTTTTATCGCAAAAACGGTGTATTTTTTCAACGCTTGCTTCAAGCTGAACTTGGCACTCCACTACTCTCGGCGGTTTCACTTTATTTGAGGCAACCGTGGATAAGCCGGCCTCTGCGATTTTATTCTTGACGTAACGATAGCCCCAGGTTTTTTTATGCAAGGGGATACGTTTCGTTCCGGTGGTATTGGCTAAGCGATCGACTGCGTCGACACAGTCAGCAGAGGGCAAATTTAAAACGCATTGCTTGGTTCTTTTTAAATTTTCAGTGGTCTTTGAACTGCCATCCAAACCAATCATGCAGCTCTTACCCAACCACCATATGGAAGACGAGGGCGCTACATTGGTTGAGCCATCCTCATTAAGGGTACTAATGAGTACCACTGGCGTACCAAAATATAATATGGGTAAATCAATGGATTTATGCATTTACTATCTCCAAAAATTAATTGGTGGATAGTATTACTTTCAAGGCGGAAGCTGACGACCCGATTCTTGCTATTCAGTGACCAGCAAGCGTGTTAAATACGTAAATCATCAATGTATAACTGATACAGCTTAGGCTCCATGATGGAGTTCACTGGGGAATCCACTTTCATGGTGTCTTTCGCAAAAATCATCGAGGCCATCATGGTGTCTTCGGTGATTGAGCGAGTGGGAATGTCAAATTCGAAACTGCCAGAAAAATCGCCATTGTTTTTTGCCATATTAAATCCCCAGATTCCAAACGAGGGAATGGAGGCATGGTAACTCAAGGTGTGATCGAACACTTCTGCCAAGGTATTTTCGATGCACCAAAATACCCGACGAGTGAAAAACGGTGATGAACTTTGGCTCACCACAATTCCCTCGGGGGCTAAACGACGTTTAATCATGGTATAAAATTCACGGGAATAAAGTTTATTAATCGCCTCGTTATGCGGGTCAGGCATATCGATAATGACTCGATCGTATAAAATGCCCGGCTGATTAATAAAACTAAACGCATCCTCGCTAAACGCCGTGAGTCGTTCCGATGACATACTTTTTTCATTCAGCCGTTTCAGCATGGGAAGGTCTTTGCCAATACGCAGCATCTCGGGATCAATATCCACCAGATGAATTAATTCCACATCGTCATATTTCAATACTTCCCTGGCCGCCAATCCATCCCCCCCGCCGAGAATTAATACTTTCTCTCTCGGTCCTGGAATCGACAGGATTGGGTGTACTAAATTTTCATGGTAACGATATTCGTCACGGGTAGAAAATTGAATATGACCGTCGATGTATAAACGTTGTTCTCGCGTGGTGACGGAACGTGTCATGACTAATTTCTGGTATTTGGTTTGCGTTGAATAAATTACTTGATCGAAATAAAGATGCTTTTCTGCAAAGCGAGTGATGTAGCTGCCATAAAAAACACAGGCGGCCAGCAACACTAGAATGCCCAGGCATAACGCGAGGATATTTTTATAGTTTGATAAATAGTGCCGAAATACAAACACGTTCATTAACGCTACAAAAATATTGATTAGCCCAATGGCAAATGAGGATTGAATTAATCCTAATGAGGGCAACAATAACAGCGGAAACGCCACCGAGCCGATTAAAGCGCCCACATAATCCAAGGACAAAACATTGGCGATGGATTCTTTCATGCTGATTTTTTGTGAAAGCAGGGTGGTTAAAATGGGAATTTCCATGCCCACCAATGCGCCAATCATTAAGATAAGGCTGTACATGACTAGCTCATACAATACCCGTGCAAACGGGAACGCCATAAAAAGAAGCACGCTGCAAATGCCACCCACTAGCGCAATGGCGATTTCAATAAATATAAAATTGCGCACATATTGATTATCAAAATACTTAGAAATTAATGACCCCAAGCCCATGGAGAACATAAAAAATCCGATGGTCAACGAGAATTGATAAACGCTGTTGCCCAAAAGATAACTGGAGACGGTGCCAATAATTAATTCATAAACGATGCCACACAACGCCACCATCAAAATTGAAAATAACAACACTCCGGTTTGACGGTCGGTTAAAGGCTGAGGTTCATCACAATCAGTTGAGGATGAAGGAGGGATCGATGACATGAAGGGGACTCTAGGGGGATTAAAGAACTATACATTGATAGATTGGTAGAATTTACTATCGCCAAGCCAAAGAAAATAATTTTAGTTCTTTGGCTTGGCGTTCTGGGCTGTTAATCGCTCAAGGCTGGCCTTACTTACCTTTCGCGTGGCTTCCTGATCCGGCGCGAGATTTGGCTGCAGATTTTGCAGTGGCGGGTTTTTTGTTAGCAAGTTTTGAAGGATTCACGCCGGCCATGCGTTGACGCGATAACATGCTGCCAATCAAATAACCGGTGAGCAAGCCAGTACCACTGAAGTGATGATCATTCACCGCGCCGTTACGGCCCGAAGCAACAATACGAGAATTCTCGCCGTCAATTTCAATTAAAAATAACTTCGCTTCGCCTTCATCGTAACTCTGGCTAAAGTTGGCATCGTCGTAGGCTAGCAATGACGCGTCTGACTGCGGAATCACACCAATGGTGCCAGGGTACAAGGCGGGTTGAGCACGGTTATAATTAGCTTGCAGAGTTTTTGAGAAGCCTTCCATGATTGCATCATCGTCAGGGCCAGTCTGAGTTTCGATTTGCGGCTGACTTTGAGGCGCCTCTTGGAATCCGTTTTCGGCTTGGTATTGATCCTGGGGCTGATATTGCTCTTTAATTTGGGCTTGAGTTTGGTAAGTGCTTTGGTCCTGGTCCTGATAGGTGTCTTGATAAGTGTCTTGATAGGTGTCTTGATAATCGCTCTGCGGTTTGCTCTGATATTGAGCGTCGCTTTGCAGCCCTTCGTCGTAGCTGAATAAAGTATCCACGGTGATATCCAAAACGGCATTGAGGTCAATGTCCTCTTTGGTGGAGTCAGTTCCCGAATCGCTAAAATACAAGATGCCGCCCACTACAGCCGCCATCAAACCGTACTTGACAATATTTCCATTCATGTTGCTCATTGGTTTTCTTCCTATGTAGAGTGTTAAGTTTTATAAATCGTTCAAATCATGGGTAAAGTGGTATTCGTGCACGCCGTGCTCATAATAATTTTGCAATTGGCCTACGTACTTAAAGCCAGCGGTCTGCAGCGGGCTGTGAATGAGCGGTAAATTAGACGGAAACGTTAAGAAGACTTTTCGCCCGCCTTCGTTTTTAACCGATTCTAAGCCGACTTGTAAATCTCCCACTGAAAAATTGCGCTTACCGAATAATTTCTTAGTCTCTTTTACAATCCAAGAGAAAGTATAGGCGCCGTCGGTTTCAGCAATTTCAAAAAGCCCATCAAACCGAATAATCGGTTTCTCTTCGCTGACGGCTGGATCTTCTTCAAGTTGGTCCTCGTCATCACGCAGATACAGGCCTAGGATGATTTGATTTTCACCTTCATCGTAAAAATCATTGCTCACCACTTCCTCTTTAAACCCCACCCCTTGGTAGACTTGAAGCGCTTGCTGGTAGATTTTACCCAATTCCGGGTCTTCGTAGTCCGAGACTTTGACAAATATTTTGCGCGCGTTCTCGCTGCGTAGCTTTTCAATAAGCTCCAGCAACATGCCTTTGCCCAAGCCTTGGCCCTGAGACGACTGTTGCAAATAAGTCCACGACAGCCAATGGCATTGATCCGTGCCTGGTACGTCTCTATAACCAGTGACGCCCACTATATTGCCATCCACTTCCAGCACGTATTGGTTGTCAAAGCCGGCATCGCGATAATCCGCCTCGGCTGCTTCGCCATCGTCCTCATCATGCGCCTGAATGATCTTCACCGCATTATTTAAATCAGCAAAACACATGGCGCGTAACTCTGGCATGCTCGTGTCCTTCATAGTTATAGCAAGGTATTGGGTTGGCAAGGAGGGGATTATAAACAGGAAGCGGGGAAATTAATCGAGAAAGGCCCCTATTCGAGGAAATTTACTGCCGATTCTCCGGGTCATCCCATATATCAGTGGGCGCAGCGGCCTTATTCCAGCCCCGATGCGGATGATTGAGCAGAAGCTCGTCGTCTTTAAAAAGCCAAACCAATGCAGCACCTGCCGCAAATCCCCCCACATGCGCCCAAAACGCCACACCACCACTGCTGGAACCAATGCTAGACATCCCCCCCATCAATTGCACGAAAATCCAATACCCCAACATGGCCACGGCGGGCACTCGCACCACAATAATAAACACTAACATTCGCACTTGGACCCGGGGGTACAACATAATATAAGCCCCCATCACACCACCAATGGCCCCCGAAGCGCCCACCATCGGCAACACCGAATCAAATCCAATGAATGCATGTGCGGCCGCCGCGCAGAGACCGCAGGCCACGTAGAAAATCGCAAAGCGCACCGAGCCCATGGAATCCTCGACGTTATCGCCGAAAACCCAAAGAAACCACATATTACCGATTAGGTGCATCCAACCGCCGTGCATAAACATCGACGTCAGCACCCCACTCCAACCTGCACCGTCATAGCACACTCGGTTGAGCCCGCCGTGAGAAGTCGAAGAAAATAGATCGGCGGGAATCAAGCCGTATTGGCACACCGACTCATTCAGCGCCTCGCTCGTCCCAAGGCCCTGTAAAAAAATCCACGCCAATGCATTCAGCGCAATAATGACGTAGGTAGCAATGGGTCGATTGATTTGGGGATTGTCGTCGCCGATGGGAAACATGATTTACGTCTCTTGTTTTTTGAAAGCATAAGTCGCACTAGAATTTATCAGACCCATCCCTGCAAAGACAATCAACTCATCAGTAACCCTACAACCCATTGACGCCTTCCCCTTCATAGATCTTCTTTCCATCAGCAGGATTCACTGTAGCAATTCAAAAATCGGTTCAAAAACTTTCCTATTGGTCCTATTTGTTGGTATTTTGTTCGCGGATTAACTAACACTGCACAGTTTTGTTAGCGCCCAATCATTTATATTAGCCAATGGGCGTTGGCGTACGCACCGATGATAGGAAGAATTCTTTTTAGTTCGGTTTTACCGGGGGAACAAATGAACAAATATCGCCTTATTGGGTTTTATTTATTAGCCACCTTAATGGCTACTTTAACAGCGTGTGGCGGCGGGAGCGGTGATAATGCACTGGATTTACCCAGTGTCTCCGACTTTCAATTACAAATAGCGTTACTGGCGCAGGACAACGACACCGACATTACCGTGGTGACTAACGCGGCTCCAGGTCGATTGCGCATCACTTTACTTGATCCCGATGACAATCCAGCCGCTGATCAAACTATTTCCTTAATCGAGACTAACGTGCGCCTTGAGTTCAACAGCGTGCAGAGCGATGAAAACGGCATCGTAGAGCTTACTGTTTTTGCGGGGCGAGATGGGCCTGCGGAAGCGTCTATTAGTGCCGAGTACACAGACTCTGAAGGCGATTTGGCTCAGGCGGAGATTAGCTTTGAGACCTTGGGCGATGAACCCGATCCAGATTTTCTCACCCCTGTCACCGACACTGAATTTGATATTGGTGCCACCCTCTTGGGCAGTTTCCGAGTCGGCGAACTGGATATAGGGGCGGCGGCAGGCAGCACACTAGCCGCCTACTCCACCACATCAATCACTGCAGAGCTTCGTAACTTTAGCGGCGAGTTAATTACGACTCCGACCACGGTGAATTTTAGTTCTCCTTGTGCACTTGACGGCAAAACCGAATTAAGTGCTGCGGTGAGTTCCATTAACGGCATAGCAGTAGCCACTTACCGCGCTGTTGGTTGTGCAGGCTCTGACAACGTTACTGCCACTGCTTCAACTGCCACTACTACCATCACTGCATCGGCTATCGTAGTGGTCTCAAGCGCACCTGCCTCCAGCCTGCAATTTATGGGCGCAACGCCCGACAATATCGCCATTAAAGGAGCCGGCGGCGCTGCTCGGCAGGATTTTTCCATACTTGAATTTCTGGTGACAGATAGTTCGAATAACCCCGTATCAGCGCAAGAAGTAGAATTTACATTAGAAGGTGTCGGAAGCTTTGAAGACGGCTCGATCGCCACCACAGCGCTATCCAATGAGGATGGTGGCATTACTATCTCAGTATTCAGTGGCACTGTTCCAGGCAATATCAGTGTTGAAGCCAGTTTCCCCGAAGGCCAAGTGAAGGTGACTATCCCCGGCGCGCTATCAGTGAGTGGCGGGCTTCCGCATCAAGACGGGCTAACCCTTTCAATCACGTCCCTTAATCCCAACGCCTACAATTACGCCAATATCGAAAACCAAATTAATATCCAGGCAACTGACCGATTTAGCAACGCCGTACCTGACGGTACTACGATCACATTTGTGGCCGAAGCAGGCATTATTGAATCACCTTGCAGTACTATAAACGGGTTCTGTAGCGTCTCTTGGTACAGTCCAGGCGGTTCTAATGGCAACGCCGCAAGAGCTCCTCGCAACCCCGACGAACCATTTGACAGAAACGGCCGAGTCGCAGTTTTAGCGTATATGAGCGGTGAAGAATCGTTTTCCGACGAAGATAGCAATGGATTGTTTAGCTATCGCATGATTGACACAAACGACGACGGTATTGACGACGGTATTAAAGACACGGTTGCGCCGGAGTTCTTTACCAATATTCCAGAAGCATTTTTAGACCGTGATGAAAACGGCGTTCAATCAGGGATTGATGGCGCTTTCGAAGAATACATAGATTATAACGACAACGGTCAACACGATTCTGAAGATGAATTATTTCAGGGCGTAAACTGCGATGATTCAATACCTGCAGAAGGTCACTGTTCAGATACTCTCAATATCTTCGTCACAAGCTCATTCGTAATGTCTAGTGATCATATCTTTTTTGAAGTATACGAAAGTACAATGATTGACGACGTAGCAACGTGGACTTTAATTGAAGGTACTCCCGTATTAACGGGAGCTGAGAATTTTCTTATTGGCGTTTTTGACGAAAATGGAAATAGCCCCCCCGAAGGAACCAAAGTTTCGGTTACCATCGATGGTGCCTTGCTCGGGAGCACTGTAGAGCACACCATATTCGGGGGAACTGAA
>NVTH01000015.1 GCA_002401525.1 Moraxellaceae bacterium | reverse complement strand
AACCTGCCCCTAGAGTGGATTCGACGGTAAGCTGCCCTCCTAAGGTATGCGCTAATTGACGCGACATGGAAAGCCCCACCCCGAGCCCTCCAAATTCTCTGCTATGAGATCCATCAAGCTGTGTAAAGGCTTGCATTATTTCTTTGGTTCTATTTTTCTCGATGCCCGGGCCTGTGTCGGAGACGGTAAATTGGAATTCCGTATTTTCTTTGACAGGGTCCTGTGCGTGGGTGGTGATTTTGAGTTGAATAGAACCCTGCAGGGTGAAACGTACTGCATTATCCAGAATCGGGCCAAGGATATGCTCCAGAATCATTGGATCTGCAATGATGTATTCGGGCGATGGGTCGGCAGCGATGTAGTCGAATTGAATTGATTTCTCTTCGCACGCGAGCTTGTAGGGAGCGCATATATTCGCGATAAATTGCGGTAAATTAAGTGGGCGATTATTAATTTTTATTCCGCCAGATTGTATTTCGGTGAACAGCAGAATATCGTCAATCATTTTTATCATTTGATCGGAGGAACTTTTTGCAATGTCGACGTATTCCCGTAGGTTTTCTGGGATTTCCTTGTCTTGCATTAGTTCTAGAGAGACTTGTACGCCGTTCATGGGGGTTCTGAGTTCGTGGCTTATAGTGGCGAGAAATTCATGTTTCATCAGATTAGTGCGTTCTAAATAAGCATTGGAACTTTTTAAGATTAATTTGGTTTTATGACCGAGGTAGGACTTTTCAAGCGTTAACATCTTCACCCGGTCTGCGAGTGCGAAAGAGAGTAATAATACTTCCAAAAAACTACCGATTTTTTGATAG
This sequence comes from Moraxellaceae bacterium, assembly GCA_002401525.1. Taxonomy (GTDB): domain Bacteria; phylum Pseudomonadota; class Gammaproteobacteria; order Pseudomonadales; family UBA3067. Next base: position 28,480 of record NVTH01000015.1, on the reverse strand, counting down.
TAAGCCGTGACTGGGGTAATGGGGATGACACCGGCAATTGAGGCAGAGGAAAGGAATAAACAAGTACTAAAGAGACCCCAGGCGAGTATAAAAAAGCGCGCAGATTTATTGCCGGCTAGATAGACCCGTATTGAAATGAGAAAAACTGAAATGCAGAACACGGCCATCAAGAGTGAATATATTTGTAGTATGGGCGGCGTCTGAATAATGATCGCGACGCTACAAATAATGCTTAATAGAATGATTTCTGTTTTCAGTATCCAGTTGCTTGCAGGGGAAAATTTGTGCGTTTGTAGTGCGACTTTGGTGAATAACAATATAAAGAAAACCGACACGCTTGCATTAAATAACAGTCCGCTACTGTTGATCCAGGTTGTATTGGGCCACAGGAATTGCGCGCCAAACCCATCGATAGTGACGGTAAAAATTCCGAAAAAGAGAATGTGCAAGGTGTAGATAAAGTAAGTTTTTTCTTTGATTGAGAGGAACAAAAATAGGTTGTAAATCAGCATGACGACGAGTACGCCGTAATAGAGCCCATTGAATAAATAGAAAGATGCGCTGTAGGCTTTAAACTCCTGGTTGCTACGTAAATTGAATACGAGCGCCAAGCTGCTGCGAGTGCTTATCCGCAAATAAACAGTGTTTTGTTGTTGAGGGGGCAGTGAGAATTCGAAGGCTATATTGGTGAATTTGAAGGGCCTATTGTTGTAAGAGAGGCTGTCGCCATTCTCTATCATGGTATATTGCTTGGCTTCGGTGGGAACAAATAGACTGATTTGATCCGTCAATGGGCTGAGGTGCTCCAATACCCAAATTTTATCGGCTTGCTCGTCATTGGATTGCGGGCTGTCGGTTTGCAGCGTGACTCGTAGCCAATACACTGTGTTGGAGATGCCTTTATTGGCTTTATTGGGTAGTATTCTGGTGAATTCTTGTGGGGGTAATTCGAGAATATCGTTGAAGGTAAAGGTATTGTTTTTATCCTCAAAGAACTCCATTTGAGTTGAAATGTTTAGCTGCGTGGTGTCTTGGCTCAGGGTAACGATTGCTGCGCCGGCGTTTAGAGAGCAGCATACTAATAGGGCGATGAGTACGCCCGAATGTTGAACCGATTTTAGGCAATGCTGCCAAGTGAACTCTTTGTACTTCTCAACTTTCACAATACGAGTTTCGCCGTGGATTTGTTCGCTAGCTCCGTTCTATAAAGTATATATCCAATGGCGCGGCTTGGTGGTGGCTCGTTATGCTTGTTTGTTTAGGTAGGCTGCTGAGTTATGTGTTTTTATTCGGGTTCGTCGTCAGAGGGTTTTAAAAATATAGCCTTATAGCTGATGTATAACGAACACAATGAGATTGCCGGAAGAAACAGTAATCCTAGACCAAGAGGAATCATTGCGACCACAGTGATTGCAAGCATTCCAACCCCCCATACAGTGAGAGAGCCCACATTTTTAGAGCACCCTTTGAAGCTAGTGACAAACGCTTGGCGAGCCGGCAAGTCATTGAGCATGATTAAGGCAGGAGAGAACCAAATTCCCATGGTCAGTGGCAGTATCAAAACTACGCCCATCAGTATGGCTAGCATAAAATAGACGAGCAAGATTGGGTCCGGGGGGTTGTTTGCAATGGCGTCTGGAGATGAAAATCGACTCAACTGATCAGCATTCAATTGATCGACGCCCACCAACAAGGCCATAGTGATACCGACTACAGCAACAATGGCTATTATTCCGAGTATGTAAATCAGCGCTAAGGCAAGGAGCGGCTTCACCTTTTGTTGAAACCCGATAAAAAGAAACCTGTATTTGCGTTGGTCTTGGGTGTCGAGTGTCATGCATATGTAGTACAGCCCGGCAGTGAGCATTGGGCCGAAAACTTGCGTCAATATTGAAACTAAGGGAATCATGCTGATAGTAATAATAACGACGAAATAGATAATAAAAGTTGTAAATAGATATCCGGGCGCTTTGAAAAATAACGCGCCTCCCTCCTTGATCCAACTAAAACCAGAGCCCCACGAGCATCGGTTGGGCAGGTCTGCTAATCGTTGCGGGGTGGCATTGGGTAATGCCGCTGAATCGGTGGAGCTGGGGGGAAGGTAAGGGTTGTTATTGCTCATACGTGACGCCGCCGAGATTTATTTTGGGGTAGGCACAATAGACTATAGCGGTAATTCTTAGATGTAAATTTTAGTGCTGATTTACTGGTAATAATTTATGGATATCGTGACAGGCTTCTGAGTCTGGCGTATTTGGATTTAGTTTTTTTGATGACTTTTCCCCTTTGCTTTGGTCCCAATAGATGGCATCTTTACCTTCATTCTTGGTAATGTCTTCTGTAGGGTATACTTTAACACTTTGTTTAAGTGGCGAACGGATAAGAGGTTGGCGATAAATTTGGACAGCGATACGTACTTTTTATGTTAGATACCCGTCATTCAATAGAAACTCCCGAAGGCATTGCATTACAGCTTACGGTGGCCGGGCCAGGAGTAAGAGGTCTCGCCTTTCTGGTGGATCTATTGATTCGTGGCGTAGTGCAACTACTCTTGGCACTTTTATTTAGTGTGCTCGGGGTCGCCGGATTTGGGCTGTTTACTATTTCAATGTTCGTGATGGAATGGTTTTACCCGGTTCTTTTTGAAGTGCTCTGGAACGGTCAAACGCCTGGAAAGAAGTTGATGGAGTTGAAGGTGGTGAATGATAATGCTACCCCGGTGACTTGGTCTTCCTCCCTGGTGCGCAATTTGTTCCGAGGGGTGGATTTTTTGCCATTGTTTTACATTACCGGCTTAGTGAGTCTTTGCGTCAATTCGCAATTTAAGCGCGTTGGCGATTTAGCTGCGGGCACTTTGGTTATTTATAGTTCGCCTCGAAAATCCATGCAGTTCGATTCTGACGCCCCTGCGCGTCCATCGCCCATTCCGCTTGATTTGCAAGAACAGCAAACCATCGTCAGTTTCAGCGAGCGAATGCCTCAGTTATCCGCACAACGACGTTGTGAGTTGGCTAATATTTTGCAGCCCGTGATCGGAGAAAAGGATCAGCAGGCAGTGGACGCATTAGTGGAAATCGCTAATGGCATTCGGGGTAAGCGATGAAGCAGGCTGCTTTTGAAGCTCGTTATCGATCCACTTGGTTGGCGTTTGAGAAACGTTTGAACCTTGAGCTGGCGGGTAGAAATACTGCAGCCAATGAGGGGGATCTAGCGCTTGGTTCGGAGGTTGATTGCTCTTTTAGCGAGGCTTATCGGCTTATTTGTAATCATTATGCCTTGGCTCAGCAGCGAGGTTACAGCCTTTCATTGTTGGATTATTTGAATGATTTGTCGATGCGGGGTCATGGGGTGTTGTATCGAAGTAAAACTAATTTTCGCTATCGGCTGATTCAATTTTTACTGTTTGATTTTCCGCAAGCGGTTCGAGCAGAGTGGAAATTAGTGTTAAGCGCGAGCTTGTTATTTTATTTACCCTTGTTCGGCATGGTGATCGGGATTTATATTTTTCCGGAGTTGGCTTACAGCGTTTTTTCGCCCGAACAAATTAGCAGCATTGAAGCGATGTATGACCCGGGTGCCGAACATGTTGGCCGCGAACGAGAATCAGAAACTGATCTAGCGATGTTTGGCTTTTACATTAGAAATAATATTAGCATTGGTTTTCAAACCGTTGTGACAGGCATTATAGGTGGGTTGGGCTCGCTATTTTATCTGATTTATAACGGCTTAAGCCTGGGTACAGCGGCGGGGCATTTAATTCAGTTAGGGTATCACCGGCCGTTTATTGGTTTTGTTGCCGGTCATGGTGCATTTGAATTAACGGCAATAGTATTTGCCGGTGCAGCGGGGTTGAAAATAGGCTTCAGTTTATTATTTCCCGGTCGATTAAGGCGGATTAATTCGCTGACGTTGGCGGTGTCAGAAAGTGTGACGTTAATTTACGGCATTATTCTAATGTTGTTGATTGCGGCGTTCGTTGAAGCATTTTGGTCGTCGAATGGCAGCATTGATTACGCTATTAAAGTGTCAGTAGGAATCGGGGCCTGGTGTGTTGTGCTGAGCTATTTTGTTTTCTTGGGGCGTCGCCGTGAAACTTGAGCACATTAATGCCGAAATACGCCCGAGGTCTTCCTGGGAAGCGCTTGACTTGGGCATTCAAATGGCCCGCGCTTGGTACAAACCGCTATTTTTGACCTGGGTCGCGATGGGGTTACCGGTCTTTGTGCTGTTGTTTCTGTTGCTAAATTATTTGGATTTATCCTGGTTAAGTTTTTGGTTGGTTTGGTGGTTGAAGCCTCTGTTTGAAAGAGGGTTGCTGCATTTATTAAGTCGGGGTTTATTCGAGCAAGTACCTTCTGTGAAACAGACTTTGCGGCTCATGCCTGGGCTTTTGAAACCCCAATGGATTGCAGCCATTACGTGGCGGCGATTGAGTTTAACGCGCTCCTTCGATTTGCCGATATTGCAGCTGGAAAATCTAAAGGGTCGTGAGCGCAGCGATCGTTTGTCGACGTTGCATCGCGAGAGCATGGGGGTGTCGGTGTGGTTGACGGCTTTTTGCTTATTAGCGGAAATCGCGGTGGCGTTTGCGATTTACGGGTTAGTGATCATGCTGGTGCCGAGAGAAATAGAAATTGATTGGTGGCAAGTATTTAGCTCGGACCATTGGGTGATGAATGGCTTGGATAATTTGGTGGCTTTTATAGCGGCGAGTCTTATTGCTCCGTTTTATGTTGCTGGAGGATTTTCGCTTTATATCAATCGACGTTCACATTTAGAAGCGTGGGATGTGGAAATTCGGTTTCGAAAAATAATGGCACGTGTGGAGCGTAATAACCTCAAAAATAGTCCCTCCTCAGGCGTTAAACATATTGCGTTGATTTTGTTGCTTGGAATGTCTGCAACAATATTTCCCATTGGAGGGGTTGAGGGGAGCGAGAAGGAGGCGGTGACGCCTTTGGCTCGAGAGCAAGTTCTGCAATTACCTCAGAGTATTTCGAAGCAGCAAATTGAAGCGGTGCTGAAGGGTGAGCTGTTTCACGAATTGACAGTGGAGCAGCAGCTGGATTTGGACTGGTTGATCGAATTTTTTGAGAGCGAGGACGAAGAAGAAACCGTTGACCCTGAATGGTTGAAAACATTGATGGCCTGGGCGGAAAATCTAGCTGAGTTATCCGCGTTGCTTGCAGGCGTTTTGGAATTCATTTTGTGGGGCATCTTGATTGTTTTCGTGCTAATCGTGCTGCGGAAATACTCTGATTGGTTTGCGCGGTTGATCAATACAAGTTTGCCGCGAAGGAAGCAGGAGAAACCAGCCGTTTTTATGTTTGGTATGGACATTAGCGCTCAATCTCTGCCCAGTAATTTAATAGAGGAGGCGCGCTCCTTGGGCGAGCGCGGTCTGTTGAGGCAAGCAGTATCCTTATTTTACCGGGGAGCATTGAGCCAATTAAATGATCGTTTGATTGAACAATCTAAAGTGCCTTTATCCAGTAGTGATACCGAAGGCGATTGCGTTCGAAAGATAACGGCGATTGCTGACCAAGAGCTGGTGCTATTTGTTAACGATTTGGTCGCGCATTGGCAGCGGTTGGCCTACGGACATTTGGAGCTCTCAAGCATAGAGTTTCATGCCTTGTGCGAAGCGTGGGCTCAGCATTTTGAGAACGGGGCTGGCGTTAAAATTGAGGCGGGGTTCGAATGAGCAAAAAAGAACTGCTTCAATTGTCGTTTTTATTTTTGGTGGTGGCGGGGCTTATTTTTAGCTACCAGCAATTACAATGGAAGGAGGTGGAAAAAGATCGCGGTTACAGTAAGCTGGCACGTGCCAACCCCTACCTTGCAGCAGAAAAATATTTGCACGTAAAGCAGGTGGATGTGTCGGTGTATAAAGGCTTGGGGCAATTAGATCGATTGCCTCCATTGGACACCGTGCTCATACTTTCCAGCGCGCATCGCTCCCTAAGTCAGCGCCGCATTGATAATTTGTTGGATTGGGTGAGAGCGGGCGGCCGACTGATTACCTCTGCGCCTCACCCTTACAATGAGGCTGTGGACAGCAGCGGCGATCGGCTTTTAGATCCTCTTAATATCTATTTGGTATCCTCTAAGCAGAGCTTTCAACCGACATCAGAACCTCTAATTAATGCGGACAGCGGTTTTGATGTTGATTCAAATACAAGCATAGAGAACGGGGAGCTGGAGGCTGACCTTGAATCTGAATCCGATCCTGAGCCTGAAACTCTTTCTCAATGCGGTTCCGAAGCAACGGCGATTTTTTTTGACGATGACCCGTACGAAACCTGGGTTAATGTGGGAAGCGTTTATGATATTYATTATGAGGGTGACGACGCGAGTGTAATCGGGGCTGTGGCAGGGGAGGTGGGTTATCGATTTCTTCAAGTAGCGGTTGGTGAAGGCATTATCACTGTGTTTCCTAACTTGAATTTTTGGTTAAATCGATCGATTGATCAATACGATCACGCTCATCTGTTGTATCAGCTTACCGGCAATAAGGTCTGGATTCTGTACGACCGGAACGTGCCCTCCCTAGTGGCTTTAATCGGKGAATATGCRCCYTACTTGGTGGTGACRRYARTCATTTTTTTGATATTGTTATTTTGGCGTAACGCCAGCCGATTCGGCGGGGTGATTGATAATACAGAAAAACCTCGCCGCCAACTATTAGAGCACATCAGCGCTTGTGCAAACTTAGCGTGGAAAAATGGCCGTGCTGAAAATTTGTTGCAGCCTATACAGCGAGAGATTGAAGAGTTGATGCAAAGGGATCACCCGGGTTCGAATATTTTTGAGAGTAGTGCAGATATYAATRGTTCGGAACAACGAAACGACGCGGTTAGATATTTGGCYCAACAAACCAATATTCAGGCTGAAGAAATAAATTCCTTGCTCGCGACCCAGCAAGTAAAAAACGAGTTTGATTTGGTGGAAAAAATTCAAATGTTGCAAAAAATAAGGAACGCATTATGAGTGAGCACTCCCGCGCTTTTACTGAGGAGCAATTGACTCAAGCCCATGGTTTGGTGATGCAGCTCAAAGACAGTATTAATAATGAATTGTTGGGGCAAGAAAATGCCATCACGGATACTTTAGTGGCGTTGCTTGCGGGTGGGCATGTGCTGGTGGAGGGAGTGCCCGGTTTAGGCAAAACCTTATTGGTGCGATGCTTAGCAGTGTGTCTGGGAGGGGACTATAAGCGCGTGCAATTTACCCCTGATTTAATGCCTAGCGATATTACCGGGCACAGTATTTATGACCTTAAAAGTGAGCACTTTGAGTTTCGTAAAGGCCCTGTTTTCACCAACTTCTTGTTGGCGGATGAAATTAATCGAGCGCCTGCAAAAACCCAAGCCGCGTTGTTAGAGGCGATGCAAGAACAGCAGGTGACGGTCGACGGCGAAAGCTTTTCGATCGAGGCGCCCTTTATGGTGCTGGCGACACAAAATCCGATTGAGCAAGAAGGGACCTACCCTCTTCCCGAAGCTGAAATTGATCGGTTTATGATGAAGGTGTTGATCGATTATCCTCAGCAACAGGATGAAGTGGATCTTGTTACTGCGGTGACTTCGGGGCGTATCAAAGAATCGCTCGCGGTTACTTCACAAGCGAACGTGCGTCTTAGTAAAAAGAACTTACTCTCGTTGCAGAATTTAGTGGCTCGTATTGAAGTGGACCAGCGAGTGGTTGAATACAGCGTGGCCATTGTGCGAGCGACTCGAGGAAGCATGGGGATTGTGCATGGAGCCGGCCCTCGAGGCAGTATTTCGTTGATTAAAGCCGCTAAAGCCAGGGCGTTAATGGCGGCACGGGCCTACGTCACGCCGGATGACGTGAAGCAATCCGTACTGTCGGTTTTGCGCCATCGCATTACCTTGAGTGCCGATTTTGAAATCGAGGGCTTGTCAAACGATGATGTGTTGTTAAGGCTGGTGGATGACGTTGATGCGCCTCGCTTATGACGTTATTTTCGGTTCGGCCTTCGGTTAACCTTTTCTACGCGTTACTGCCCTTGGGTATTCTTGGGGGGGTGTTATTGGGAGCGCACGGGTTTCATTTCGAAGGCGCAATAAAAGTACAAAGTGTTCTCAGCAGCTGTTGGTGGTTACTGTTCAGCGTCATCATAATGCTCGCCCTTTACGATGCTTTTCAATATCGACTCAGCCCTTCGATTTTGATGCAGCGGCGCTTGCCTCATAATGTGCCGGTTAATCAATGGACTCAGGTTGAATTGGTTTTTAATCATCAATTTAAAAGCAATATGAAAGTTGAATTGTTTGATGGTGTTCCAGGCGAATGTTTGGAACAGGCGTTTCCTTGTGAGCTGGAGTTTGAGTCAGGCCAACAATGTATTTTTCGTTATAAAATAAAGCCGACGCAGCGTGGCGATGGATTGTTTGAGGAAGGGTTTTTGCGGTTTCGTTCGCCGTTTACATTTTGGCAGTACTGCTTTCGAGTGGGAGAAAAGCAGCGTATTAAAGTGTATCCAAATTTTGCGCGGATCCATCATTTTTCGTTATTGTCTATGGCAAGTCATACGCCGTTGATGGGGATCCGAAAGCGCCAGAAACGCGGTGATGGGCTGGAGTTTCATCAATTAAGAGAGTTTCGTCAGGGAGACAGTCTTCGGCAAGTGGATTGGAAAGCGACGTCAAAAAAACGTAAGTTGATTTCTCGCGAGTATCAAGAGGAGCGAGATCAACAGATAATATTTCTAGTCGACAGCGGCCGCAGCATGCGTGCCGAGGACAACGGTGAAAGCCATTTTGATCATGCCTTGGATACCTTGCTGCTTTTAAGTTACGTGGCGCTAAAACAGGGGGACGCGGTGGGGATGTATTTGCCGAGCCCGGGAAAAAGCCGTTATGTGCCGCCGCAAAAAGGGGTCACCAGTATTAATACGTTATTAAATAGCGTTTATGATGTCGAGCCCTCTTTGCATGCCTGTGACTTCAGTAAAATAAGTGAGGATTTTATGGGCTACTTTCCTCGTCGTTCGTTGGTGGTGTTGCTGACCAATACGCGTAACGAGGATTTTGAAGGGCTGTATGAAAGCGTTTCCTTTTTATCGAAACGTCATTTGGTTTTGTTCGGCAATATGCGTGAGCAAGCACTGGATAATAGGCTCACTGCAGCGGTGACGTCGTTAGACGATGCGTTGGCGTATTCGGGCACGATGGAGTATTTACAAAAGAGAAAACGCTATAAAAAATATTTTGAGAACCGGAATATTTTTTATGTGGATGAAACCCCGCAAAACTTTGCCGCCCAAGTGGTGAATCGCTATTTGGATATAAAGCGGGCCGGGGTGCTGTAAAGGGGGTGTCGAGCGACGCATTTACCGTGACACCCTTTTAGTGAACGATTTGAATTTAAACTACAGCAAATTAATCAAAAACCAGCCCATTAATGCCAGTTGAACTGAAAAGAAGCTGGCTCGAATCATCACTGCCGGAACCGATGTGTTAATGATATGAATGGTGCTTTGACCGATTCTGGCTGCGAGTAATACTAGGGCGAGTGGGTCGGTCACTGAGGTTTGGTCTGATACCAATGCGTACAGTGCGATCACGGCAAATAAAGGCAGGTTTTCCAAGCAATTTGCATGGGCTCGACACAAGCGGTTAGAGAACGGGGAGACGTCTGCGCCATCGGGGGCGTAGGAATTGAGCTGATGTTCCCCTTTCATGCTCAAAAAGCCTCGTAGCATTGCGATGCTAAACGCCAGTAGTAATGTCCAGGAAGTAAAGCCTAAAAGGGCTATCGCAGTATTATTCATGTCAAACTCCAATGTTATTCTTATGAGAAAAAGATTTTTGCTGTTTTATTCTTCCACTCGAGAGTGGTCCCTTGATAATAGGGGGTTCAATGTTAGCTATTTATTGCGTCTATAGGAAGGGAGATCTAGCGCGGGAGACGTAACCAGTTAGGCGCCGGCAGTTAGATATTGCAAGCTAGAGGTGAATTCGCTGGTGTTAGGCGAAATCAATACGCTTAATAGAACTAGGCTTTATGAGACACAAAAGTGCCCCGGTTCTGGTTGACTTTAAGCGCTAAAAATTTTACTCCGCTGTAAAAGTATTTATTTCTGCTGAACTTGTTTAGCGTTATTTGTTCACAACGAATTACACTGGCTACCGCACTTAGCTCCTCGTTATCTAATTTTAGGATATTGCCCATTTTAAGCGCTTGTAAAGATTTGATGCGCATGCCTGTAGGAGAGAGGTCGACAACAATCCCTTGATAGGATTTGGCTTGGTTGTGGTTGGCGGTAAATTGGATAAGGGATTTTTGTTTAAGCCGATCGCTGCGCCGTTGAGTAACCCAGAGTGGATTAAAATTTATAAATTGTAATGGGCTTTTGCAGTTATAGCAGACGATCGCCTCTTGATTGTCGCGGTGTGGGTGAAAATGATTGATCTCCTTGCAAAACAGACACGTGCTGCTGCGAATACTGGTGTCTGGAAGTTTGGCGGTAATTGAAGCGTAGGTATGTTGCCCCAATTCAGCGTAATGTTTCTGAGGGATGACCGGTTTTTTTGAGCGCGTGCGGTGGGCTGTTTGCTTGGGTCTTTTCGGGCTGGATGATTTTGAGAAACTGTATTGTCCAGAGCTTTCTTTAGCGCCGCTCTGGGCCTTGTTGTTGTCGGCATTGTTGTTGTGGGCATTGTTGTTGTGAGCATTGTTGTTGTGGGTATCGCTCTTGTTATTCTGGGTGTTGTTATTCTGTGTGTTGTTATTATCGGCGTTGCCGTTATTGGTATGGTTTGATGGACCCTTTTCATTAGCTGTATTTTGGTGTGATTTAGATTTGGGGGAAGGCTTTGGCTCGGGTTTTGGCTTGGGCTGAGCCTCTGCGTGGGCCTGTTTCTGTCCGTGAGTGTTTGTCTGTGGACGGGGTTTTTGTTTTGCGTTTGATTTTGTATTGGCTCTGGGATTGGGCTTGGAATTGGAATTGGAACTGGTGCGCGACCTTCTTTCTTGCTGGTTAGGCCAAGGTTTGAATTCGGGGTCTTTTTTTAATTGACGTTGTACTGCAAGTTGTTGATCGTAAGCTGTCCGTAGGGTCAGGTTAGATAAGACGCCATAAGCTTCGTTGATACGTGCCGCATCGTCTTTATCGCCTCCCAGGTCAGGATGATATTTTAACTTTTGCATCAGCGTGCGATAACTGGCTTTGATAATCGCTACATCGGCGTCGGGATGTACGTGCAACGTATGATAATGGTCTTGCCAGTCTTTCATCCATTCGCTCAAAGATTGATTTTAATTCAGTAATTACTAGGGGCGCCGGTATTAAAATTATAGTCCATCGAGGTTTAGGGTCTTGTTATCGGTGACTTTAATGCTTGGAAGTTAGTTCCCTTTATAGAGCTGACAGTCTGTAAAAAAAACTGACGTAGTTTGCTCTGGATAAGAATGCTCAGCTTAATGATAATGATGCTTTCGGTATTTGGATCTTTGCAGTTATCACTGGCGATTTTGCTGCCTGGTGTTTAATAAATTGTTTCGAGAAATTAAGTGCTTGCCTGCACCGGTGAGGAGCTTTTTCAGCTCTAGAATAAGGGTAGATTAACTAAGAAGGTTGGGTTGGTGGCGCAAGTTTAGCAATTGCGCCAGGGCATATTTAGGCCATCGCAAAATATCTGCTTGGCGAGAGAGGATGAGTGGGAGTGAGTTACATTGCCGCTTATTGACATTTGATTCTGGCAAAAGATTGACGGAAAATTTAAGTTTTTCTATGAAATATTTGACTAAATGAGTCAGCATTTTTTACATAGGAAAGGGTGGGTAGGGGTAATCGTAGTAAGTTTGTCGCAAAGTGTTAGGAATCTACAGAATTTTGTTGATGCGGTTGAATCTATGGGGCAAGATGCCGGTGCGGCTTTATTGGGTCAGTAGACGAGGCCAGACAGAACCGATTCCCCTTATTTGACCCCGCTTTAGTGCTCGTTCGCGGCCGTCAAGAAACTCTTTTTTGAGCGTATTTAGTCGCGGATATTTTACCTCGTTGCATAAAGTAACATTTTAATTATTCAAATTTGTTATTTTTTTGAGGAGAATGCATGCCCTGGATGTGTGCTTGCTTTAAGAATTGCTTTAAGAATTATTTAAACAGCTGCAAAAAAATGTGGGCTATAAAATTTACTGATGGTAGGAGTACTTTCTATGTTTTCGAAATTAATGCGCAAAAGGCCGTTAGCAATGACGCTGGCGATTGCGACAACTGCAGCGATCCCCGCTGTTTCCTCGGCGGCTAATTTTACCGACGTTTCTGCTCAAGCGGGTGTGGACGTTTCTTCTCGCGGCGGTAGTTGGGGGGATTTTAATAACGATGGGTGCCAAGACTTGGTTTTAGCCAAAACTGGGGGGGTCACTTTATTCGAAAATATCCTCGATCCCGCTCTTGGTTGTATTGGTATATTCCATGACGTGACTGATCAGTCGGGAATTACTGGCCCCTCTGCTGCATGGTCTGCGGTTTGGGCCGATTATGACGGTGATAATGATTTAGACGTTTATGTCACTAGCATGAGTGAAGACGAATCTAGTGCGTTATGGCGTAATGACGGCAATTCGTTTACTGATGTGACTGTTGCTTTAGGGCTCGATAACATCCGCGGTAATGCGGGCGCGTCTTGGGGTGACTATGATGGTGATGGTGACCTGGATATTTTTGTTGCAGGTCGTTTTGGATCAGATGCAACGGACCAGTTGTTCAGAAATGATGGCGGTTCTTTTACTGAAGTCGCTGGTGCTGCAGGCATTGCTGGGGCAACAAATCGTCTTACCTTTATGGGTTTGTTCTTTGATTACGACAATGATGGCGATCAAGATCTCTATTTATCAGTGGATTTTAACAGCGACGTTTTGTATCAAAATAATGGCGATGCAACGTTTACGGACGTTTCGGTAGCCGCTGGGATTGGTCAACCTGAGCACGGCATGGGCTTATCCTTAGGCGATTTTAATAATGACGGTTGCATGGATATTGTTTCTTCCAACAATACCGGTACTGGCACCTCTGACCCGGATGATGATGACCATAAAGCCAGTGTGCTTTATCTCAATAATTGTGACGGAACGTTCACCGGTACCAATGAAGCGATTGGCATCCTTGATCAAAATATCGTTGAGTGGGGATTAAACCTAATCGATTACGATAATGACGGTGATCTAGATTTATCGGTTGTTGCAGGTGGAATGTTGAGTGACGGTGAGCCCAATACATTCTATGAAAATAACGGCAATGGCCAACTATTTGCAATTACTGAAGAAGCCGGTGTTGCTAACAGCGGTGCATCTTTTGGTTCGATTTGGGCCGACGTTGATAATGACGGTGACTTGGATTGGTATATAAATAACGCTTCTGAAGATATCCCTGGGACTTTATTCAGAAATGACAGTGCTCGTGGAAATTACTTTAAAGTTGATTTGCAAGGCGCAGGTATGAATACTGACGCTGTAGGCGCAATTGTTAAAGTGACTGCGGGTAGCCGAACTCAAATGCGTATCATTTCAGCTGGCACTAGTTACGTGGGTGGCGAGCCAATGATTGCTCATTTTGGCTTAGGCGTTAAAAATCGCGTTGATTCTGTTGAAGTTATTTGGCCGAATAATGGCGGCGTTACTGAGCTGTTCGACTTGAGTGCTAACCAGACTATTTTGGTTGAACAAACCGAATCTGAGCCTGTTTTAGGCACAGTGACTGGTCAAGTGACTTATCAGTCCGTTCCTATTGCTGGTGCTGCGGTTAACCTAAGAGATCCGGCTACTAATCAAGTTTTGCTTAACGTCAATACAGATGAAAACGGATTCTTTGATTTCGGTTCCATCGTACCTCGTGATTACCGGATTGACTCGTTCATTCCTACCTTGGTGCCTAGTAAGGCAATCTTCTTTGACTTAGAAGAAGGTGGTGCGGTAGATCTGGTGTTGGAATTACGTACACCACGTTAATTGTTACGGCCATTCGTGGTTATTAACGTGACAAAGTAAAAGCAGTCGATGCGCCGGGATTGAGTTTCAATCCCGGCGTTTTCTTTTCTAAAGCCTTTCTATAAAGCTCTTATCCTCCCGTTTCCTCCCCCTATTTAATTCGCCATGAGTGCTGCTGCGATCTTTCTCGATCGAGTGTCCATCTTTGACGCTAAATAATTAAGCTTGTCTTAAGCCCATAGAACCGTTCTATAATGCTCTGTCAAACCCCTGTTAGATTGCGGGCGTCAGCTTAATTTTGTTGCCTCTCAATTTCATAGTCGGCTAAGGTTTACTGTGGTTAAGGTTCATCGTCGGCTGAGGGTTCTCGGTTACATAATAATAAATTAATCTTGGAGGTTATCTTATGAGCGAGTACAAGCTATTAATTAATGGCGACTTGGTAAGCACTGAAAGTAGTTTTCCTGTGATTAACCCTGCGTCAGGTGAAGTGTTTGCCCGTGGGCCGGAATGTAGTCCAGAGCAACTCAATCAAGCGGTGGAAACGGCGCAAGCTGCATTTCCAGCTTGGAGTAAGGATTTAGCCGCGCGTAAAAAAGCGCTGGTGGCAATGGCTGGCGCTATTCAGGCTAATAGCGAAAGTATTGCTCAAGTGTTGACCTTGGAGCAAGGCAAGCCGCTGCAGCAGGCTAAAACTGAAATCATGGGCTCTGCGATTCAAATCCAATTGGCTGCTGGCCTAGAGCTTCCTGTGGAGGTCATTCAGGACAATGATAAAGGTTTAATTGAAGTACGTCGTAAGCCTTACGGTGTAGTCGCTACCATTACGCCCTGGAATTTCCCTGTCAGTATCGCCATGGGTAAAGTGGCCAGCGCGTTGATCGCAGGCAATACGGTGGTGTTAAAACCTTCGCCTTATACGCCGCTTTCTACGTTATTGGTAGGCCAAGCGATTCAGTCCGCATTGCCACCCGGGGTGCTGAATATTATTACCGGCAGTGACCCGTTGGGCTCGCATTTAACCAATCATCCTTACATTCGTAAAATCGATTTTACCGGTTCTGTAGGCACTGGTAAGAAAGTGGCCGCGGTTGCAGCTACCGATTTAAAGCGCGTCACGCTGGAATTAGGCGGAAATGATGCAGCGATTGTGCTTGACGATGTGGACGTCGATGCCATGGCTAAGAAATTATTTTGGGGCGCGTTTACCAATTCAGGACAAGTGTGTATTGCGACCAAACGGGTTTATGCGCATGAATCGGTGCATCAGAAATTAGTGCAATCGTTGGCCGCAATGGCAGACAAAGTAGTGGTCGGTGACGGCATGTTGCCAGAGACGCGATTGGGGCCAGTGAATAACAAAGCCCAGTTTGATCGAGTCAGTGAATTGGTTGAGGATGCGCGCAAAGGCGGCGCGACTATTGTCACTGGCGGTCAGCCGATTGGAGATAAGGGTTATTGTTACGCCAATACGATTATTTCTGACGTGGACGATTCCGCGCGAATCGTGGCTGAAGAGCAATTCGGTCCCGTGTTACCGGTGTTGTCTTTTAGCGATGTGGATGATGCCATTAGGCGCGCTAATGATACTCATTTTGGTTTAGGGGGCTCGGTATGGTCTTCCAATGTCGACCGAGCCACTGAGGTGGCGAGTCAGCTAGAGTGTGGCACTGCATGGGTGAATCAACATCTTGCGTTAACGCCCATGGCTCCTTTTGGTGGTTCGAAATGGTCTGGTATGGGTTACATCAATGGCCGCTGGGGACTAGAAGGGTCTACTGAGCTGCAAGTGATTAATGTAAAGCGAGGCTAGGTGACGCCTTTTGATTTGCGGGCGAGCTTTAGAGTGTATGAATGTTGTTTTTAAGTCTCTAAGGCTCAGCCGCTTAAGTTGAAGTTCTGCGAGCACTAATAAGGGAAAAACCCACTATTTAGAGTGGCAGATAGATAGAAAAGGTGGAACCCTGGCCCTGTTTGCTATCACACTCGATGTGGCCACCCAGAAGGTGTGTTAATTCCGCAGTGATATATAGGCCAAGGCCTGTGCCCTGGATTGCGCTTTTTTCTGCGGTGGAGGTTCGCATGAATTCGTTGAATAATTTACTTTGTTCTTGCTGAGAAATCCCTACGCCTGTATCGGAGATCCTGATTGCCACTGCGTTATTGCCTGAAGGGGGGGTACCATTCGTTTCAGGGTGCATCTCTTCTCTAAAGCTCAACTCCGTCCTAATGAGAATTTTTCCAGTTTCAGTATATTTGGTGGCATTAGACATTAAGTTATCAATGATCTGTAAGATTTTTTTTCGGTCGGAAACAAGTTCTATATTTTCTTCGGATAGATGCATTTCAAATTCTAATTGTTTTTCGCTTGCGCTAAAGCGCCACGCGACGTCTTGCTGTTGAATCAGTTGGTTGATTTTCACCGGCTGAAGATTCAAGTTTACTTTCCCCGCTTCGATTGCAGACAAGTCGAGTAGCTCATTAATAATATCGAGCAGGTGTTCGCCATTTTTCTTGACGGTTTTTAGTGCCGACTTTTGATCATCAGGCAAAAGGTCTTTTGATTTTCGAATAATAATATTAGTGAAGCCAATAATGGAATTAAGCGGGGTTCGTAGTTCATGCGCTATATTGGAGAGGAATCGTGTTTTGGCTTGATTGGCCTCTTGTTCTCGCTCTTTTGCCTGGCGGTAATCTTCGGTGATTTCGAGGGCGAGATGCTCCGCTTTTTTATTCACTGAATGCAGGGCGAACAAGACATAAAACAGCAAAAGGTCCACCATAACGCCGATTAGCAATACAAATAAAGGTTGGTCCTTTTCAGGGTTTTTGTAGTCTAGGGGGGTGCTGAAGTGCAATGTCCAAGTGCGCCCTTGCAAGCTGATCTGGCGGCTGAACTGATAGGTATTGGCGCTGGACTCGAGTGGGATGCTTTTGTTGGAGGTAAATAAAAGTGCTTCATCGGTTTGTTTCTCACCGTCATAAATTTGAAAATCAACGCCTTTATCGTCAAGGCCTAGAATTCCTTGCATTAAGTTGCCTGCTCGAAAAGCGGCGTAGACCCAACCTATAAATTCAGTGCGGCGCTGTTCAAGTGTTGCTGGCAAGTTTTTGTTTTTATAAACCGGCAGGTAGGTTAAAAAGCCTATTTGGACGTCGTCATCGGTTTCTTGTACCAAAGTAATTAAGCCTGAAGTGGCTGCTTTACCGTGATCGCGAGCTCTTTTCATTGCGGCACGGCGCATTTCGTTAGACCACATGTCGTAACCAAAAGCCCTTTGGTTACGCCAGTCAAAGGGCTCTAGAAATATAATGCTGCTGTATTCATCTCGATTACCTGGAGGTTTGATGCTGTAATCTGGAAAGCCTTGTTTTTTTATCGATTCGATGTGGGAGGCTTTGTCTTCTGGTTGGACGGGGATAGCAAAGCCAAGGCCTTGAATGCCGGGCCAATATTGATCGATTTCAATGGATTCTACGTATTGCTTCCAGCCTTCTCGGGTGACTGGGTCAGAGGAATTTACGAACGCGACGCCGCCTCGTAAGGTTTGTTCATATATTTGCAGGCGTTCTTTTATGGCGCTGGTTATTTCCTCCGAACGAAATATAAATCGTTCACGCGCTCTTGCGTCCACTTGATTGCTAGCGATGGAATAGGCGGCGATGGTTAAAATTAACGAAATAAAGAGGATAGCCCAAGCCATGATTGGGCTATGAATAATGGATAACGACTTCTTATGAGAAAAAGTCTGGCTCATGGTAATTATCAGTTCATTGGTTTAATGAAGGCTTTCGTTTCCTATATAGAAAGTTAAGCTGATTTCGATGGGGTTGTCGTAACCATTTAGGCATCATAACGTGCGATTTGTCGGCGGAAATTGTTTGAGGGGTTCGGTAGGGCGCAATCTTTACGAAGTAACGGGTTTGTCGTACAGTGACTTGATGGGGATTTCTTTAGGGTGGAACGCTTTGGGCGATTTAAACCCTTACTAATTGTCTTTTAAATCATGGGCCGATCGTGAGCGCGACTTCAGAAATTCATGTTACAAGCGATACTAAAAATACCCTAAGCACTCATTATCGTACCTGTCATATTTGCGAAGCCATGTGTGGGGTTGCCATTGAATACAGCGGCTCAACCATTATTTCTATCAAAGGTGATCCGCAGGACCCTTTTAGTGAAGGTTATATTTGCGCCAAGGCGCTTGCCTTAGAAGATATTCACGAAGACCCCGACCGCTTAAAATACCCCGTCAAAAAAACTGCCCACGGTTGGCAAAAAATTTCCTGGCGAGAAGCTTTTGATGTCTCCGCTGAACGAATCAAAACCGTTCAGAGTATGTATGGCAACGATTCCGTCGCCACCTATATTGGCAATCCCACGGCGCATAATCATGGCAACTTATTAATGCTGAAAGGCTTTTTGGATGCTATTGGCAGTATTAATCGCTACAGTGCGACGTCGGTGGACCAGCTGCCGCTAATGTTGGCGGCGAAGAATCTATTTGGCAGCAGTGCTTTGTTCCCTATTCCCGATGTAGATCGAATGACATTTCTAATGATTCTGGGGGGCAATCCTTTGGCGTCCGGGGGCAGCTTTATGTCCGGCCCTGATATTAAAAAACGCTTTGAGAATATTAAAGCGCGTCCTGGTGGACGCATAGTCAATGTGGATCCTCGCTTTACTGAAACGTCTGCGGTGGCCAGTGAGCATTATTTTATTAGTCCTGGCAAAGACGCCTATTTATTATTGGCGATGATGCAGGTTATTTTTTCTGAAGGCTTGGATCATACCGGATCGTTGCCGGTGGTGAATCTGGATGTGTTAAAGGCGTGGGTAAAAGATTTTGAGCCGCAGCGTGTGGCGATTGAAATCGATTTTGATGCGGACGTAATTATTGATCTTGCACGGACCTTAGCAAAGCAAAAGCACGCCGCGATTTATGGGCGTTTAGGCACCAGTATTCAGGAGTACGGGCCATTGTGCAGCTGGCTAATCTGCGTGCTTAATATTATTACTGGCAATATGGATGTGGAGGGGGGCATGATGTTTACGCGTCCCGCGATCGATCTTGCGGGGCTGGGTGCCATTGCTAATCAAGTGAATAGCTTTAATACGCGTCGCAGTCGGGTGAGGCAATTGCCCGATTTTGCGGGTGAGTTTCCTGCGGCAACCCTTGCGGATGAAATGTTAGTCGGCGGTGAGGGTCAAATAAAAGCCTTGGTCACTTTAGCCGGCAATCCCGTGTTGTCGGTACCCAATGGGTTGAAAATGGAACGAGCATTGAAAGGGCTGGATTTTATGCTCAGCTTTGATATGTACATCAACGAAAGTTCACGCTATGCCGACATTATTATTCCCCCTACCAGCCCGCTAGAGCATGGCCATTATGACATTGCCATACAGCTGGTAGCCTTTCGTCATAATGTGAAATATTCTCCGCCGTTGTTTGATAAGCCTTCGGATACCTATCACGAATGGCAATCCATGCTGGAAATCTTTACGCGCATTAATTCTAAGAGTTACCTGAGCCGAACTAGTGCAGAAATTATTCGCAAAATTATTTATCGATTGGGGGATGAAGGCCTTTTGGATATTTTRTTGCGGATCGGCCCTTATGGRAGAAAGCCCGAGKKGTTGRTGCGAGGCTATGATTCTATTGCCCGAATCGAGGCATGGGGTTTTGGTGCACGATTTAAAAAATTGGTGTCTAAAATAAATCGTTGGCTGCGTGGGTCACGGAGGATTAATGCATTACTTGAGGTAAGTCCGCTGGGTAGCCATAGTTTTCCTGTTCAAGGAGGTTTGTCCATCAGCAAGCTCAAAGAATTTCCTCATGGCATTGATTTTGGCCCTTTGAGGCCGGTGATGCCCGAGCGTCTTAATAGCAAAGATAAAAAAATAAATTTACATCCGGGTATTTATTGCGATGCGATCAATGAGCTTGGATCAAATTTTCAAAACCACAAATCTGCAGTCGAGACAAAAAGCACTGTCTACGATTTGCAGTTAATTGGACGGCGTCATATGCGCAGCAATAATTCATGGCTTCACAATAGTCATCGGTTAGTGAAGGGGAAGAATCGATGCACCGCAATGATGAATCCGGTGGATGCGTTGGGACGAAATTTGAAGCACGGTCAGCGTGTTAAGGTGGTGAGTGAAGTAGGCGCTATTGAATTGCCGCTAGAGGTGACTGAGGGGATTAAAAAAGGCGTGGTGAGTATTCCCCACGGCTGGGGGCATCATCGTGATCAGATTCAATTGTCTCGCGCAGCTCAATCAGCGGGAGTTAGTGTCAACGACATTACCAATGATGAACGTGTGGAGAAGCTCACTGGCGTGGCAATTTGTAATGGTGTGCCGGTTAAAGTCGAGGCCATCACTGATCGTTGAGCTTCGAATTGTCTACTATTGAGCTAATGTGGTCATGGATTTTATTGAACACAATAGGTTTCGAAATTAAATCATTCATTCCGCAAGCGATGCATTGTTCCCGGTATTCCGGTAATACATGCGCGGTGAGGGCGATAATGGGGACCGAAGATAAACTTTGTTGTTGTTCGAAAGCGCGTATTTTTTCGGTGGCTTCATAGCCTGTCATGGTGGGCATTTCGCAATCCATAAAAATGAGATCGATAGGCCCAGAGTCAGATTTCAATGCGTCGGTGTAAGCGTCTAAGGCAAGGCTGCCGTCTGCTACCAGCTCCGCTTCGATGTTTAATTTTTTCAGCATGTTTTTAATAACGAGTTGATTGACGGTGTTATCCTCCGCGACTAACACTTTCAAATGGCTATAGTCGGGCAGTTCTAAATAATTTTTTTGTTTTCTGGCTTGAGTCCCTTTGCCTCGTTTACCGAGCATGGCGTTGCAGATATTTAAAAACTGCAGGCTTGATAAGGGGCGCTCTGCGGTAAGGTCCACTTCGCTTTGTATAATATCTTCTTTTGGGATCGGTTGATTGGGTTCAGTGAGTGCGCAGATTACTGGCTTGATGCCGTGATCAGGGTTGGTTTTAGTTTGATAGTGGCGGGTGATTTCTTTTGCCCGCGCCAAGCTCGCGTTGCTATCGTGTTGGCAATAAACCAAAATTAATGGCACTTTGTTTTCATGGTTTTCATGGTTTTCATTCGTTGGAATCAAGCCTTCAAGGCCTGGGCCTTCTTGAAGGTCCTGAAAGGCTTGATTGGATTCGACTACTTTAACGCTAATTTTATGGGCTGATAATTCTTGCTGTATAAGCTCATTTAAATGAAATCCATCGGAGAGTAAAACTATATCGCTTTGCTGCAGCGGCCGAGTCAGCTCGGAAGTTGAGGGAGCGGCTTCATCTCGCTTAAGCCAAGCGGTGAACCAAAAGGTGGAGCCATGCCCCTCAGTACTGTCGACACCGATTTCTCCTCCCATCAATTCGGATAGTTTTTTACTGATGGTGAGTCCCAACCCTGTCCCTCCGAATTTTCGACTAGTGGACGCGTCTACCTGTGAATAAGATTTGAATAGCTTGGAAACTCCCGCTTCACTAATGCCTATGCCTGAATCTTGCACCGAAAATTTTACCAGTTGTCGGTGCTTACTGTTTTCTTTGGATACATTTTCTATTGAAACTTGAATGTGACCTGTTTTGGTGAATTTAAACGCATTGCTCACTAAGTTCAATATTATCTGCCGTACCCGAGCAGGGTCTCCAAGAACGTGTTCATTGCATTGAGAGGAAAACGCGTTGACTAAAGCCAGTTTTTTTTCTGCGGCTTGAACTGAGAAAAGTGCCAGTGACTCATTAATCAATTGTTGCAAATTGAAGGGAATTTCCTCCAGTTCCATGTTGCCAGATTCGATTTTAGAGAAGTCCAATATGTCATTGATAATGTCCAGCAAGGCTTGTCCAGAGTTGTGAATGACATTGACATAATGTTGCTGCATTTCATCCAAAGACGTATCTCTGAGTAAATCTGCTATACCCAGGACACCATTCATGGGGGTTCTTATCTCATGRCTCATGTTSGCTAGAAAATCACTTTTAGCTTTGGCGGCTGCCTCTGCGGTTTCTTTCTCGAGAGATAATTGTGCGGTTTGTTTTAGAAGCGATATGTTTTTTACGATGCCTTCGTGCCGAATGATCTTTCCTTGTTGATCCTTAAATACTTTAAGGGTGAGTAATACATCGATAATACTATTGCTCTGGGTTTTTAATTGGACTTCGAAATCTACGATTTCATTTCGGGCGACTAAGTAATCGGTCAGTTTTTGGTGATCGTCTTTATTTAGAAAGTGGACATTTGATAATATATCCCAGTCTTTTTTCATTGCCTTTACCGTGTCAAAGCCAAACATAGTGGCGAGTGCGGTATTGGCGGTCAGTTGATTTTCAATGGATTGAAAAATACCTTCGGTTGAACTTTCAAATAACCCTTTGTATTGGTCYTCTGACGCAGATAAATTTTGATAAAGTTTTGCATTCTCAATTGAGATGGCCGCTTGAGTGGAAAGCATGGCGAGTATTTTAATTCTTTGTTGCGTGAATGCGCCTATGTTCGCTTTGTTTTCTAAATAGAGTACGCCTTGATACTGTTGATGTCGCATTACGGGCAAGCAAAGTATTGACGCGGTTCGATTRTTTTTTATGTAACAGTCTTGTTGGAAATCGCCCTCTGCGGCAGCGTTGTCGAGCACGATGACTTGTCTGGCGTTATCGGCATAATTGATTACGCTGTGGGGTAAGAGCGTGCAGCTTTCGAGCGATTGAGGTAATGAAAGCGGGGCGTCTAGGCTCAAGTCAAATATCGAGTATACGCTAAGGCCGTGTTCATCTTGAATCAAAAAGCTAGCCTTGGTGGCACCCGCATTTTCAATCATGACCACCATTAAATTGGCGATTAATTTTTTAATGTCTATTTCGCTGCTTAAGCTTTGGTAGGATCGAAAAATGGACTCCATGTCCAATTGGTCGGAGGAGGCTCGAATTGTGGATGTGGTTTGGATTGTATCGGAGATGGTCTTTGAAATGGCTAGCTCCTGATCTATTGGCCTTTCAGTTTTGGTGTTGCTCAATAATTCGCGATGTGTTTCTAATATCTGAGTGACTTTCCCTATAGCCCCCCATTTACGGTAACTTTGAATCGCTCTCACTAAATAATCATGGGCGCTGTATTGATTCCCTATCGCCATATAAAATCGAGCGGCTGCCTCTTCGGATAATGCTGCTTCGTGAATAAAATCATTTTTATGGGCAAATTCGATGGCAAGATTATAAAATTTAATCGCCTCTAGCGTTTTTCCTTGAAAATGTTTAATTTCGGCTTCTATAAGGTAAAAGCGATGTAAATTATTTTCTTCACTGTATTGCGAGTATTTTTTTAACTTGTTTCGATGTTTAATTATTTTTTTGAATAATTTTCGCCGACTCAAGCCACTAAATTGATTGATAATTCCTAATCTTATAAAACTCGAATGGTAATGGTAGACCGGGCCTCTTGGGGTGGCGGTGTTGCCATAAATAAGCGATTCATATTGATTAACGAGTTGATTTATTTCTTGGGTGTTTTCAAGCGTATAAAAATAGGCTCTCAGTGTGAGTTGGTATCCACGAATACCCAGCATTGCGGTCGTGTCATTGATGCTTTGGAAGTGATCGTACTCTGTCTCTGCGTTAAAGTATTCTCCGCTGAGCTGACAGGGGTTCTTCGGGTAATGGATTAAATTGTGTACTGTTTGATGCAGTGATGCGATTTTGTCCAATAACAACGTTTGTTTATATTCTTCAATTATTTTTGTCGATTGAATGCAGTCTTGTTCTAACTTAGTGAGGCTTTTTCCGGTATAAAACGAGCCGTATGTGTAGGCTAGAAAGGCGGAAGTGGCTTGTGCGAGGGCGCCTACATCCAGCGCTTGATAGTAGCTTTCTAAAACGGGGGGTAAAACATCGTTAAGAGGAAATTTCCAATGCTTAATAAAAAAATACACCCACATTTTTGTTCCTGGATTCAACCCTCCTTTGCAAAATTTTTGATCCAGGTTGAGTGCTAGGTCCCCAAACTCATTGGCGCGATCAAAGTTTTCAAAACTGGCCAACATAATGGCATAGAACGAATAGCTGCTCGCGGAATATTCTGTATTGCCATAACGAATGCTCATGCGAACCGCAGTGATCGATAGGTAGCCCACTAGCGCTTTATCAACGAGGTACGCGCCAAGTAATAAGTCGGCGATGATTCGCATACGGGTCGTTACGATTTCGTCTTCGCATACGGGCAATTGGCAAAGGCTTGCAACATCTTTTCGTCTTAATTCAAATTCGAGCTTTGCTAATTCCACTAGGACGTTGAATTTATTGGGGTGCTTACGAAGGTTAGTGCCAAGTTCTTTAAGGGCTTCGAAGCCTATTGCGATCGCATTGAGAACGTTTTGTTGCGCATTTTCGGCGGCTAAACGTATTTCAAGAAATTTAACTCGATCGATGACGTTGTTGCTGTGCCGAGTAAGGATTTCCCCATAAAAGTCCATGTCTGAATAGTCGCCGGTAAGGTAGCTTAATTCGGCGGCGTTGATATGTAACTCGTAAATTAATGAGTAGTGAGTATTTTGCCATGCATCGGGATTAAGCAGTTCTATGCCAAGTTTAAAGTAGTTGAGTGCTGGGCGATGAGAGGCGCTGGCTTTTGCGTTTAAGCCGGCCTTGAGGTTTAATTCAGCAAGTTCTATTTTTTCGACATCGTTGTTGATTAGACTCGCACTTTCGTTGAGATGATTGACTATGTTGAAGATGTTGCCCTGGCCTAGCGCCTTGTAGCGAGAAAGGTAATACCTGCCGATTTGGAAGTTTGTGTTTTGTTTTTCTTCGCTATTAAATAAGCTGTAAGCTGCTTGTTGTATGCGGTCGTGGGAAAAACGATATTCAATGGTGACGCCATCCGCTATGGCTTGTTGCAGGTCTGCTTCTTCCAGGTCGGTAATGTTGTATGCTTCGCCAGTGAATATGATCAACGTTTTATGGACTGCTAATTTGAGGCCTTGTATTGTTTCTGTGAGCGAGTGTTGGCAAATATTTGCCAGTTCTTCCAGTTTAAATTGGTTTCCCATACACGCCGCATAGGATAAATAAGTTTGACTTGATTTCGATAGATCTTTGATTTGATCTGTCATTAAGTCGACGACATTATCGGTAATGTCCGCCTGACGGATTTTTTCGAGTTGCCATTGCCAACGGCCCGCCTCTCGATCGAAATAGATTAAATCCTGGCTTGATAAAGTGTTTAGAAATCCTTCAATAAAAAATGGATTGCCCTTCGTTTTGCTTTCGATCAGTTGAGTTAATTCGGCGACATCGTCTTGATTTCGGTACAGCGCGTCAGCGCATAGGGCGAGAATGTGGGGTGTTTTAAGCGTTGTGAGGGTGATTTTCTGAATTCTAAGACCTTGTTCGCTCATGTTTCTGATCATGGCGGTTAAGGGGTGCGCTTCATTCACTTCATTATTTCGGTACGCACCGATGAGAAAAAGATAGGCGATGTTTTTATCGCAGAGAATTAAGTCAATGAGTTTGAGTGAGCTGGAGTCGATCCACTGTAAATCATCGAGGAAGATAATCAGCGGGTGTTCTTTGTTGCAGATCGATTGTATGAAATTTTTGAATACTAAATTAAATCGATTTTGAGTTTCCTGGGGCGCTAGTTTTTCTACGCTGGGCTGTGGACCGATTAGGTATTCTAATTCGGGGACTAAATCGATAATGACCTGACCGGTATTACCGACTGCTTTTTGTATGGCCGTTTGCCATTGGCTTTGACATACCTTGGCTTCACTGAGGAGTTGTTTGATTAGGTGCTTGAAGGATAATGTGATGGCACTAAAGGGGACATTTTTTCGAAACTGATCGTACTTTCCTGAAATAAAGTAGCCCCGCTGTTGGGTCATGGGTTTGTAGAGTTCTTTGATYAGCGAKGTTTTACCGATGCCTGAAKAMCCCGMTACCAGCATCATTTCTTTGCCGCCATYTTTAACGMGRTCRAAGMKTTSCAGTATMGTSTTRGCTTCTAGYTCTCTSCCATAKARMWTTTGGCGTAATTGAAATTGATCAGGGATGTCCTGTTTGCCCAATTCAAAGGGCTGGATAATTGCATTTTGCTGGTATTCTTTGAGGCAGCGCTCTAAATCAGATTGTAAGCCCCAAGCGCCTTGGTAGCGATCTTCAGCATTTTTCTCAAGCAGTTTCATAATGATGTTTGAAACTGCTTTGGGAATTGCTTCATTTCTTGCGCACGGGGCAATCGCTTGCCTAGCAATATGGCCGTGAATCACTTGCAGGGGGTCGGTGGACTCAAAGGGCAGAGAGCCTGTTAATATTTGATAGAAGGAGGCGCCCAACGAGTAAAAATCGCTTCGGTAATCGATGCTTCGATTCATGCGCCCGGTTTGTTCTGGGGCCATGTAGGCTAGGGTGCCTTCGAGGGAATCGGGGCTGGTGAGAGCGATTTCTTCTTTCGGCAGAAGGGAAGAGATGCCGAAATCAATAATCTGCACAGCCTGAGTGCTGGGGTTATAAATAATATTACTTGGAGTGATGTCTTTGTGAACAATTTTTTTAGAGTGAATGGCGCCGATACTTCGAGTCGCTTTGATCCACAACGATAATATTTCTTCGATGCCTAGGGGCTGAGTTTTGATTAGTTCAGCAACGGATTGTCCGCCGATGTCTTCGAAGACTAGCGCGCAACCGGTGTTGTCTTGTTCGAAGGACAAGATTTTGACAACGTTGTCTTCGTGGAGGAGTTGAGTTATTTCGAATTCGTGTTTGTAGCGGCCGATTTCGCTGATGCTAGGCAGCTCTGAATTGAGTACTTTAAGCACCACGGGCTGCTGGTCACTTTCCCGAAGGCCACGGTAAACCAGGGTTTTAAGGCCGGCGTAGGTGGTTTCATGAATTTGACAGCCGAAGGTGCTTCTCATAGACCGAACAGGTTAAGCCGAGGGAGGCCTACTACTCCTTGTAATTGAGTTGCCTGCTATAAAGTGTAGTCGAGAGAGGGCGCTAGAACTGATTAAGAGGGAGAAGAGGAAGCGAGTGAGTAGAGTTAACGAGGAAATTAACGAAGAGATGAAAAGAGGGGCTTAATAAGCCCCTCGAATACAGTTTTATTTCTTGGGATGAACTCGAACAGGCAATGTAGTGTAGCCTTTTACGAAGTTTGAGTAGGAACGCTCAGGTTCGCCCACTAGCTCAACTTTCTCGAAGCGTTTGAGAATCTCTTCCCAAAGTACACGCAATTGCATTTCCGCTAAACGGTTGCCCATGCAGCGGTGAATGCCAAAGCCGAAAGAAACATGGTGACGGGGACGGTCTCGATCAATAATGAAGTCGTCAGCATTTTCAATGACTTCGCTATCACGGTTGCCTGAGACGTACCACATCACTACTTTGTCGCCTTTTTTGATGTCCTTACCTTTGAAGGTGAAGTCTTCAGTGGCAGTTCGACGCATGTGAGTCAGTGGCGTTTGGTAACGAATGACTTCAGGAACCATGCTGTCCACTAGCTCGGGATTTGCGAGTAGTTTTGCATATTGATCAGGGTTTTCGTTGAGGAATAACACGCTGCCTGAAATTGAATTTCGAGTCGTGTCGTTTCCGCCTACGATCAATAGCATTAGGTTGCCGATGAATTCCATGGGGCGTTCGGTGGCCATGTCTTTGGTTTCTTCACCGTGTGCCATCATTGAAATAAGGTCAAATTTAGGCTCTTCTGCTGCACGCTCTTGCCAGAGCTTCATAAACGCCGGGGCGCATTCAGTCGTCAGAATACGAATACGGTCCGAATTATTTTGAATGATTGAATCTGGGCCAGGCACTGCGGTCGCAACGTCAGACCAGTACGTGAGTTTTTGGCGCTCTTCAATGGGGAAGTCAAACAAAGTCGCAAGCATGAGAGTGGTTAGCTCAACCGATACTTTTTCCACCCAGTCAAAGGTTTCGCCTACCGGAAGTTCGTCGAGGATTTTGCTGACGCGTTCGCGAATCAAGCCTTCCATTTGGGCCAGGTTGCGAGGTGCAACAGAGCCTTGAACGGTACGACGTTGATTGCCGTGAGTGGGCTCATCCATGGCAATAAACATGGACACTTTAAAGTCTTCTAGTGGATCTTGGATGCCAATAGAGGGCTCTGAAGAAAATACTTCTGGATTGCCTTCGATGGCAGAAATGTCATCAAATTTAGTAATAGACCAATAAGGACCAAACTCTGAATCTTTACAATAGTGTACTGGGTCTTCTTTGCGCAAACGCTCGAAAAACCCCCACATAGTATTGGTACGAAATAGTTCTCTTTGAGAAACATCGTAATCTTCCAAGGGAATATCGAAGGGGTCTTTGCCGACCATAGTCGTGCGGGGTTCGGGTACTGGATCGCTGCTCAAATTCGGAGCGTTATTTACTTCACTCATAATAAAACCTGTTGCAAAAAAATAGTAAAAACTAATGACATAAGTTTAGTTCATTAAAACTCTAGTTCATTAAAACTGAAATTCGGGCA
>NVTH01000014.1 GCA_002401525.1 Moraxellaceae bacterium | reverse complement strand
GTTTAGTAGGTGTGGGCCGAGTGGATATGGGCTGAGTAGGTTTCTTTTCAATTTTTTGAGCGAATTGTTTGGACGGTGGAGTAAGCTCTGGTTGATGAGCAGGTTTTTCGAGAACAGTGTTGGGAATGGCTTGTTGAAGGATTATGTGTCGAATTGAAATAGGTGAGGGTGGCGCATCAATTGCGATCAAGTTTTCTTCAGAACTATTCTCAAGCGCATAGAAAAGTGCGGCTCCGGCTAAATGCAGCGTGAATGAAAAAATTAATGCAAGCTGAGAAGC
Source organism: Moraxellaceae bacterium (assembly GCA_002401525.1). GTDB lineage: Bacteria > Pseudomonadota > Gammaproteobacteria > Pseudomonadales > UBA3067. The sequence continues at coordinate 29,117 of NVTH01000014.1, read as the reverse complement.
TGGCAGTGTAAGTTGTCTAATTGATGGCATGATTTAGTTTGTTTTACTAATCGGACGATTGAGTCGCAATAGCAATATTTTTTAATTGATGACGTTCGGTTAAATTAAGAAGCTTAATGAAAAAATCGAATTGCGCACTTTTGTCTACTTTGAGTAGAAGCGGGGCGGTGACGGCTAGTTTTGAAAACGCTTGGTCAAGGCCTTCTAAAGTAATGGGCTTGTCCTGCATAAAAAACGCGCCACTTTCGGATACTTTGATTTCCACCGGTGCTTGTGCCGTGCTAGCGTCGCTTTCACTGCTTACAGGCAAACTTATTTGTATTTTTCCTTGCGCAACAAAGGTTGCAGTGGTGAGGACGATAGCCAACAGCACTAGCATAATATCGATAAAAGGAATTACATTAATGGTTTCGAAACGTTTCATAGGGCTATTTGTCTACTCGCCGATTGAATCATTAATCACTTCCCATCTCGCTTGGACGACCTCAACTTTACGTAACAAGCCGTTGTAAAATAGCACCGCAGGGATCGCGACCACTAATCCCAACGCAGTGGCTTTGAGCGCGAGTGCTAAGCCCACCATAATGTTTTCAACGGATACTTGCCCGCTGTTGGCTCCAATTTCATGAAACGTCAGTAAGATGCCGCCCACGGTCCCTGCTAAACCGACGTAAGGGGCATTGGCTGCAATGGTTGAAATTAATGTTAGATTTTTAGTGAGGTCGATGTTTAGTGCTTTGATGTGGGTGTATTGATGAAGGTCCACTTTATTTAAAAATATTAATCGTTCCACTGCAGCCCACACTACAAGAAAGCTCATTAAAGAAAGCGAGCCAATCACTAAAGGGTCGAGGGCGATTTTTAATAGTTCAATCAATCTTTATTTCCTTTGGTGAATCCTAATGATTGGATTGTTTAGGCGTTAGTTGGAGCTAAACCGGGTCTAAACTGGATCTAAACCGGAGCTTGCTTGAATGCCTTGAAGGATACGGGCAATGACTGTGGCAAGCGATGTGGCATATTGTCGCAGTATTTTGCAATGTGATTGAAAGCGGAAATTAAGGCAAGGAGCATTCTGTTTTTAGTTCTGTTCTGTTTTGTTTTTCTTTTAATGTCAATGGCGTTTCTTTTGATCTGTCAAAAATCACCTGCGACAAATTGTCGCGCGTCAATTTGCCCTATTGTGCAAAACAGTAAATTTTCGCAAAATCCTCTCAAAGCATGACATTACCCTCTTAGAAAGTGGTTTCTAGGTCGAAATAACAAGAAAGGAAGTTAGATGAAGCGTGAGCAGTTATTTTTGTTGGGTCTATTAATCCTGAATTTTGACATGACATTGGCGGATGACGTTAAAAGCTTGGATGTGATTAGCGTGACGGCGAACAGAGAGGCCACTTCTTTGGCTGAGACTTCCGCTAGCGTTGGTGTAGTGGACAGCGATGATGTAGATCAAATTAATCCAGGACATGCTGCAGAGCTCCTCAATCATATTCCTGGGGTCAATGTGGTGCAGTTGGGAAGCTCAGGCCAGGGGGTTGCGGTACAAATAAGACAGCCCATCTCCTACGGTCCGGTGTATTTATACCTAGAAAATGGCGTGCCTACTCGTTCGGCCGGCTTTTTTAACCACAATGCTTTGTATGAGGTGAATACTGCTTCTGCAGACGGCGCTGAGGTTTTCAAAGGCCCCGGCTCCGCTTTATACGGCAGTGAAGCGGTAGGCGGCATCGTTAATATTCTTTCAGGGCAAAAGCCCGAGCAAGACTTACTTCGTTTCGGCGTCGAAGCCGGTGAATACGATTGGTTACGGACCCACATCAAAAGCAAAAAAGTGACTGAAAAAGGCGGCTTTACGGCAGACCTTGATATCAGCAGTAATGAAGGCTGGCGTGAGCATACCGAATTTGAGAAGCAAGCCTTTACCACTTCTTGGCATACTGAAGTGGGGAGTGGGGTTCGTGTGGGCACCGTGCTAACCGGTACCGTGCTTGATATGAACACGGGTGGTTCTGGGTTGCTAAAAGAAGACTTTGATAATGATCCCGATCAGCCGGGTAATTTAGTGGGCTATCGCGATGTGCGCGCATTTCGTTTGTCTTCGGCCATTGAAAAAGACATGGGTAAAAACGGACTATTAAGTGTGAATCCTTTTATAAGAAGCAATGACCTTGAGTACATTGCGACTTGGACGCTTAACTCTGGCAGAGGAGGAGACTCTTCAAACGCGCATATTAATCAAAGTGGGCATGACTCAGTGGGGGCATTAATTAAATACCGCCTGAATACCAGCGATAATACCACCTTCGTTACGGGGATAGATTTAGAGTACACCCAAGGTTATCAGCAGCAAACACATATTGAACGCACCGATGATGAAGAAGGGTTTTATTGGTTAAGCTATTCCGAGGCTGGGTTACTTTACGATTACGATGCGGATTTTACTGCCGCGTCGCCCTACGTTCAGATTGAACATCAATACAACGACCGCCTAAAAGTACAGGCAGGATTACGATACGACTCTTTTGAATATGATTACGATAATAAGCTATCTGTGGTCACTGCGAACGCTTCGCACCTTAGGCCGGCGGATACCAAAGTTGATTTGGATCATTTTAGCCCGAAGCTCAGTCTTGTCTACGCATTAAGCGAGCAAGCGATGGTATACGGAGCATTGAGACATGGATTTCGTATCCCTACCTCGGGGCAGCTTTTTCGAGCGGGTAAGACTCAAGACTCTACTAATCTAGACCCAGTTAAAGTCAATAGCGCGGAAGTGGGTGTGCGGGGAGATGGAAATGATCAGTGGTCTTATGAAGCAGCACTTTATTATATGGAAAAAAAGGATGACATTGTTGGCGTGAATTCAGACGGCGTGAGTCATAATGAAAACGTGGGGGAAACAAGGCATTCTGGTATTGAATTGGGCAGCGGTTATCAATTGACACCACAGTTAAAGGTGAGCTTGGCCTATAGTTATGCGAAACATAAATATGAGGACTGGGGGGATTTAAGTGGCAATGAAATCCCGTTAGCACCTCAGGATAACGCTAATATTCAATTGGCCTATGAGCCAGGCCTTCTCAACGGCGGTCAGCTGGTGACGGAATGGGTGCATCAAGGGGAATACTTTATTGATGAAGCGAATGACAATACTTATTCAGGTCATCGCTTATACAATGTGCGGGCTAATTATTTTATTGGCATGCAGCTGGAAGTTTATGCAAAGCTGCAGAATATTACCGACGTGCAGTGGGCTGAAACTGCGAGTAAGTGGGGGCCTAAGTTTACCCCCGGTAAACCTAGAACCGCACTGCTTGGCGCGAAGTATACTTTTTAACTGTGTTTTTTAACGGTGTTTTTTAACGGTGTTTTTTAACAATGCTTTTTAACTATCATCATGTGTTGGATTAATGTCATGAAATTGGATTTGTGGTTTCGCTTTCCGAAATCTAGCGTGCATTGGATCGGTGTGGTTCGCTTAATGCTGGGTATTGGATTAATGGGGGCGTCTTATTTTGCGCTCGCAAATTCTCATAATGCTACAAGATCCCATGGTCATATGGCTCACACTGCGGAATCAGTGGTAAAAGGGCCGGCGAATATTCATCAAGCCACTTCTGTGACTGCGTCTTTTGATGGGCAAGGTCGTTTGTGGGCGGTGTGGATTTTTGGGCAGGCCCTTTATGTGAATTACTCCGATGATTTAGGCAAATCCTATAGCGAGCCGGTCAAGGTGAACCAACAAGCTGAGAATATTTCCAGCAACAGTGAGGCGCGGCCAAATATTGTGGTGGCAAACAATGGCAACGTTTATGTGAGCTATGCGCAAAACCTTGAAAAACGATTCTCTGGCAATGTTCGCTTTAGTCGATCCATCGATGGCGGCAAGCGCTTCTCCGCGCCGATTACTGTCAATGATAACCGAGAAATGATTGGTCACAGTTTTCCGGTATTAGCCGTGAATCAACAGGGTGATGTTTACATGGTGTGGTTGGATTCGAGAGATAAAGTGGCTGATCAGCGAATAAATACCAGGGCAGAGGGGTTTATTGGTTCCAGTGTTTATTATGCGTTGTCTGACGATGAGGGTCTGAGTTTTCAGTCCAATGTAAAAATCCAAGACCACAGTTGTCAGTGTTGTCGCATCGCTATCACGTTAGACCCACATGATTTGCCCGTGATTTTGTGGCGGCATGTCTACGGCGCGGATAATCGTGATCATGGCATGGTTCGCTTTGTTTCGAAATCTAAGTTGGCAGCACCGATGCGAGTCACCGATGATGGTTGGCGTATCAATGCGTGCCCACACCATGGACCGTCTTTGAGTATCGATAAATTAGATAATTACCACATGGTGTGGTTTACCCAAGGAGAGTCTCGAAAAGGAAGTTTTTACGCTCACTCTACTAATCAAGGGGCAAGTTTTTCGGAACCAGTTAAGCTGGGTGACGGCTCTTTGCCAGCACAGCACCCTCATGTCTTGGCCATTGAAAAGAATGTCTATGTGGTGTGGAAATCATTTGATGGCAATGAGACCACTCTTTATGTCATGAGGTCTTTGGATCGAGGGCGGTCTTGGGGGCGACCGACTGTCATCGCAAAGACAGCGAATGCATCCGATCATGGGTTTTTGTTAGCGAAAGACCAAGATGCGTTTGTTTCATGGCACACCGTTGACCAAGGTCAACGTTTATTGAAATTAGACCCTGTAATGTTCGATGATGGCACTGCTGTTTCAACGTTGAGCAGGGGGAATTACTAATGAAACATCGCGTAGCATTTATTTTTTTGAGTCTAAGTTTTTTATGTGTGGTACCGGGTATTACCTTGGGTGTGGTCGGAACCGAGTTCGATACAACTTCAGAATTAAATGATGGGGAAAAATCCCCAATAAAGACGCCGTTTGCCTTGCAACTGAAGCCTTTTTCGAAAGGCAGTATGGAAACGATAAAATCCCAGCGAAAGGGCAGTGCGTTTATCGTGGTACTTTGGTCTGTCGATTGCCCTCCGTGTTACGAAGAGCTAGAGATGTGGCGTAGAGTAAAGGCAAGTTATCCTGCTTTAGACGTTGTACTGATTTCTACCGATGCTATGGCGTTGAATGACGAGGTGCGACGAGTGGTGGAAAAAATGGGCGTGGCTATGCTCGAGCATTGGCAATTCGCGGATGCTTTTGTCGAGCCGTTGCGTTATGAAATTGATCCCGGTTGGTCTGGGGAATTACCGCGAACCTATTTTTATTCCGCCACGGGGGAATATGTGGGCCGTAGCGGTATTATCAAACAGGATAAAATTGAAGCTTGGATTGAATGATTTGATGCGCTGCCTTTTATAAGTGCTCTTCTTTACAAACACTCGCCGTTACAAACACGCTATTGCCCACCTTCGCTGAAACGACGGTTTATTCTTTAATGTCCAAGCGATCYCGGACTGTATTCATTATATTATTCTGMGTGAGGCTGCCGCCTTCCACCTTTTTATAAATATTATGAGTGCCGTCTATAAAAAAACTTGTGGGTAAGCCCCGGACGCCGTATTGACCGGCCACTTCCCAGTTTTTGTCCAATAACACGGGTACGTCAAAACCGTGCTTCTTAATAAACGCGTTGGCTTTTTGTCTTGAGTCGCCTGTATTGATGGTGACCACTACAAACCCTTGGTCTTTTAATGCTTGATAAGAAGCTTCAATTTCCGGCATTTCTTTAACGCAAGGTTTACACCAGGTCGCCCAAAAGTGAAGTAGCATCACTGAACCGCCGAACTCGGAGCGGGATTTGTTTGAGCCATCAAGTGACGGTAGCACGAACTCGGAGGCTTGATTGCTTGCCTGTGCCACCGTGCTTGTAAATAGCAGAATGGATGCGGCGAGCAATAGGTTCAGTGTCGGAGTAACGATTTTAATCATAGAACGCCAGATAAAAGTTAAACGCTAAATTGAATGAGACACGCCAAATTGGACCCCGTACTCTGGCACTAAATTAACTTCATTGACTTTTTCGTAGACTGGCAATTGGAGATGAAAATAGAACTCGGTACTTTTTGAGCTGATCAAACGAAGTCCTGGGGTGAGGTATACCATCGTGTTGCCTGTGCTAGGAACATTCTCGCCATTAAATTGGTCTCGCTTGGCCTGTCGTGCATTGAGTTGTGTGGAGACAATGAAATTATCGATGACTCGATAGTTGGATCCTACAGATAGTGTGAGCGCATTGCCGAACTCGTAATCGAGGTCATTTTCTGTGGTCAACCGATAAGCAATAGCGGCGTAGCTATCGAATTTGTGCGGTTGCCATTGATACGAGTAAAACCCGGATAGCAGATAATCGTAGGAGCCTGTTCCAGGCATCAGTGAAGGCTCATTGATATGGCCCTGGCTGTCGCGTAGCTCATATTCGCCGGTAGGCAGTTTAACGCCTAAGCCGCCTGCGAGAAGGTGTCGAGTGGTGCTGAGAAATGCGTAGCGAGTGGTAATCGACAAGTCGCCTAACCCAGAGGTGCCATCGCTATTGCTGAATGCGAATTCACTTTCTTGATGCTCTTCATCGCCAGATTCATTGGCCTCTGCTTCATGCTCTTCTACATGCTCTTCTTCATCTTCGTGATGTTCGTCGCTTTCGACCAGGTCATCATGTTCGTGACGTCGGTCATTATAAAAAGGCAGTTCAATCCCTAAGGTTAAACGGGGCGTAATGCCAAAAGTTAGATCAAATTGTGCGAGCGAATTAAGGGTGCTGATTTCTCGATGATGGTCGGCTTCAATTTGGTTTTCTTCGAAGCTGATTTTCGGGGTCAACACTTCGCTGCTGCTTGAGCTTCCCGCCTGTTTTTGATTTTGTGGAAGGTATCGATAAGAGAGGTCAAGCACCACTTGCCCTGGCGCTGCCAGGCCGTGTTGAGAGCCGGTGACAAGAAAACAATTAGACGAGCCGCAGCTGGCTTGGACGGGGGTTGCAGCCAAAAACAGAATGCCTGCGGCAAGGCAGTATGGGGTTACATCTTTCATTACAATCGGTCACTCAAATACACGGAAATCAAAATCGGCGGAATCTAACCCTGCCAGAATATAAAACAGCCGTAGAATACCCGAAGAGCTAACCCATGGGGATGTGGCATAGTGTCGCAGCACGGTTTCGAGCATAGTGTCGCACCGGGTGCGAACCAATGAAGCTGAGTGAAGGGAGTGTTGATGAGCCGCTATAAACAGGGCCGAAGGGTCGATTAATTGGGGTTCAGCCGCTTAAGCCTGAGGTATCATAGCTCGAGGGTAAGCGACTGAATCTATACGACGTAGCTGCTGAAAGTAGCTTGCTGGCGCTTAGTAACCGTAGTGAGCGTCGCAGAGTGGGTCTACTTTAATGTTTTCTATGCCTTTAATCGTATCAAACCAAGCACTTAGCGCGTCTCTGTCGTCGTCAGTCGCTGAGTCGTAGCGCTTATTAGAGGTAATGTAACCGGAGAATTCAGTTTCTGACCCTACGCCACCGATCAACAAGTTCCTGGATTCAATTATTTCGATTAATCCATCGAAGAATCCATCGACGTCTAGCGCGGAATTAGTGTCGATTTCACATGAAAAATTAAARCCAAAGACWGCAAAATCATCGAGATACTGCTTCTTTCTTAATCGTCGCTTCATCTTAGGATTAGACAAAAAATTCTCCTGGAATTGAATGGTGTTTGGGTTGGTTTCGATTGCTGATTGGCACCTTGACTACATAAATAGGCTGATATCAGCCTTGTAAACAGAGTAGTCAAATAGGAATCTAGTCGGCTTAAAATTTGGAACGCAATTAGACTTTAACTGCTGGGTAATGGCAAGGAGTTTCGTCAGTGGGGTAGGAAAGACTAGAGGATGGTACTTCTGCGGGGCTTATTTGAGTGGCAGTGAAAATGAGCTGATCCGAGACAGGGAGCRCACAAKCGTGGCTCCCGCTGATCCCTTTGGATATAGATTGAGTACTTACTTCATTATACTGATTCGTGTTGATCTAAGGGGTTAGAACAAATCCTTCATAGCCTTTCTCTGCACTCTCATTACACTGAGTGAGGTAAAGCGGTAGACCTCCCGGATACATCAGCATTTGCCTTGGTTTGCCCGGTATATTGGCCCCCATGTACCAGGAGTCCGCCTTTGGGAATAGGGTCATGCTGACTAGCATGTTAATGTTTTCGTTCCAGGTTTCCTCCGCTTCTCGCGTTGCCTCTATTCGTTGTATTCCTTTTTCTCGCAGGTCGGTCATGCATTTAATGATCCAATCGCCCTGCATTTCTGCACAAGTGGGTCCGTTACAGAACCCTGATGGGCTCTGTGGGCCGTATATAAAAAGAATGTTGGGGAAATCGGCAGTGGCGACGCCAAGGTGAGTGCGTGCGCCGTCTTCCCAGCGTTGTTTAAGCGTTTCCCCTTGAGTGCCTTTGATGTCCAGTTGAGTCAGTCCTCCGGTGACCGCATCAAATCCGGTGGCAAGAATAAGAATGTCTAAGTCGTGCTCGCCATCGGAAGTTTTAACCCCTTGAGGCGTGATTTGTTCGATGGGGGTAGTTTTTAAGTCCACCAATTGAACATTTTTTTGATTAAAAACTTCGTAATAATGCTGTTCAAGAGAGGGTCGCTTAACGCCGAATGGGTGAGGAGGCGTTTCGGGAGCGAGTTTTTCTGCGATCTCCGGGTCGTCGATTCGGGCATGTACCTTTCTACGCCAAAATTGATAGGCTGTTAAATTGGCTTCTTCGTTCATTAATATATCGAAGAAGGTATTGCTCCAAAAACTAAAGCCGCCTTTGGCCCAGGCTTTTTCAAACACCGCTTCACGTTCTTCGGGTGTGACCGCTAGTGCCGATTGAAAATTAATGTCGTAATCAAATCCGCCAAAATTTTCACGTCGTTTTTGGTGGCTTGTGGGATAATCCGCTTTCATTGCTTGCTGGATTTCTGGCGTGAACTGACGCTGCTGCATGGCTAAGGCGATGATGGGGGTACGTTGAAAGACGGTGAGGTGGGAGGCTTGTTGACTGGCTTCTTGAATGACTTGGACGCCACTGGCGCCGTTACCAATGACCCCGATTCGTTTGCCTCTGAAATCTAAACCTTGTTGCGGCCATTGCGCGGTATGATGACAAGGGCCTTTGAAGTCCTTTAATCCTGGAAAGTCTGGGACGTAATGATTTGCAGCAAACCCAGTACAAAACAGCACAAAACGAGCGCGGGTGAATTCACCGTCGTCACTTTGGATGTGCCATTGATTATTGTCTTGGTCGAATTCTGCCGCCGTGACCCGTTTGTTAAAATAAATGTCTTTGCTTAAGTCTAATTTTTTATCAACGTGCTGGAAATAATCTCTGAGTTCTTGGCCGCCTGGGAAACGTTCTTTCCAATTCCAGTCTTTCCATATTTCTTCCATGGAATATTCGTAGACTGGAACATGAGAATCAACTCTAGCACCCGGATAGCAATTCCAATACCAAATGCCTCCTAGGCCCGGGGCTGCTTCATAAATTTTCACTGAAAAGCCAAGCTTTCTTAAGTGGTGAAGTTGATACAGTCCAGCGAATCCTGCGCCTACAATCAATATCTCTAAATCATTATTATTTTTATTGGGTGTCTGATCCGATTGCGTCAATGCCATGATCATTCCTTGTTGCCGGTTAAAAGCGGAAGTTTTGCCGTTGCATAAATCTTGAACATGTTCGAATTTCAATACTGAATATTGGTATAAATTAAAAAAAGTTTCAGTACATGCTGGCCAGCTTACTTGATCGATTAGTAAAGATAAAGTAAGCCGCTTGGGGGAGAGGGGGTAGGGTAATATTCTGGCCTAGATTGTAGGGATGGTCGGTGTTTCGGCTTGTTAGTGTATCGGGTAAGTCTTCCTTTTGCGCCGTTAGTCAGTCTTTGCGCTGGCAATCGTGCCTTGCATGGCAAAACCGTAGCCGATTGAAGTGGTTTTTGTGGCAAAGCCAAGCTGATGCATTTCCTCTCGGATTTCGGCTGTCGTGAATAAAGCCTCTGGAGGGTGTTGCCAAGCTAAAAATAGATCCGCTAATTTGGATAAATAACGATAAGGTTCGATGATGTAAATGCTGCCCCCGGGGGACAGCTTTTTGGCGCTGGCTTTTAACACGGCTTTCCATTCTGGAATGTGATGTAAAATTCGAAACACAACAATTTCTTCGATGGGCGGCGTATTTAATTGATTCATTCTGGTGGCATCTAATACTTCAAATTGACTGTTGTTAATGTTTCTTTGTTGCGCTAAGCGAATTTGTTCTGGCATTAAATCGATGCCGAGGTAAGTTTTAGGCTGGTAAGCACTGAGTAATTCTGCACCGTATCCTGAGCCGCAGCCAATCTCCAATACATTTTTTCCGGTAATTTCTAGGCCTAAATTTTTAAGTGTGCGCATCTCTAGGTGCTTGTGAATGATTTCTTTGAATCCACCTTGCATAGCGTTAAATTCATTGTGGTTAAGCCTCATAATTGTTAATCCTCTTAAGTACTTCTAAAAATAATCAGTAATAAAATCGCTTTAATTTTAAAAAAAATATTGGCGGTCAAAATTTGCCAAGCGTCTTTAGTTCTTCTTTGAAGTAACGTTCGCCAATTCCGTTCCAGGTTTTTTGATAATCAATTTCTGTGGATAGCGGGCTCCACTGTATTCCGTCGAGCATAAATTGCGTGGCATTAAAAAGTTGTGCTTCTCGGTCCGCCTGTTGCGTTAAGAAGGCCCCCTGACTGGACAGCATTAAAGAAATATTGCCGAACGCCGTGGCCCAGCCGGTAAAGGCCAATTGCAAAACATTACTGCGATGCTTTTCGGGAATGTCGCCTTGATCAATGCCGTATTGAATAGCAGACACAATGCACATCACTAGTTGCATTTCAGCCTCGCGGTACGCAGCTAAGCGTGTTGCTGATGCGCGTTGCAACTGTGCGTTGGATTGGATTTGTAACACGCAAGAGAATAAGGCTTGATTTAAAAAAGCAAAAATTTGATAAGCTAAAAATAACCCCATCACTCGTTCTCTACTGTTGATTGAGCCCGCTTCAACTTTGCGATAAAAAGGCATTTGTTTTTCGCAATAGCGACTGCCCAATTCGCACAGTAAATCTTCTTTATTAATGAAATGGTTGTAGAGAGTACCTTTGGTGCATTTCGCTTGGCGCGCTAACTGCTCCATAGTGAGAGCCCCGAAGCCTTGCTCTTCAATGAGGCGTAAGGCGGTGTTAAGAATCAGCTGCTCTCTTTGTTTGATACGTTGTTGAGCAGGGGATGTGGTTTGCATTGGCTGTATCGGATTTCACTGTGTTGGTGATAGAGGCGTGCTTGTTGTAAAAGCTGACGAACCGTCAGGATATCCAAAAATTGACGGATCGTCAATAAATGAAGATTGAGAATTCACTAAAGTTTATAGGTTCAAAGTGTTAGCCTTCCGTCGATGCGCATTTCAGTTATAGTTTTTAAGGCGATTTGAATAAGAAGTACCGCCTTTGAGTGTTGAGTGACGCTGTAATCGAAACTGTTTATGAGGAAGCAATGCCTAATCCCTTGCCGTATAAATGCCCTGTTTGCGATCAGCCGCTGTCCTTAAATTCAAAGTCTTATCGCTGCGAGAGCAACCATACCTTTGATGAGGCTAAGGAGGGTTATGTCAATCTGCACCTTGTGCAGCATAAACGCAGCAAGCACCCAGGTGACAACGTTGAAATGATTGCAAGCCGCCGGGATTTCTTGAATAAGGGCTATTATCAAATGCTTTCTGATGCCATTACGGGCTGGTTGTCCACGTCGTCAATGGGGCTGCAGCAACGTTTATTGGATGTCGGGTGTGGCGAAGGGTATTACTTACAGCAGTTGAGAAAGGCGTCATTGGCACGTAGCGCGCCCCTGGAGCTTGCGGGAATTGATTTGTCCAAGCCGGCTGTAAAATTGGCTGCCAAGCAAAAAATAGATGCACAGTTGGCGGTGATTAATGCGGATGCTTTGCCATTTTTTAGTCAAAGCTTTGATGTGCTTTTGTCCGTGTTTGCGCCGCTCAATGTTCGCGAAGCGCAGCGGGTATTAAAAACCGATGGCCACCTTTTAATGGTGGGCCCCGGGGAATCTCATCTCTCGGGTTTGGCTTCTCAGATCTATGACCAAGTCACGCCGCATCAAGGCAACTATCAGATCTTAGAGGGCGATAACGATCTCCAACTCATCGACGAAGTTGAGATTAAGCAGGAGATTACTGTTGCTGGCGCTGATGTGCTGGATTTGTTGACCATGACGCCTTATTACTGGCACACCTCAGAGGAACAAAAGGCGAGCATTGCTCAGCTGGAGAGCTTAACTACGACGCTTCATTTCTATTTGAGAATTTATCAGCTGAAGTCGACTCCTTTAAATTAATGAAGGTCCGCATATTGAGGCAAAGCCACTGCGTTGCGCAATAATTCCATTTGAGTCACGAACGCGTCACCGATTAAAGTATTTTCTAACCATGCGGGAGCGGTGACCGGTGTGTTTATAGTGACTCGATAGGTTACTTCCGTAAGCCCATTGTCTAGCGGGACAAAGGTATAATCGCCTTCTAACATCTCTTCCGCCGACTGACCTTCTTTGGCTGTGGCCTCAAACGCATAAATTATTTTTCCCGTGGCGGGCACGCGACTGACTTCGCATTTTAATAGCTCCACCCGGTCCGGTAACGGCCAAGGTAAGTCGGTGACGTAATTTACAAACCAATTGTTTTCATCAATAGTTTTGACTAAATTCATTCCTTTAGTGCGTTGGCGCCAAGAGGTCGCGTTAGGGTAGTCCACCATAAGTTTAAGTAGGGATTCTGGTGATTGAGGGACATTGATTACCGATTTTATTTGTCTTGCAGAGCTCCCATTTGGGGCGCTTTTGGTATAAACCTTGACTATTTCTGTGTCGCTCACCAGAGCCCATTCTTCCGGTTGTGCTGTTGTATCGCCTTGAGAAGGTATGCAAGTCAATGAAAATAATATGAAAATTAAATATTGGTGGATGTTTTTTTTCATGATGTTGGTGGCCGAGTAAGTTTCAATGATTTTAATGGTACGTGAAAGAAAGATGAGAGTGGCATTATAAATGGCGTTCCTAAACCTAAGCTGAAGTGCCCAGTTGAATTTCTGAGGCTTTATCATTAGCCAAAGGTTCGCTTGACTAGATTTCGGAGCGGTTTTTCAATGTGTTGGTAGGAGAAGGAGGAAAACCCTATCATAAAAACTGTAAAGACCCCTATGTAAAAAAAACATTCATTCAGTGTAAGGTCGCGGCCAAATCTGAGTAATTCTCCTGGTTCGAAAAATAGCATCATTAATAGCAAAATAAAAAAGTTGTGCCACATGTAAATCGAGTAAGACATGTCACCAATGTAGCGCGTAAATTTATTGTTGATCACTACGCTGGCCTGGCCGTTATAGACCGCAGCAACGTACACCAGTAGTACGCTRGAGAGTGTTGCGAGAACGTCCATATACCACGCCTTGGGTAAATGAATTAACCAGCAGGTAAGTAAGATAACGCCGATAAAAACGCTGCCTTTAATGTAAGTAAAGAGAAATTCTTTTTGAAATAGGCGATGAATGCACATGCCCATAAAAAATCCTGCCAAGCATCTGAAAATTCCATTTTGAAAAGTAATGTTTAGATGCCCGTAATGCTGAGCCAGCAGAATGTAGGTGGCAATGCACAAGCTGATAGGAATAAAAAGAAAACGGTTTGAGCAGCGTAATAAAATTACAAAAAGTAGTGGATAAATTAAATAGGCGATCCATTCAGTACTGATGGACCAGGAGACAATGTTCCATGAAAGTGAATCGTATAGATTGAGAGAATGAATTAATAACACGCTGGCCCAGGTGGGATTGTTGGGGTAAAACGAATAGATTACAGGGGAAGGAAAAAACAAAACGTTAATATAATAAAGCCCAACCACTGCTGCCAACGTGACTAAGTGAAGCGGGTAAATTCGTRCGAAACGAGACACGATAAAGCGGCGCCCTTTGCGTAACGTAAAGCCTTTATCAAAGCTCTTTCCATAGACGTGATTAATGACAAAGCCGCTAAGGATAAAAAAGAAATCCACCCAAATATAGGTGCGATGAAAAAATTGGGTGTGCAGTTGAATAAACTCGTTGAAGGCGGGGAACTGAAATCTTAAGTGGAACACTAATACGAATATCGAGCCTATACCGCGCAGAGGCGTGAGGTTCTCTAGTTGAGTAGGCTGTATTTGGCGAGGCTGAATGACTTCCTGTCGTTGAGCTTGTAGCAATTGAACCCCGCTTGTTCTCATTTGGCCGGTTTGTTCTAATTCGGTTTGGCGTAAGAAAATCCTGTCTATTCGTTCTACTCGCTTGAAAGTATAGTCATGGAGTTGATTTTTGGTGAAAGGAATGAGTGAAGATTGGTAATATCAATAATTGCGCAGCTTGCGTCAATTTTAGCGGTGGTTCTATTATTTTGGTGGTTCTATTATTTCGGTGGTTCTATGGTTTTAGTGGCTCTATAATCTACGTGGTTCTGTCTAGGAACGAGCATAAAAAAGCGGTAGTGATTATAAAAAAGGATGCGCGATGAAAAAAATTGACAATGAAGCGGAATTACTCAAAGAAGCATTGAGAGTCGGGGGCGTCTACGCGAAGAAACGCGGTGTGGGGGAGTTTGAAGCCACCGATTCAGCAAAGGAAAAAGTGCATTATCTGTATCAATTGCTGGTTCACGATAAGCTAATCCAGCCTTTAGCGAAGCAGCAGCAAAATGACGTCAATATGAAACGAAAACTAGCGCTTTGGATGGCTAAACAGCTGCCGGAAGATCATCCGTTAATGAAGGCCTAGGCCGGCCCCAAGCCGGGGTTTTAACGCAGGAGTTTGTAAGGGGGGGGGATAGGAAAATCAAGCTTGAGTGCTGTTAAGGAATTCCAGAATGCGCTGTTCGTGCCAATATAAATCATCAGGAGCGTCTTGTATAAACCCCACATGGCCGCCGTAGAGCGGCGTCTCCAAGTAGAGCGCGGCATTATTTTCGGCGATCGAGTAGGGGTAGCAATTCTCCCCCAGTAGCGGATCGTTTTTGGCATTAAGGAGCAGGGTGGGGCGTTGGATTTGGCTTAGAAATCGAATCGAGCTGGTGGTTTCGTAGTAATGGTCCGCACCCCTGAAATTATTCAGCGGTGCGGTGAAATACTCGTCAAAGTCTTTAATCGAACGAATTTCATCGCTGGGCCATTGACCGAGCTGCTGGCTGATGAGGGCCTTTTTCAACTTAGATTTCGACACTAGCAAACGAAGAAAACGGGTTTTATAGACCCAGTTGTCCCAGCGTTCCAATTCAATTGAACTGTCTGCTAAATCGCAAGGCACTGACACTGCGGCCGCATTGGTAATTTGAGGCGCTACGTCTTGCCCTCGTTCTCCCAAATATTTTAAGACTAGATTGCCCCCCAAGCTGAATCCGATCAGAGAAATGGATCGATAACGATCGGTCTTGATCGCATGTTGTACCACTTTATCTAAATCTTCCGTTAATCCACAGTGATAGGCGTGAGGCAGACGGTTGGGTTCGCCGCTACAGCCGCGAAAGTTATAACCCACGCTATCCCAGCCGCTTAAATGGCACGCTTTGGCCATGCAGCGCATGTAAGTCGCATCGGTAGAACTTTCCAAGCCGTGACAAAGTATGGCGAGTCGGCCGTTGTGCTTGTGCTTGCCGTTGTGGGTGTTGCGGGTGTTGCGGGTGTTGTGGGTATCGTTGCGGTCGTTATTGCAGTCTGCATGAGTTGTCCAATCCAAATCAAGGAAGTCACCGTCTAATAATTCCAGCCGTTCACGCCTGTATTGGTGTTGATATGAGCATTGGTTTTGGTGCTTGGGGCTAGATTTGGATTGAGCGCGAGAGTGGTTCACTGTACGAAACAGGGTGGGGTAGATGGTTTGTACATGACCTGACTTAAAGAGGCCTCGAGATGTGTAGCTTGATTGTGTGATGTAGGGCATAGAGTACTATTGGGTGTTGGGTAATGATGGTGAGTATCGGTTCGAATCAGTCCATTCCGGGGGCGGTTATTCTAGGCGCGGAACGGATTAATGTAAATCTTTTTCATCTTGCGTTGTTATGTAATTAGTTCATGGCTATCAATGCTTTAGGGAAGTAGCCTGCGCTAATATGAGGGCCCAGAAATTGGACTAGTTCGAAATAGGGCTCTTGGGAATACGACGAAATCCCCTGGTTTTCGGACGACTATTGGTGCTAGCGCCAAGCCTTATTTGGGCCCTGGCTTATAATCCTAGAATGCATCAAGCCTTTTTAATTTAGGATAAACGTGAGTATTTTGCCTAATATAATTCAGCATGCCGTGCTGTATACGGCCTTTCGAATCGTCTTTTTGATCCAATTTAATTCTATTCGTGAGCCTCGGTCAGATCGGAGGTTCGTTTCCCACCCATCGAGCGACGCCCGTTGCCATCCCCGAGTGCTGCTTTTAATGCTTGCAGTGACGTGTTTTGGCTTTTCATCGCTGACTCAGGGGGAGATATACAAGTGGGTGGATGAACATGGCAAAGTGCATTTTGGCGATGCAAAACCAAACAATAAAACACAAGTGATCGAAGATTTTTCCGCTAAATATGATCATAGTCGAGATTTTGATGTAAAGGTGGTGGTGGAAAAGGGCGTCATGGCGGTGGATGTTAAAAATCGAATTATTATTGTGGTGAAAAAAATACGCTCTATTCTGCAAAAAGAATTTGCAGTGGATTTGAGCGACTTTAATTCCTTAACGTTAATCATCTATAAAGAGCGCGACAGTGTTACGGCACTTTTTAACCAGGGTAGAAAGACCGGTGGCGATCGAAACGTGCCGGCCTTTTATCGTCCTCGGGATAATACTGCACACGTTTGGCAAAACCGAAATCCAGAACGAATGATAGAGGTGATTAGTCATGAGGTGACTCACGCATTAATGAGGCATCGCTATAAACGCATACCCACTTGGTTGGGGGAGGGGACGGCAGAGTATTTTGAACAAATGAAACTTTCGGGCCAGGCGATAAAAATCCCCATCAGTGCGTATCAAATTAAAAAAGTAAAACAGAAGTTTGAAAGCGGTACTTTTATCGATTTGGAACAATTGACCCGGCTTTCTCAACCCGTATTCTATGCGAAACAGGGCGAGGGTGATCCCATGTACGGTTGGTCCGGTGCATTGGTTTTTTATCTGCTGTCTTCGGAGTCCAATCGCGATGTATTTCGTCGTTTACTGTTTCATTTAAACGATGAGGGCGAGGTTTCTACGTTGGCGAAAGACGTTTTTGAACGCTATTACCCGGGTGGATTAACGAACTTGCAGCGAGATTTTTACCGCTGGTTGGATAAAGAAAAGTTTGCGCATTATTATTGATGTGTGACCGGCCGGTCTGGATAAGAGTGGTGTTTTTTTATGCAGGGTGCATTTGTAATCTATATTAAAGCACTTATTCCCTTGCCTAATTAGATATTGACGACTAATAAACTATACAGGAAGATGTGTAACCAATAGCGATTGGGTATGATTCAAAACGTTTAATTGTATTATCGTATTCTGGTATGAAGGATTAATTAAACCGGATTGAAAAAGTAAGTAGTCCCGGGAGTATCGTTCAATAAGAATGTACTTTAATAAAGGGAACTATTTATGGCCACTCGCGTTTCAAATCCGTCTCTTTCTCCTTATGTTGATAAGGAGACTCCCGCTTCCCAACAGTTCGCTCCGTCTACTGGGTTCGATTTATTCCTCTATCCAGTGAAAAATGGTATTCCTCAGATTCCGCTAAAACCTCCCTTGGTGCTGATGGCGATAGGGATAGTATTGTTAGGCGGCTATCGTTGGTACATGACTTCATTTGCTTTAATTTACGGCTTGGATGCGTTTGAGCCCGAATTTCAAACCTATTTTATGAATCTGCTCTGGATTCAATTGCCGCTAATTATTCTGTTTGGACTTATTTCAATTCCCACGTTGTGGTTTACTCGACCGAAAAATATTTTAACGATGACGCCTTTGCAGGAGTTGTCGCGATACTATTTAGTATTTTCGATCATGATGGTGGCGAGTGTTTTTGTGGTGATGATTTTGGCGTTATACGCAGAGTCAGATGCGGCGTGGCATCAGATTACTATTCGTGACACTGATTTTACACCGACTCATATCAGTTTATTTTATTACGCGATTCCCATCGGGGTTGTTTCTTTAGCGCTTGCATTTGTTTGGCTGCATACTCGGTTGCCGGATTATTATCAGCGCGTTTCGATTCCCCTCCTTATTGTTTTGTCTGGGCCGATTTTAATTATGCCCAACGTCGGATTTAACGAATGGGGCCATACCTTTTTTTACGCGGAAGAATTATTCGCGGCTCCGATACATTATGGATTTGTTACCTTGGGTTGGGCTTTATTTGGTTTGGGTGGATTTATCATTCAAGCATTAAGTCGAGTGCGTACATTGACGGCAATAACGAAGGCAGAGCAAGAAGAAAATTTAAAGGCTGCGTAAATTTATCGTTATTTCGGCTCTCACTCGTTATCGGCTCTCCTCCGTCATTCCCGCGAAGGCGGGAATCCATGCCGATAATGGGTTTGCTATACGAATGTTCCTAGCTCTCCTGGTGCGAGCACGGTGACTACGAAAATAGAATAAAGAAAACGGCTGAATTTATAGCTCTGAACTCGATGGATTCCCGCCTTCGCGGGAATGACGGAGAAGGGCGGGGCAGGTGAGAGCTGGAATGAGGCGGTATTAGGGGATGAGTAGTTAAAAGGTCTGTTTTTTAATAATCAATCAAAGCCTAAAAGAATCGTCTTGTCGATCCAGCATTCTTAACAATGCCGGCCAAGCCATGTGGCCAGCCATGTGAATCCCCTCGGATTGTTTGCTGGTGGTTTCTAATGCTTGGTTGGAGGGTATGTTCAGTGCACTGCCGCCTGATTGAGCAGCGATCTGAGCGTCGCAGGCTTTTTCTAAAAAATACATCAGTAAAAATGCTTCAGGAATCGAATTACCCACCGCAAGTGTGCCGTGATTGCGCAGTATCATTAGGTCTTGCTCGCCAAGGTCTTGAACAATCCTTTCTCGTTCCTCCAGGTTGACTGCTACCCCTTCATAGTCATGGTAAGTAATTTTTGGTAACACTAACATTGAGGTTTGAGTTAAAGGCAGCAGCCCTTCCGATTGCGCGGAAACGGCCATGCCGGCACGCGTGTGTAAGTGCAGCACTGCGCCGGCTTCCGGCCGGGCCATGTGCACCGCGCTATGAATGGTAAATCCGGCAGGATTGACGCCGTAATCGCTGTCACCAATGATATTGGCTTCTTGATCCACTTTCACCAGAGATGAGGCAGTGATTTCGCTAAACAGCATGCCATAAGGGTTGATCAAGAAATGATGGTCCGAACTAGGTACTCGTGCTGATAGATGAGTAAAGATCATGTCATCCCAGCCGTAATGAGCCACTAAGCGATAACAAGCAGCTAAATCAATTCGGATTTGCCATTCCTCTTTGGACATTGATTTTGGCTTTGCAGATTTTTCAGCGGAAGCATTCGACGCGTTCTCTGAAGGTTTTTCTGTGGGGAATTTTAAACCGGCCATAGTGATATCCTTGCTTTGTTTTGGTTTTTTTATTGTTTTAATGGGCCTAATATTTTTATTCGGGACAGGGAGACTTTCTCGCGCAGATCTCTTTTCGAGTTTGTTCAGTGAGTGTAATGCTGTGGTTAGAAATATACAAATAGTTGAAGTGCCATTACATGATGCGCCGTTACTTAATGCGCGGTTACTTAATGCATAGCAGCCTTGGCAGTCGATAGGCGTTTGATGCTGAATTAATAGGAATTGGAGGCTATTTTAATGCGGGAGGGTGATGGGTTGTTAGTTCAGGCCCCAGATCAATTGAATGGCTAAGGTTTGTGCATTGTTTGTAGAAAGACTGTCTAGGCCCAAAGAAATTTCAAATGTATCGTATTTAAACCCTAGAGAAAGGGCTTGAGTAGGCTCTTGATAGGCTAAAAAGTAACTGGCTTTGCCCAGGCTGAAATATTCCATGCCCAGTTGATAGAAGTGTGTTGACGCGACGTGATGATAGTTAACAAATGATCCCCAATGCTGGTTCCACTGATAGGCCGTATTGAGGTAAAGGTCGAGGGGTAATTTTTGAATGAAATCTTTATTGCCTTCTAGGCCGGAAAGAATTGGGCTGTAACGAATAAATCCGTTTTCGTCCACGCCTCTGGTGTCGGTGCTTATGATGGCCGTCGTGAACGGGTTGTCCTGCCACTTCACTCGATAATAAGCATCTAAAAGTGTCAGAGAAACCTGCCATTGTTTAAATTGCCAATCCGCAAATAAATCGACACTCAACCCTTGTCCTTCGATCGTGTTGGTTAATGGGCGATCAAACAAGGAATCTTCGTGATAGGCGTAATCGATGTTGAGTTGCGCTTCAATGTCGTCATTTTCCAGTAGGATGGCTTCGCCCCAAATGGATCCGTTATAAAGTTGATTCGACGTCAGTCGTGCGATTTGAATTTTGACTTTTATTTGATGACTTTGTTCAGGCCCAAACTTTAATAGGGGCGTTTGATAAGCGATTTGAGGGCCACTGCTTTTAGCGTGTTCTGCGCGCAAGAATAGTTGGTAGTGATAATCCCGGCTGGCGGGCAAGTCGTTTTCGCCTTGATGATAAAGCAACGCCGTGTCTTCGGTGAATTCTAAAAAATAGTCGTATCGGCTTATCCAGCCAAGGGACCAGCCACTGCTGTGACTCAGGCCTACGGAAATTCTTTGTTGTGTGAATGCCAATTCACCTGAGTGTAAATCGTCATCCCATTCATGGAGCATGCCATCGATGGAAATCGGTTCGCTGTAAGTGAAACTGTTGAGGTGGATGTAGGGATGAAATTTTTTAAGTTGGGGCTGAATCGAATTTGAAAACACGCTTGCTAACGTCGTGTCCGAAGTGTTTTGTGTATCAGAAGTGGCGTTGACTGCAGTAGACGTCAGTAGCATTAAAATCAGGTTGGAAATTAGCAATGTGTGTTTCAAAAGGGTGCTTCTTTTTGAGTGGTGGGTTGGGATGTGTGTGAGCTAAAGGTCGCTCTAGTGTTACAGAACTTGATCAGTTAAGGAACGCTAGAGCGGTGTCGGGTTGAATTAAAACAGCGATTCAAAAGTGCCATCAACGTAACGGATTAGCCAAAGGTCATCGGCTAAATCAAGGTCGGCGACATGATCATCGCCTACCGTGATGGCGCCACGAACGCCTTCGTCCTTGAGTTTATTTTCACACTCTGCTTGTGAATCATTCGCGTCACAGCTAATGCCTAGTGTAATAGCAACGCCTTGTTCATTGGAGATAATGATCTGATTGGAAACAATGTTATCTAGATCTTGTTGAGAATCTAACGCTAATTGAATCCGTTGAGCGGCGCCGGAAAACTCTCCGTTGTTGCTGATCGAGCCGCCGTAGGAGATATCCATGCGGACGATCCCGCCCTCAAAGCCTGTTCTTTGGGCTGATAGGGTGAAGCGCGCTAATGGCATGTTGTTGAATTGAGCGTTAAGGCTGATTGCAACGTTAAGGTTTTGGAAATTGCTTTCAGTTTCCTCTCCTGAGGGAACAAAGGCTCCTGCGTTGTCGCTATTGGCCACTGCTGAGGCAAGTATTGATTTGCCCGTTCCAAAATTGAATTCACCGCTTAGAGTGACGTTGGCTAGGTTGGTGTAGTCGTCGCCATTTTCATCGACGATAATGACGGGGGCTCCAACTCCGAAATACTGTGTAGGTGATTCGCTTTCTATGCTGAAGGCACCTTCAAAGCTTTCTCCGCTTTGGGCTTCAATGGTGCCGGAAAAAGCAAGTGTGGCGACATTACGACGAAGGTCGAGTTGTTGTTGAAAGGTGAATTCGAATTCACCGCTAATACGATCCCCGATGCCATTGGAAAGTTCACCGGTAAAATTAAACGCACCGAAATTTACGCCCAGGTCGGTTCCGTCCGAGGCGGATTGAGACAAAAATATTGTGCCATCGAGTAGTTCCTCAGTGCCGGCAGCAACGCCGGTGACCCGGAAAAAGTGTTGCGCGTAGAAGTCAGTTTGAATCTCATCAGGAATGCCAGGAAACTCATCAAGATTAGGAATCCCGGTTAATGGCAATGAATCCACCGCTGCGTCTAGGTTGGCCAGGTCTCGGCTGACGACTGAGGTTAGAGTGCCAGTAAACGTGCTGGGGTGGGTGCCGAATTTTTCAAGGATCACTATTTCCATTCCGAGGACAGCGACTTCGATGGTTTCGTCGTCGATTTCCTCGTTGAGGTCAACGGGGATGCTGGTGAAGACTGATGCGCCCCCCGCGAGAGTCATACGAGCTAATTTATTCTCTACGCGGCTGGTTTGACTTTCGTCGATGCGAATAAACACCACTGAGGTGGATTCGCTGTCTAAATCTGAGGATTGAAAATGTAGGCTCACCGATTGCTCGTTGATGGTGCCGTTGACATTCACTGTGTGAGCGTCACGATCAACACTGACATTGCCTTTGGCAATGATTTCCTGACCCTCGTAAACGTCAGAGTCAAGGCCTGGGATTTCGCTGCCGAGATTGTAGTTGGTTGCGGTTTGGCCTTCCGCTGACACAGCGGCGGTGATGTCCAATGAATAGTGCAGCGCGTCCAACAGCAGTTTGGCTTGCGATTGGTCTTGGTTAAACGCCACGTTAAATAGATTTTCCATGCCTTTTTTGAGCTCTAGATTATCCGCTGCAATATCGAGGGATTCTTCGATGGCGCGGACATGCTGGTCCAAGTCGTCAAGGGGATCTTGTGGATCTTTTTGGATTACGTTGCCCCAGGTGCGCACGTCTGAAACCAGTGCTTTGGCAGAGTCAATGGGTTTAAGAGGAAGAACAGGAGCAGGGGCAGGAACAGAGGGCGGAGGGGTCGTTACCCTAGATTCTCGCGCAGTAAGTTCGTTTTGCTCCATTTCCGCCTGAACGGTGGTCAGTTTGGTCCCGGAATTGTCTTCTGCCGCAGACAGTACATCCCCTGCATTGGCAAAGAGGTCTTCTAAAGTGAAGTTACTGTCATCGAGAGAATTGGAAAGAAATTGACCGCCATTCTCGAGGAAGGAATTGACAAACAGGCTGATCATGTCGCTGTCGGAACGACCTTGACTGGTGGCCATGGACGCTAGAGAACCCAGTAGCGCGGCGTATTCAATGTTGCTATTGCTGGAATTCTCCGGAATCTCAGTAATGTCGACGGGAGCAGCGCTGAGTATATCGATGGTTAGATTCAGGTCTGAGGCAATTTGCGTATTGGCGACTGAGATAGAATCGGCATCGAGAGTGATATTGTTAGCGATTGCGAACAAAGCAGCGGCGTGGGTTAAAGGGGTGATTTGTACTGCCGTGTCTTCGCCTTCTAACGCGTTAGGCACTAAGGCGGTGAGTACTAATTCGGGGTCGTTGGGGTGGAATTGATCGCCGAAATCGATGCTGAAATCGAGGCTTAGGTCTAAAGCATCGCCTGCCTCATAGCTTCCGCAGCCATTGAAAGCGTCGCAAATCATCAGTGTATCGTCGTCAATACTGAGCTGCATCTGCACAGGGCCTGAGTAGGAAGCCAGGTTAAGTAGGTAGGCTCCGCTGGCGTCAGTTTCTCCCTCGACTAGAGCGGTTGTGCCAATAACCCCATCAGTGATGGGGAAAACACTCACCGGTGCAAAAGCCATCAATCCTTTTACTGCATTACCGGATAGTGTGGTGCCGGTGGAGGACTCGTCAATTATTGTTTCGGTGCTGCTGACGTTTCTATCGTTATTGCTGCCACTACTACAGCCTTGGAGCGACACGGCCGCCACCATAATAAATGGCAGTAGCTTTAGAGCTTTTTTAATCATTATTGATTCCCTATTTATTTGAGCCATCTGTTTAGACGTGAGCAGGTTATACCTTGAAATTATTTTAATTGTTAGTTATTTCGTCAGATTTAATGACTTGGTATTTATTAGGTTTGGACTGCAGTAATTGTTGGCTTGAAAAGGTGCTTTAGACGGGGTAGAGGAGGGTGTTAATGTGGGAAAGTATGTAAAAAATACGGACGTATTTTGAATGCTAGGGCTAAGGGCTAAGGGTTAATCGGGATGTAATAAAACTCTGAACAGCCACTGCTGTTCAGAGTTTAAAACTGTGTTTAAAACAAGGATTCAAAGGTGCCGTCGGTATAGCGAATCAGCCAATTATCGTCCACCAAATCCAGGTCAGCGACTTTTTCATCGCCCACCATGATGATGCCTTGTGTTCCTTCTTCATTAAGCTTCTCTTCACACTCCTCTTGAGTGTCTTCATCCGCGCATATTACGCCGGCGGTAAGCGTCACGCCTGCTTCATTGGAGATGATGATTCGGTTAGAAGTGATGTCGTCTAATGCTTGCTGAGAATTCAGTTCCAGTTGAATTCGACGGGCGGCTCCGGAGAAATCACCTTCATTGCTGATTGCGCCGCCGTAAGAAATATCGATATTGCCGATGCCGTCTTGGTAGCCTGTTCTTTCAGCCGATAAAGTAAATCGAGCCAAAGGCAATCCAGCCAGTTGAGTGGTAAAACAGAGGGCAAGGTCGAGGTTGCGGAAATTGTTTTCTGATTCATCGTTCTCGGGGGCAGGTTCTGGAATAAACGTGCTGGCATTGTCACTCGTGGCCACGGCCGAAGCGAGCATGGACTCTCCGGTGCTGAAATAGAACTCGCCACTCAAGGATGCGTGGGAGAGATTAAAAATTTCGTTTCCTTCGTCGTCCACGGCGACTGTCCCTGCGTCCGGCCCAGTAGTCACCAAGGGTGATTCTCCCGCCAAATTAAAGGACCCCTCGAAACTATCGCCCGTTTTTGCTGCGATGTTGCCAATAAAGGATAGAGCAGCGACATTGCGACGGTTGTCGAGCAGTTGCTTTTGAATCTCGAATTCGAATTCTCCGTTAAAACTGTCGCCTAACCCATTAGAAAGTTCACCGGTAAATTTAAAGCTAGCGTATTTGAGATCAAATTCACTGTAGTTTTCTTCAAATGTGATCGCTTCAGGCGTTATGTCTTCAGAAGAAAGTATGACCGGTAATTCTTCGACGGAGGTTGCCCAAAAAATTACGCCATCCAATAATTCATTGGTTCCTTCAGCAACCCCGGTGACGTGAAGTAGGTGTTGACTGTATAGATCGGTTTGAATGTCACTGGGGATTCCGGGGAATTGATCGAGGTTGGGGATGCCTGTGAGAGAGAGCTGGTCCACTGCCATATTGAGGTTCTCCAAATCACGACCAATGACCGAGACTAGGGTCCCGGAAAATGTACTCGGATTGGCACCGGTTAATTCACTCACTATGACTTCGGCGCTCAGAATTCCGAGTTCGACTGTTTCGTCAGCAATATCGTTGTTCAAGTTAATGGCGATGCTGGTGGTCATCGAGGCGCCACCTTCGATCATCATCGAGGCCTGTGAATTGCTTACCAAGCTAGGCAAGGTTTCGCTAAAACGAGCGAATACGTGGGTGGTGGATCCGCTTTCTAAATCTGAGGATTCTAAGTGTATGTCAACATTTTGGCCATTAATGAAGGCGTCCAAAAAATCCACTGTATTGAGGGATCGGTTGACGTGGACCTCACCCGAGCGAGTGATTTCTTGGTCTTCGTAAATATCCGAATCCAAGCCAGGAATTTCGTCTGCGAGATCATAAACGTCGGCGGTTTGGCCTGCCTTTAGCACTGCTTCAGTGATTTCCACTGCGTATTGTAATGCATCGACGAGCAGTACAGCGTGTCCTTCAGTGTCACCCTCTTGGCTAAACAGGTTTTGCATGCCTTGTTTTAATTGCAGATCATTCATCGCCAATTCAAGGGATTCACCAATGGTTTGAGCGTGTTCTCCTAAGTCGTGGAGAGGGCCGTCGGTTTCTTGTTCAATCACATTCCCCCAGGTGCGCACATCCGAGATGAGTGCTTTGGCCGAGTCAACAGCACTGACCGGCTCTTCTTCATTCATATCAGGAATATCGACGCCTGTGGTGGTGTCGGGGGGCGCATTTCCGGCAACATTTTCATTTTGTTCCATTTCCACCTGCACGGTTACCAGACTGGTATCTGAGTTGGGGGTGGCAGCGGTTAGTGCCGATCCGGCGTTGTCATAAAGGTCTTCTAAGGTAAAAACGCCAGGGGTGGCTGAGTTTTGAATAAATTGACCGTCATTATCGACGAAAGCATCGACGAAAATGGCAATCATGTCACTATCAGGAATGCCTTGTTCTGTGGCCATGGATGCCAATGAAGCCAGTAGAGCGGCGTATTCTATATTGCCGTCGGCGGAGTCTGCGGGTATGGCGACTATGTCCACGGGGGGGGTGCTGAGTATATCGATGGTTAGGCCAAGTACTGAGGCAAGTTGTAAATTGGCCTCATTAATGACGTTCGCATCAAGGCTGGCGCCACTACTTGTGGCATATTCTGCTGCGGCGTGTGTAAGCGGTGTAATTTGAACCGGGGTGATGACGCCTGTTTCTACATTGGGGACTAATGCGGTGAGAACAAAGTCGGGGTCAATGGGGTGATACTTATCGCCGAAATCGATCGCCAAATCTATGTTGAGGTCTAACACATCGTCTACAGCGTACACACCGCAGCCATTGAATGCGTCGCAAATCATCAAGGTATCGTCGTCAATACTAAGCTGTAATTGTACGGGACCGGAATAATCTGCCAGGTTCAATTGATAAGTCCCGTTGGTGTCAGTTTCTCCTGCTGTAATACTGGTGGAGCCTATTAACCCATTGATTACAGGGAACACGCTCACGGGGGCGAAGGACATTAATCCTTTGACTGCGCTACCCGAAACTGTACTGGAGGCTTTCGCTTCCGATTCGATGGTTTCGTTATCGTCACTGCTGCTGCCGCTACTGCATCCATTGAGTGTGGCTACCGATGCCAAAAATAGCGCCAGCCAAAACTTATTTTTGTGATTCATGGGGAGTCCTTTTTAGGCTAATTTTTTTTAAATAAGAGGGGTCTTCTATAAGCTGGGATTCTTATACCATATTGCCTGCTTTATCACTGTGAAAAATTGTTATTTAAATTCTGTTAATGTCCAATCTTATGGAGACAAAGGGTTCTTAGAGTGTCAGTGCTAAGTCACTAAAGGGGAAATATTTGCGTCATAATATTGGCCACTATGCTTTGAAATAGTATTGGCTAAAAATGACTATACTAAAAAAACATACGCGCGAACTGACTGGAGTAATGCTGGTTAAGAACGCCTGTTATTGGATAGAGAATATTATCAGATTGAATCAGGAGCTTTATGTTAGATCCCTGTCGCGTGCTTTTTTCCACGCCTATGGTGGTGAAAAATGGTATCGAACAATTAATTTCCGAAAAAAACATTTCCATTGAGTGTGACTACAAAGCGGTGGAATCATCTTTTTCGGAAGTTATAGGGCAAACTTTATTTGATATTGCTGTAATTTCCGTTAATGAAGAAAGTTATGAGGCTTTACTTAATCAGATAACTTCGGTTAGGGGGTGTAATAAACCGTTATTCGAGCGGTTTATTTTGATTTTCGAACAAGGTCTCGAGGTGGATTATTCTGCTGCTTGGACTCTAGGGATGTGTGGCCATGTGGCCGCAGGTAATTTAGATAATTTATATTGTTGTCTGGAAAATTATGCGGATTTAATTGCTGCTCAAAAGAAAACAAATCGGGATTTGAAAGAGGCCAGCGATATTGCTCTGCTGAGCATGTCTGCAGGAAGTGAGCTAGGGGACGTGTTGCGCTTTATGCAAAAGACCTTTGAGTGTGAAAGCTTTGAAAGTTTAGCGGCAATCGCTGCGCAAATACTAGAAAAAATGGGCTTTGAAACGTATGGTTTATTGAAAACAGAGAATAATTGGATTTATTTCGGCGCTGAAAAAGAAGAAATCGTCTGGCATCGATTGGTGTTGCACTTTAGGCAAGCAGAACGCTTTATCGATTTGCCTAATAAAACGGTAGTTAACTTTAGTCATATTTCAATTCTAGCGAGAAATATGCCCGAACCGAGTACTGAAGCCTACGGCAACAAAAAAGAATTATTGTTTAAGTTGGCTGAGGGAGTAAACGCTCGAGCGATTGCCATTGGTCATGAACTACTAAACTGGGAGTCCGATCAAGCGAGAAATGTATTTATGTCATTGGTCTCTCATGAGCTGCGTACGCCGATGAATGCGATTCTGGGATTTAGTCACTACCTCAACAAAAAAGATAAAGGGGATGTGCTGACTGAAAGAGATCTCGAAGCATTAAGTCAGTTGGATGAGAAGTCCGACGATTTGTTGAAGCTTATTACTAGTTTGCTTGAAATCTCAGAAATTCAGTCGGAACAAAAGGTGATGCCTAAGCGCAGTATTCTTCGTGATGTTTTTTTTCAGTCGATACTGAATGCAGAAAAGGAGTCGCTGGAGAATGGGCTGGGTTTTGAAGTTATATGGCGTCAGGAGGAAATTGTAGTCGATACGGATGTCCGCCGTATAAAGCATATCGTAGAACAACTTTTGTCCAATGCGATTAAATTTACCTGCGAGGGTCATGTTCAGTTGGAAATTGGAGTGGAAGGAAAGAACCTGGAACTTAATGTGACCGATACAGGCGTGGGGATCAGTGAGCTGCATCAAAAACAGTTATTTACCCCTTTCTCTCAACTGAATACGAATGTCGCCAATCATCATTCTGGATTGGGAATTGGCCTCGCTATTGCCTGTCAATTCTGCAAGGACCTTCAAGGTACCATTCAAGTAACAAGTGAAGTAGGTAAGGGCAGTCGCTTTCATTTGGAGTTGCCGCTGATCTTAATTCACTACGAGGATCAAGTGTACGTGAGCGACGATGAGTCGGAATTATTTTAACTTGTCGTTCTAGATTCCAGGTTCTAGATTCCAGGTTCTAGGTTTTAAGTTCCGGGATCAAAGTTCAGTGACGTGACTCAGTTGTTTCGGTTTGTTGTCTTTCAAGGTATCGTAGAGTAGAACAGAGTTTTCAAGCGGGTTTTTAAGCGGGTC
>NVTH01000013.1 GCA_002401525.1 Moraxellaceae bacterium | reverse complement strand
CCTCTTCTGAATCGTTAGGTTGGCCCACTGTTTTGGTCCATTTCTCATCGACGTAAACGTGGCAAGTGGCGCAGTTGCACTCGCCGCCGCAGTCCGCATCAATTCCTGGAACTAGGTTGTCTACCGCGATATTCATCACGGACAAGCCGTTTTCCGCTTCGTGTGTGACTGTTTCACCGTCATGTTGTACGAATGTAATCTTAGACATTTTATACTTACCTGCTTTAGTTTAGCGTTTTGTGGCGTTCCAAAATGCGGTGCGCCGTGATTGTTTCTGTAACTGCGTTTCAGGCTGTTGGGCCGGACTTAAAAGTGGCTCTGTAGTAGTGCACTTAAACGCGTTACAGGGTTTTCGGATTCTTTTAATCGGCTGCTATGGTGTAACGACAGCATCTTTCACTTCAATATCGGAATCGGCCAGTTTAATTGGGTCAAAGCGTTGGCCGTATAGTTTACGTCCCGCCATGAATTCGCGCGCTGAATTAACGGCGTCTACGGCGACCAAGCAATTATCTTTGAGGTAAAAAATCGAAAATTTCTGTTGACCCTTATCTCCGCGCAAGACCTGACTGTCGCTGTCTGCGGAATAGCCTACCATTTGCAGCTTGAGGTCGTATTGATCTGACCAAAACCAAGGCACTGCAGAATAAGTTTTTTCTTTGCCTACAATGTTGGATGCGGCAACTTTTGCTTGATCCATGGCGTTGGGGACTGATTCAAGTCTTAAACGACGCTTTAGAATTGGGTTGGGGTGATTGGAGCAGTCTCCAATGGCATAGATATTGGGCGCTGATGTAAGGCAAAACCCGTCAGTGGTAATGCCGTTGTCACAATCCAGTTGGGCTTCTTGTGCCAATTCTACATTGGGGATAATGCCAATGCCGACGATGGCCACATCCGCTTCTAAAACCTGATCTTTGCAGCTTACGTGACTTAATTGGGTGGAATCGTCTTTGCCTTCAAAGCCGTTGACGCCTGAGTTGAGGATGATTTTAACGCCTCGCTCAGTATGCAGTTGATGGTAAAACTCGCTCATTTCCGATGTCGTGACACGCTTTAAAATTCGCTCTTCAGTTTCAATGACGGTAACGTCCATGCCCGCTGTCACTGCAACCGAGGCCACTTCCAAGCCAATGTAGCCACCGCCTACGATGACCATTTTCTTGCCTTCGATGAGCGCGGGTTTGATTTCATTGACGTCATCTAAGGTGCGCAAATAATGAATGCCGCCTAAGTCGCCTCCGGGGATATTTAAAATTCGAGGGCGGCTGCCGGTGGCCAGAATTAAGTCCTGGTAGTCGATTTTCTCGCCTTTATCGGTGCTGATTTGTTTGGCGCTTGGGTCGATCGAGGCAACGCGCTCGCCAATGCGTAAGGTGATATTTTGGTCGCTATAAAACTTTTCTGCGCGGAGAAAAATTCGGCCTTCTTCGTGTTCGCCAGAAAGGTATTGTTTCGATAAAAATGGACGTTGATAAGGCAAGTGAGGCTCGTCTCCAAATAAAACGATTTCCTCTTTGTAGCCAAGTTGGCGAAGGCTTGCAACCGCTTGTCCGCCTGCTTGTCCTGCTCCGATAATTACTATGCGACTCATCCTTTACCTCTGAGTGTTCGGTCTTTAAGTTAAAWAGTCTTTCCTGGAGCCATTAATCTAAAAAGCTCTGCGGAGGATATGGCTTGAAGTGTATACCTGCCATAAAAATACAATTAAATTTTAATATTCGCAAGCTGCTGTTATTTATAATAGTTTTTTTATATTTTGGTCGTCATTGTCAAAAATAACGCCGCGTTTTATTGGTAAAACCCCACGTCTTGGTCACGACTGCGGCATAGTCTGCCGAATAGACCTGGTGGTCGTCAACTGATTTTATTTCCATACTGGGATGAATAATTTACATCATTTAGAGTGATGGCGTTAGCTTAATAGGCGGATATTATGAGGGAGTATTGATTATGGTGTTTATTGGTTGGGGAGGGGCTTATGGTTTAGTTAAGTGCTTGTATGAAGACGCTGGTGGCTTATGAATAAATAGCAGGGGAAAGAATTAGTCTGCTTAATAAAGCAATACGGCGCTTACTGGAGCGCCGTATTGCTTGCTTATTTTATGTTTCGATTTAGAGGGTGTTGTTTTATTTTGTTAAGCGCCGCTTTGTTGCACTGATACCGAGGCTAAACAGTAGTAATAAAAATGCGTAGGAAAAGCTGCCTCCGCCTCCACCACCGGAAGAACCTCCTTCATCCGCAGCTCCATCTGAACTTCCATCTGAACCGCCTGAATCATCTGAGCCGCCAGAATCATTCGAGCCTTCATTGACGGTAATGAGTACCGTGGCTTGGTTGCTCTGCCAGCCATTGGAGTCACTAAATTGGTAGGTGAATTGATCCGCGCCCGTGCTTCCGACATTTGCGGTGTATAGGAATTCGTTCTCAACAGAATCAAACTCCACAGAGCCTAAGCTGGTTTGTTGAGGGCTAAACGTCAGCGATGCATAGTCGATGTCCGCAACACGTATATCGTTGGCAAATACATCGATACTCACGGTTTCGCCTCCCTTCACGGTTTCGTTGTCGTCATGAGCAATCGGCGGGTTTACCTCTACGTCAATGGATACCAAAGTAGCGTTACTTTGCTCTCCGAGAGTGTTGGTGATTTTATATTGAAATACATCTGTTCCTGCAAAGGTTCCGGGCGCCGAATAGTTTATTTTTGTGTTTTCAGCATTGAAAGAAACTGATCCTTGTGTCGGGCTGCTAGTAACCGTAAGCGTGGATATGTCCCATTCCGCAATGCCGGGTAAATCATTGGCTATAACGTCAATGGTCAGTGTGTTAGCTGCGAGGACTGTACCGTTGTCTGGGGCGGTGGTGACGCCAGGTGCGCTAATAGTCAGTGTTACCGTGGCGGTATCGCTAACCCAACCGCTATCGTTAGAAAATTGATAGGTGAAGGAATCCCCGCCTACTTTAGTTTGGTCATTTTTTTGATAAACGACTTTGCCTGCGAAAAGTGTCAAGTTCCCTCCCAAGGAGGGGGTGATTATGGAAAGGCTTTCTGGGTCTATGGTGCCTAATTTAGGGTTGTCATTGACGAGAACATCAAGTTCAATGCTTGGAAATCCAGACTCTAAATTCAGTACAAAACTGTCGTCCTGGGCATCAGGTGGTACAGGGAGCACGTTGACGTAGACGAATGCGACATTACTTGTACCGTTGACTGAATAGGTAAAGAAGTCATCGCCAGCCAGCCCTGCTTCGGCTGTATAGGTCATCGTATTTGCTGAGACATCTGATTCGATCGTGCCCAAATCCGCAGTGGAGTGGGCAATGCTGGTGAGTGAATCTCCAGAAAGGAAAACGTATTCGTCCAACGAAATGGTCACCGCTTCGCCGCTGGCTACTTGCACGTAAATATCTACGGCAATTGGGGTTGCTGGGTCAGAGGTAGTAATTTTCATGTCAGCACTTCCAACATTACCTTGGAGATCTTTCAATGCCACCAGAACGCTACGTAATGCCCCCGACGGCGCGCCGGCTGTATTTTGGTAATGAAAGGCGTTAAGTAGCGAGCTCACCAATGCGCTGGTATCGAGTCGATTGAATTGGAGGCTGATGCGATCGTCTGCTTGTTCTAAAATTTTTGCTTTAACGACGCCATTGTGAAGTAACCAAGTGGTGCCCTCTGCTGAGACGGTACTCCAGTCGGATTGGCCAGAGAGGTCGAGACTCAACTGATCTTGTTCCATAAAGTTGTCACTGATGGACACTGTCAGCGTGTCGTAATCTTCGCCGTCTGCATCACTGGCAACGGCCGAGGGGAACAAGGCCTCCGGATCGGTGCTCGTGTAGGTGTGCACTAGAATGCCAAGGTCGAGGCTAGGGAAGAGGCTGTTTTGAACGCTTGAATCGAGATCCACGGCGCCTGAATCACAGGGTGTTGCTCGGGGCATTTGGCGTTGATCGGTTGCTGAGCAGCTGACGATGTTGAGGTTATTAAGGGAGTCATCTGATTCGGGGCTATGCGTTAACGTGGGGCCGCCATTATCACTGAGTGCCAAAAGTGTCTCTGCTGAGGCGGAGCCAAATCCGACGCAATCGGAGCCATCGGAAACTGAATCAGGACCCGCGTTGTAGATTCCGTTATCGACACTGTCTCCGGTGCCATCTGCCGCTGCGCAATTCGTTTGTGCATCGGCTTGGTTTTTAATCAACGCGAGATTTTGTAATTCAAAGAGAGTCGCGCCGTTGTTAAATAATGCACCGCCGATTCCCTGGCCATTGCCACGACCGTCGATATTGCCTATTCCGCCCTCGGCGCTATTGAGGCTTAAGGTGCTGTTAGTGACTGTAACGCTGCTTGCTTCATTGGCGAATATTGCCGCGCCAATGCCGGCTCCAGCACCAGAGCCACTTTGGAAGTCATTAATGACAAAACCATCGCCTGCACCGTATCCGCCTAAGCCTTGATCGCCAATGGTGGGGTTCTCGATGCCAACTACTGAATCCCAGAAAGCTGGATCGTCTAAGCTGCCACTGATGTCGTCTAAGAAGTCGTCGACGAGGTCAATGATTTCACTGTAGGCGG
Source organism: Moraxellaceae bacterium (assembly GCA_002401525.1). Lineage (GTDB taxonomy): Bacteria > Pseudomonadota > Gammaproteobacteria > Pseudomonadales > UBA3067. The sequence continues at coordinate 25,412 of NVTH01000013.1, read as the reverse complement.
GGATTGCCCAACCTGCAGCGCCTCCGCCGGCACCAAATCCCCCCTGGCCTCCTGTTCCCGTGGTGCCATTATCATTGGAAGTGAGTGGGCCACCGCCACCGCCACCGCCAAGGAATGAACCAATACCACCGGTTCCGCTCGTGGGGTTGTGAAATATTATTAGCGGGTCTATCTCAGCACCAGCGCCACCGCCACCGCCGGCAATTGCCTTGGCTTCTCCGCCAGCACCACCGTGGAAAAGGTAGCCCGTTTCAAATGCACAGTTGTCGCCGCAATCACCTCCAGCGCCGGCGCCACCGCTGCCAAAAATAGGCCGTAATGCATTCACCGAGCCGCCAATGACTCGGTTATTTGAGAGGGTGCTTGAATCGATGATAAGAACACCATCCTCGTTTGCTACATCGGCGATATAAATTGCACCGCCAACGGCGCCGCCGCCACCACCGGATGAATCTTCAGCAATGGCTTGGTTATTAGAGAGGGTGGAATAATTGATTGTGACGACACTGCCCTCGGCTGCGATACCGCCTCCAAGTGCGCCGCCACCACCGCCGGTGCCATACATTGGACTTTGACTAGTGACGATATTGTTATCGATGGTGCAATATTCGAGAGTGAGTGATGCGCCAGGTGCACTGTAGATACCCCCGCCAAGAGGACTGTAGGCGCCTCCAAGGAGAACAGTGCTGCTGTCACCTTCAACTTCATTATTGCTGACTGAAACGTGCGTTAAGGTTAAATGACCGTGGTTATCAATGCCGCCGCCGACTCTGTTGAAACCACGAATATTGCCTGATCCATTAATAATGCTTAAGCCGCTGATCGACACCGTGGCGCCTGATTCAATGGTGACCACGCTGGCGTCGATTAGTACTCCGTCAAGGATTACTTGATCCTGACCAGAGCCGGTGAGTGTTAACGATTTGTCGAGAATTAAGCCGCTGCTTAATTGATAGTCGCCGGCGGAAATGAAGAGTTGATCGTCAGCATTGGCTTGAGCGACAGCGTAAAGGATTGTTGCGCATGAAGTGACAGAGCAATCGCTATTGTCAGCGCCGTTGTCCTCAGAAACAAAACGAGTGGCAGCGAGGCTGGGCGCGGCGATAAGAGTCAGTAGCAGCAGCGGAGTGGCGCTAAAGCAGCCCAATTTCGGTGTCATGGTTAATTTTGGAGGTAAAAGCATGCTCGATATTTCCTGTGTGGTGCTAATTCTTATTACTATTCAATAGCAAGCTAGACGGCAAGCGTCAATTTTTCATCTTGGAGGGGATTCTACGGTAATTGTTGAAAAAAAGGGCGATACGTTCGATGCATTGTCGAGAATTTCTGTGTAATTTGTTGGCACTCCGGTGTCTAATGTTTGGTTTAAACAACTAATATTATAAGCACTAGGGGGTTAAATTTGATGATAAAGGCACGGCAGAGCAATTTTATTTAGCATATAGTGATGAGTGGTTTCGTTGATCCCCCAGCCTAGGGCAGTACTGAAAAGGAATAACAGATTGGTAGCCAGTAAACAGGGTAAAAAAACACCGATTCGGGGCAGTATGCGGGTTGATTTGTCGTGGTTTATTAGAGAGTTAAGCGATGCAGGCATGCTCGCAGCCGACGATGTCAACGTCATTACCAGTACTCCTCGGGGTGCTGAAAAGGCCCCATGGCATGGCTTGCAGGTGATCGCAGAATTTGGGTTTAAGGCGGCTAATGCGCCAACCCAAGTGCTTGATTTAGATTTTTTAACCCAGTGGTTCGCTGATCTGGCTGAACAACCGTTATTTATCATTGATCCATTAAAGGCCAATGTAACTGAGATTACTGAGGTGATGTCTTATGCGTTCGCAGAGCGACATCAAATTCTGGCATTGGAAGTTTTTTCTGATTACGTCGTCATTGGCAGTGCGCAGCCATTTCACAGCGATTGGGAGCAGGATTTACGTCACACCCTTAAAGAAAAGGAAATCCGCCGGGTGGTGATTAATCCGGCGGACTTTCATCGCTTCAGCATTGAATTCTACAATTTGGCCAAGTCTGTGAGCGGCGCCAATGCGAAAGGCGGGCATTCCACCACCACGGGTAATTTCGAACAACTATTAGAAATTGGTCATCTAAAGGCGCCTGATGCCAACGACCAACACATCGTTAATATTGTGGATTGGTTGTTGCAATACGCCTTTGATCAACGCGCCAGTGATATTCATTTGGAACCCCGCAGAGAAACCGGCAATGTGCGATTTCGGATTGATGGCGTATTACACGACGTCTATGAGTTTCCCGCGGCGGTGATGGCGGCGGTCTCGAGTCGAATCAAAATACTCGGGCGAATGGACGTTGCGGAAAAGCGTCGCCCGCAAGATGGCCGCATTAAAACCAAAATGGACGGCGGGCATGAAGTGGAGTTACGACTCTCAACTTTGCCCACTGCCTTTGGTGAAAAGCTGGTGATGCGGATCTTTGACCCCGAAGTATTAATGCGCAGCAATAAAGACATGGGGCTAGCCAATGAAGATTATCGACGTTGGAATAGTTTGATTGAAAATCCCAATGGCATTGTTCTAGTCACTGGCCCGACGGGATCCGGTAAGACCACTACGTTGTATTCGACCCTTAAGCAGTTGGCCACGGCCGAAGTGAATGTCTGCAGTGTGGAAGACCCGATCGAAATGGTGGAGCCGAGCTTTAATCAAATGCAGGTGCATACGGCCATTGATTTAACGTTTGCCGCGGGAATTCGAGCGCTGATGCGGCAGGACCCCGACATTATTATGGTGGGGGAGATTCGTGATTTGGAAACCGCTGACATGGCGATTCAAGCGGCGCTCACTGGACATTTGGTGTTGTCGACGCTGCACACTAATGATGCTCCATCGGCCGTTACCCGCTTGCTTGAATTAGGTGTGCCTCCTTATCTGCTTACCGCCACGATTACTGGGGTGATGGCGCAGCGTTTAGTACGTACTTTGTGTCCTCATTGTAAGGTGGATGGCTGTGTTGAAGAGCATGCCTGGAAGGCGCTGACCCAGCCTTGGAAAGCGGAACTACCGGAGGTGGTAAAATTGCCGAAAGGTTGCCTGGAGTGTCGGGATACGGGGTATTTAGGGCGTATTGGCATCTATGAAGTGATGCCATTGTCGCAAAAAATCCAATCCATCATCAATAGTAATGGGGCGGATATCAATCGTTTGCGCGCCCAGGCCTACAAAGAAGGCATGCATAGTTTGAGATTAAGTGGCGCGAATAAAGTGGCCAATGGTTTAACCACAGTGGAAGAGGTTATGCGGGTCGCTCCTGCGCCGTCTCATTAATTCGAATTTCGTTACTCTAAATTTAACCGTTCTGATATTAATGCTCCGACTATAACGGCCCTAATTCTAGTCTTCCTTATTTACGGTTATATTCTGTGGGCCATTCACTAAGGCTTGAGCCGAACCCTTTTTCTGTTTTTTTAAGCAATCCTTATTTCCTAGCGAGTGAGCCTGAGATTTATGTTGAACAACCCCCCTATTGCAAAAGAGTTAAGTCGATTGCTGGAGCGATACTGGCAACGGTTTTTTGAAAAAAGTGCTTTAGATGAAATTCAGCAGGCGGTGGTGAAAGCCGCTAAGGAGAAGCTCGACAGGGTATGGCTGGCGAGTGATTTTGTGGCTGAGCAGTGCATTAAAGACCCTCTGTTATTGGTGGGTTTGTTGCAGAGTGGTGATTTTGAACGGTCTTTTTGTGCAGCGGATTATCAGCGCCAATTGGCAGAGAATGTTGCAGTAGTGGACGCTCAGCCGATGTTGGCTAAGGCGTTGCGCCAATTTCGTCAGCGAGAGATGGTGCGCTTAATTTGGCGTGATGTGTTGCAGCAAGCAAGTTTGGAAGAGGTGGTGCAGTCTCTTTCTGATCTGGCCGACGTTTGCTTAATGCTGGCTCGCGATAGCTTACACGCTTGGCTTGAGGTGAAGCATGGATGCCCTCGCTCGGAGAGTGGGGTTGATCAGCATTTGGTGGTGATTGCGATGGGGAAATTGGGGGCGCGAGAACTTAACTTGTCTTCTGATATTGATTTGATCTTCACTTATCCCCAGCGCGGTGACTGTGTTGGGAGGGACTGTGTTGGGAGGGACGGTGTTGGGAGGGAAAGTGTTGGGAGGGAAAGTGTAGGCGGTGAATCTGCCTTGAGTAATCAAGCGTTTTTTGTGCTCCTGGGGCAGCAGTTGATTCAAACTTTGGATCAGGTCACCGAAGATGGTTTCGTGTTTCGAGTCGATATGCGCCTGCGGCCCTATGGGCAAAGCGGCGCTTTAGTGTTGAGTTATGATGCCTTAGAAAGTTACTACCAAGGGCAGGGGCGGGAGTGGGAGCGCTATGCCTTTGTTAAAGCGCGTTCTGTTTCTCTGCAGGCCGCGCCTGATCAAGAGTTAATGACGCGGTTGCAGCCTTTTGTTTATCGGCGTTACGTTGATTACGGTGCCATCGAGTCGCTTCGGGATATGAAGGCGCTGATTAATCGAGAAGTTCGCCGCCGGGGAGTGAGCCAGAATATTAAATTAGGCCCTGGAGGAATTAGAGAGATCGAGTTTATTGTGCAGGCGGTGCAGTTGATTAATGGCGGTCGGGATCGCCGTTTACAAGTTTCGAATTTGTTGTCGGTGCTGGTTGTGCTTGAGCAGGGGGAATATTACCCGTCTTTGGTTGTGCAGGAGCTGGAGCAGGCGTATCGCTTCTTAAGAACCTTAGAGCACCGTATCCAAGGCTTACGAGATCAGCAAACTCAGAATCTTCCTGGGGATGAGACGGATCGGTTGCGCGTCGCGAACGCTATGTTGTTTAGTTCTTGGGACGAGCTGTGTTTGCAGCTCGATGGGCATCGCGCTGCAGTACGAGAGCATTTCGATTTATTAATCAGTAAAGAACAATCCGCCGATAATCAGACCAGTTCAGCGGATTCGAATATGGCGGCAATTTGGGACTTGAATAAGCCCCGTGAGCAATTGCTGGAAATTTTATTAGCACTGAATATCTCCAAGCCTGAGGCAGATGAATTACTGTCGGAAGTTGAGAAACTAAAAACCTCGAAACAGTTGCAGCGTAGTCATGCAGTGGGGTTGCAACGGCTGAATCAGTTAATGCCGGCATTATTGGGCTGGGTGGTGGCGGCCGATGCGCCGCTGCAAACGTTAAATCGTATCGTGCCGTTGCTTTACCAAGTGCTGCGCCGCTCGGCGTACCTGGTGTTATTGTTGGAAAATGAAGTGGCGTTGAAGCATTTGGTGGCGCTATGCTCGGTAAGCCCTTGGATTGCCGATCAGCTAGCCAGTCAGCCGCTGTTATTGGACGAGTTGATTGATGCCAAAAGCTTGTTTAGTCACCCTGACTTGGATGCCTTAAAAGATGAATTGAGGCAGCAATTATTACGCATTCCAAACGATGATTTAGAGCAGCAAATGGAATGTTTGCGACACTTTAAGAAGGGCCATGTGCTGCGAGTGGCAGCCACCGAAGTGTCGGCATTTCGTCCATTGATGCGAGTCAGTGATTATTTGACGGATATTGCAGAAGCGACGTTATCGGTGGTGGCTGATATCGCCTGGCAACAGATGGTGGATAAGTACGGYTATCCCACTACGCCTGAAGGRCGGGTACAAGATCGGCCKTTTTTAATCATCGCTTAYGGCAARTTGGCGGGATACGAGTTGAGTTATAGCTCGGATTTGGATCTGGTGTTTGTTTATGAATCCCCGTCTAGTCTTTGTACTGATGGTGAACGATCCATTGGCAATACCGTGTTTTTTACGCGTTTGGTGCAACGCATTATTCATATGTTGACCGCTAATACTGCCAGTGGCGAGTTGTACGAGGTGGACTCGCGCCTGAGACCTTCGGGTGAGGCTGGCTTGTTGGCCAGTTCGTTTGCGTCGTTTCAGTCTTATCAGTTRGAAAAAGCATGGACTTGGGAGCATCAAGCGCTGGTTCGAAGCCGAGTGATTATGGGCAGCGTGGCGTTGAATGAGAAATTCTGTGGGTTGAGGGAGCAGGTTTTGAGCCGGCAAAGAGACCCTCTGACCTTGAAAAAAGAGGTTGAATCCATGCGCGTGAAAATGCGTGAGCATTTGRACGCACCAGCTGCAGGCCTATTTGATTTAAAGCAAGGCTCAGGAGGTATTGTTGATATTGAATTTATGGTGCAGTACAGCGTTTTGCGCTGGGCCCACCAAGCCCCTGAATTGCTGGTTTACGCGGATAACATTCGTATCTTGGAGAAAATGCTGGAATATCAATTAATTTCTTTAGCTGATTCGGAATGTCTTAGCCGAGCCTATCTTCGCTATCGTTCGTTGCTTCATCGTGCGGCACTGCAGAATCAAAAGGGGCAATTAAATGAGCAAGCATTCGAACAATCACGCCAAAATGTACGTGAAATTTGGCAACGGCTGCTGGGTGACTCATAATGGCGGCTTTTTTGCAGATCGAAGATTGGTCTGTTGTGTCTCGGGTTGCAGTATTTATTTAATAAGCGGTATTTGATTAGGAGTTTGTCGGTATGTCGATGGCTGACCTTGATGGTCTAATTTGGTTTGATGGCCAACTAGTGCCTTGGAAAGAAGCTAAGGTTCACGTGTTAACTCATACTCTTCATTATGGAATGGGGGTTTTTGAGGGGGTGCGTGCGTATGAAACTGGTGAGAGTGCTGAAGATCAAGGGCCGAACATATTTCGATTGCAGGAGCACACCGATCGCTTGTTTCGTTCCGCTCACATTATGAATATGAAGATCCCATTCTCCAAAGAAGAGATCCTTGATGCGCAAATGTCGGCGGTAAGGGAAAATAATTTACCGCACGCCTACATTCGGCCGATGGTTTTTTACGGCGCTGAGGGCATGGGCTTGCGCGCGGAAAACCTTAAGGTTCACGTCATCGCGGCTGCCTGGGAATGGCCCAGTTACATGTCTCCTGAAGCGTTGGAAAATGGCATTATTGTGCGCACCTCTTCCTACACTCGCCATCACGTTAATATTTCAATGTGCAAGGCGAAAGCCAATGGGCATTACATTAATTCGATGTTGGCGCTGCAAGAAGCCTTGGCTTCCGGTGCAGAGGAAGCTTTGTTGTTAGATAACGAAGGCTACGTAGCCGAAGGCAGTGGTGAGAATATATTTATTGCGCGAGATGGCGTGCTTTACACCCCTGAATTAGCGTCTTGTTTAGATGGGATTACTCGTAATACGGTGATCAAATTAGCTCATGATCTCGGTATTGAGGTGATTGAAAAGCGCATTACCCGTGATGAGGTCTACATTGCTGATGAGGCCTTCTTTACCGGCACTGCCGCTGAGGTTTTGCCAATTCAGCAGCTTGATGACCGACTCATTGGAACCGGCAAACGTGGGCCAATCTGCGAGCAGTTACAGACACTTTATTTTGAYTGTGTGACTGGCAAGGCGCCCCAATACAATGAATGGCTGACGCCAGTGAACTAATGACGGAAATCGTGTCGGCATTTGACGGCTGTTTGTGGTTGCGAGCTGTAGTTACAAGCTAGTTGTTACGAGCTATGCCTTTTCAAATGCCCACCGATTAAGTGATTAATTCGGTAATCCTTTTAATTATCCATTAAACAATAGGTTTCTGTTGACCTGTTTTGCGAAGGCGAAATAGCGAACTTAAGCTATCCTGAATTAGGGGATTGTGCCCGCTGGTAGGTAGATTCAGCCGGTTGTTTTTGGTGGAAGCTTAAAGTGAGTTAATGCCATGAAAATTTTAGTGGTGGGACCGGCTTGGGTCGGGGATATGGTGATGGCTCAATCGTTATTGATTGAGCTGAAGAGTCGTTACAAAGGCATCGTGATTGACATGCTTGCACCGCCCGCTAGCTTGTCCGTGGCTGAGCGAATGCCCGAAGTTCGAAAAACGATTGCTTTGCCTATTAAGCACGGTGTGCTGGATATAGGGCAACGATGGAAAATCGCTCGGGAACTTAGCAAAGAGGGTTATGGCCGCGCCTACTTAACGCCTAATTCTCTGAAGTCCGCATTAATTCCCTTTTTAGCTCGAATCCCTAAACGCATTGGTTGGCGCGGAGAAATGCGCTACTTATTGCTCAACGATTTGCGTATTTTGGATCCTGAACGTTACCCAAGGATGGTGGATCGCTTTGTGGCGCTGGCTTTAGCCAATCGCGCGCGCATGCCTGAAGTCGTGCCTGATCCCAAATTGCGTATTCACGACGGCGAGCGTCAGGGTGTTTTGGAGCGCTTAGGGTTGAGCGTCGATGAGCGACCTGTGTTGGCCTTGTGCCCTGGGGCAGAATTCGGACCCTCAAAACGTTGGCCTGAAGAACACTTTGCTGAAGTGGCTGCGCGACGCATTGAGGACGGCTGGCAAGTGTGGATTTTTGGCTCCCCAGCCGATAAAGCCTGTGGTAATAAAATTCGCTCTTTAATCGGCGATAAAAACGACGCCTACTGTCACAATATCGCTGGGGCGACTTCGTTGCCGGAGGCGATTGATGTAATGTCTCTTGCGGATGCTGTGGTGTCCAATGATTCGGGCTTAATGCATGTGGCGGCTGCGCTCAATCGCCCGCTGGTGGCAATTTACGGTTCGACGTCGGATCAATTTACCCCCCCCCTCTCGAAAAAAACTGAAATCCTTTCTATTGCTCTGCATTGCAGCCCTTGCTTTGAAAGGGAATGCGCTTTAGGGCATACTCGTTGCCTCCGAGATCTACCTCCTACGATGGTATTAGAGGCTCTCAATAGACTTCCTCAACCGGTTGCTGTGGTTTAGCTTATTGTACTTCCTTTGACGTTTTTGCTTGCCAAAATACCCTCTTTGGGTGACGTCTTTGAACGGGTTCGTCCTTACATTCCCTGTGATTACCGATGCTTAGTCTATTTAGTCTGAGATAAATTCGCTTCGGAGAATGTGGCTGCGACGGTTTTTCCGTCGCTCTTGGGGCCTCATGTACGGTTCGAGGTAGGTATGAATAGCGCCAGTACGTTTGCGTGATGGCTGCAATATTGGTTTGGAAAGGTTTAATTGAGGTTGTACGTTTTACATGAAGCTTGCTTTTTGCGTGTACAAATATTTTCCCTTCGGCGGGATGCAACGAAATTTAATTGCGATTGTGAATGCGTGTGTGTCGGCGGGACACGAAGTGGAAATTTTTTGCGGGCCTTGGGAAGGTGAGCGGCTGGAAAGGGTCGCTCTGCATCTGTTTAAGGCGCAAGGGTTGACTAATCATGCTCGAAATAAGTCCCTTTCACAGCAGTTTTTAACCGCCATCAAACAAGATCAGTTTGATCTTGTTATTGGCTTTAATAAGATGCCAGGATTGGATTGGTACTACGCTGCTGATGGTTGTTTTGCCGCAAAAGTGAATGAACAAAAAGGCGCGTTGTATCGTATGACGCCTCGTTGTCAACATTTTATGGAATTTGAATGCGCTGTTTTTGAGTCGTCGAGTGATACCAAAGTGTTGATGGTATCAAAACAACAAAAGCCTTTTTTCGTAAAATATTTCGGCACTCAGGAGGAACGGTTTTTCTATTTGCCTCCGGGCATAAGCCGGGATCGAATGGCCCCTGACAATGCCGCTGAAGTTCGGTCTGAATTTCGAAAAGAGCAGGGCGTTGCAGGTGACGAAAATATAATTTTAATGGTGGGGTCTGGGTTTAAAACCAAAGGACTCGATCGGGCTATCCACGGGTTGGCGTCATTGCCTGATGCAATCAAAGAAAAAACCCGCCTGTATGTGGTGGGCCAGGATAATCCCAAGCCGTTTACTTCTCTAATTTCAAAGTTTAATTTGCAACAGCGAGTGCATTTTTTTGCAGGTAGAGACGATGTGCCACGGTTTTTGTTAGGGGCTGATTTATTGATCCATCCAGCGTATAACGAAAACACTGGCAATGTATTGTTGGAGGCAATTATCGCTGGCTTGCCGGTGTTAACTAATGATGTGTGTGGCTACGCGCATTACGTGATTGAGTCCGAGGCGGGGGTGGTTTTGTCATCGCCATTTTCTCAGCAAACGTTGAATGAAACCTTGCACGACATGTTGAGTGGGGATTTGAGACCTCAGTGGTCGGCCAATGGAATTGCGTTCGGTCTGCACGCGGATTTATACAGCCGCGCTGAAAAAGCACTGCAGTGGATTGAAGGAGCGAATGGCGGGATGATTGAAGGGGAAACGCTTTGATTTATTTCTCTCGGCAAGACTTTGATGAGTTCTGTGCAGGCAAAGTGCCTTTTGAGGTGGTGAGCGGTATTCACGGTGAAATCTATCGCCACAAAGAAGGCCGTAAAACCATGCGCTTTGAAATTCAGGGCAAAGGTTATTTTATCAAAGTGCACAGTGGTATTGGTTGGAAAGAAATAATTAAAAATTTTTTGCAAATTAAATTGCCAGTATTGGGTGCGAGTAATGAATGGTATGCCATTCAAAGTTTRGAGCGYCTTAATATAGGCACCYTGACGCCGGTGGCATTTGGGCAGAAGGGTCTAAATCCTGCGAAGCAATTCTCATTTGTGGTGACCGAAGAATTGACGGATACCATTAGTTTGGCGAAATACGTAGAGCAATGGCAGGATCGCCCGCCCAGCTTTCAATTTAAGCGTGCYTTAATTCGACATATTGCWRGCATTGCGAAGGCGCTTCACGCTGAAGGCTTGAGTCATAAAGATTTTTATCTGTGCCATTTTTTATTGCAGCGGTCACTGATAGAAAATCCAGTAGTCGATTTGGATGGGAAAATCTATGTGGTGGATTTGCATCGCATGGGGGTGCGTAAATTTAATGCAATGAGATGGTTTGTGAAGGATATTGGTGCGTTGTATTTTTCCTCGATGGATTTACAGCTRACGCGACGTGATTATTTTTATTTTATGAGACTTTATTCGGGACTTTCTYTGCGACAGACGCTTGCCACTGAGAATAAGTTTTGGGTTCAAGTGGAGAAAAAAGCACGTCGTTTGTATCGGCGTGATTGGGGGAAAGAAGCGCCATCATTTGACTCGCTTATAAAATAATTATGAAACTACTGTTTTTATGAAGCTATTGTTTTTATGAAGTTACTATTTATAGTGCCCAGGTTAGATAAGGCGAGTTCACGCTATCGGGTGATTCAGTATTTGCCGTTTTTGGAGCGTCTTGGGGCGGAATGCACGGTAGTGGAATTGCCTTCTGGATTAATCGCTCGGTTTCAGCTTTGGGTGAGTTGCCAAAATTATAACGCTGTTGTGTTACAGAAAAGACTGTTGTCGGCGTGGGACCTTTTTTGGTTGAGGCTGTACGCTAAGACGTTATGTTACGATTTTGATGATGCGGTGATGCTCCCCGATTCGGGCCGAGCGAATAATAGTAGTCAAACTCGGCGGAAAAAGTTTGCCAGAATTATTAAAGGATCTGACCTGATTATTGCTGGAAATGAGTATTTGGCTGAGCATGCGCGAAATGCTGGTGGTGACAATGTAAGCGTGGTGAATACCCCAATCGACTTAGAGCGTTATCAGGTGATGTCTGAGCTTAGAGGGGGTGAGTTGGTGACGATTGGTTGGATCGGAAGCCGGTCTACCTTGAATTATTTAGAGACTATTCGCCCTGCTCTGGAATGGTTGGGGGCGAATTATCCCAATGTGCGACTGAAATTAATTTCTGATGAGTTTGTTGATTTTGAGCATTTGGAAGTGGAATGCATTGCTTGGAGTTATGAGAAGGAAATAGAGCATCTAAACAGCATTGATATTGGAATAATGCCTCTGACCGACGACCCATGGAGTCGAGGTAAGTGTGGGTTTAAGTTGTTGCAGTATATGGGGGTGGGGATTCCCACGGTGTGCCATCCGGTGGGATTGAATAGAGAGATTGTTGTTCATGGAGAAACCGGGTATTGGGCCAGTACCGAGCAGGAATGGATTGACGCCTTGAGAAGCTTGGTGGATGAAAAAACGCAAAGAGAAGCGTTAGGGCGAAAGGGGCATGAAAGAGTGCAGGCTTGTTTTGGTGTTGAGCGTAACGCAGCGTTATTGTTTGATGAATTGGGGCGCGTTTGTTGATATGAATGAGGTTCTGCGTGATTGATACGGATGAGGTGTCCGAGCAAGAAATTGAGTTATTTGGTGTCGGGGTGGTCCCTCCTGGTTGGCAGAAAGTACCCGCGTCAGAAAATGCTTTTGTGGCAAAAAGGCAAGGTACTGACTCTGTCTATTTTAAATTGTTTTACAATCGAAGTAGGGTGGAGTGGCTTAAATCCATGGTACGAGGCAGTCGGTGTCAGAGAGCCGTGGACGGCGCTACATTATTGGCGCAGGGTGGTTTTAGAGCGCCAGTTACTCTACAGGTAGGTTGTATTCAAGGTGGGGTCAATAAGGGGCTAGAGTTTTTTGTCAGCGAGTCGATTCCAGCCCTTGGGTTGGCCGATTATGTTTATGAACATTGGCGCAGGCCTCTTGGCGCAGAGCAGCTGGTGTTAAAGCGGAATATGCTTGCTGACCTGGGGCGTTTGATTGGTCAGCTGCATCGTAAAGGCATTGTCCATGGCGACTTAAGGCCGAATAATGTGTTGGTGCTTGAGAGTGGYGCAGAGMCGGATTTCTATTTTATCGATAATGAGCGGAACAGCGTGTCTAAATCACTGGTTGAAAAAAAACGGATTAAAAACTTGGTYCAAATTGGGATGCTTTTTCCTAGCGTATTAAGCCRAACTGACCGGTTACGTTTTTTTAAAACCTATTGTGTTGAAAGCGGTCTGGGGTCGAACGTTGTTCGTGGGTTAGCTGATGAAGTGTTTCGATTGACCAATCAAAGACTGGCTGGGCGAGACGCTTTTTAAATGACACTTACGGTTGTGCGCACAGCATTGATTCACGGCGTTATCGAAGAGGCAGCGGTGGGCTTCCTTCTTAACGCCGAAAGCGTCACGGGCTTGCTTGAGCACCCCGAAAAACAGCTTATAAAAAGCACCGCTAACAAAAATATTTCTTTGTTGCCTGCAGGCGCGGAAGGTAACAAAGAAATGTTATTAATTAAACAGTATCGCCAGGCTAAGTATGCTTTTCGGCTGTACCGGTGGGCATTGCTTCGTCGAAGAGAGCGTCAGTTTAAGGTGCTTGAATATTGCGTTGGACACCGAATCCCAATCGTTCGTCAGTATGGGGTGTTTTTTATAAGGSAGGATAAGGGATATTGTTTTGTTTCGATATTTCAAGGCTTGCCGGGCTGCCAAAATCTGGCGGTTTTAGCGCGAGATGAGCCGGCTAAGTTTGATGRTTTTGTGCGTCGAGGAGGCTTAAGCCGAGTAGTGGCATTGATTGCCAATATGCATCGTTTGGGCGTGGTTCATAAAGATTTGAAATGGAGTAATCTGTTGGTGGATGAGCAGGGCTCGATTCGCTTGGTAGACACGGACCATTTGGGATCGGTTGGAAAGTTTGGRCTTCGAAAGGCGGTATTAAAAGATTTTTCGCGTTTTGTTGTGGGCGCCTATGAAGCAAAACTTGGCGAGCCAGTCATTAAACGGTTGATTGACGAGTATGGCARGACGTTGGCGTTGGAGGGGAGTTACGTGAAGGCTGCGATCACACCGAGAGTTAAGGTTCTTTTGCGTCGTAAAGGCATCCGCAGTGAGATGTTTTAGCCTTATAACGATTAATTAGACGTATCTTCAGCTGATTCGATGAGCGAGATTGGCTGGAGACTGTTTTGTGCAAGTAGAAAGTCATCGAACTACAATTTGGGGGATCTAGGGGCTGGCGCTTCCGCTTAAAAAGGCGTGATCCTAATCTAATGCGTCTCATTCACAAGGTGGTAGGCATTGATTTCAACGAGTAAATTATTGTAGTGGCGTCTAAGTAGAATTATTAGAGCCTTTAAGAGGTTTGGCATAGTATGATTGCCAGAGTTCGATTTTGAAAAAACAAGTGAATTTATGAATGATTAAAGTTCTCCATATTGTTAAAAGGTACCGCGGTAATTACCCGCTGTTAAACCATATATCCTCTCTTGATGATCAGCGTTTTGAAACTCAAATCTGCTATCTTCAGGGTGAGGAGGATGCCCAAAATAAAATCGGCGAGAATGGTGTCGGAGTTTATTATTTTGATTTTGACGGGAAGCTCACTGCTCATCGGTTGGGGATTGCCAAGCAATTGGCGGCCTATATCGATAAAGTGAAGCCTGATTGTGTGGTGTGCCATCTTGAAAAGGCCATTACCYTTACAAGTGTGGCGAAGAACTTTGCGAAATGCCAACCCAAATACATCGGCATTATTCACGGCCAGGTGGGTAATAATAAATTATCATTAAAGAAGAAGATTAAAAATCTTTTTGCGTTTGGTGCGTTTGAAAAGCTTATCTCGGTTTCTAAATCCGGTGTTGACGATATTATTGAACAAAACTGGAGCCTTGATTTTTCCAAGGTGGGTGCGATTCAAAATGGAATTGATATTTCTTGCTTAGAGAAAAATTTGAGCTCCTCTGACGCAAGGGCGTTATTGCCCGAGAATCTGAGGGATAAGTTTATATTTGGGACGGTTGGTCGGTTGGTTGACAAGAAAAATCACGATACGTTAATTCGCGCGTTTGCTAAAGTTACGGTGCAATTTCCGCATACGGCATTGTTGATCATTGGTGACGGGCCATTAAAATCAAAGCTTGTTGAGCTGGCYGCTTCGCTTGGCGTTAGCGAAAAGGTGTTTTTTGCCGGTCAGAGGGRYGATGTTCCTAAGCTGCTTCGTGCTCTGGATGTTTTCTCGTTTCCAACCTGGAGAGAAGGATTGCCATTGTCTTTGTTGGAGGCTATGGCTAGTTCGGTGCCACCGCTGGTATCTGACATTCCCTGTCATCAAGAAGTGGTGAATTCGCCGGACATCGGTCGTTTAATTGCGCCCAATGACTTTTCCGGTTGGGTGGAGGCAATGTCTGATATGTGCCAGCTGCCAGATTCAAGGCTAAAGTCGTTGGGTGAGGCGTCTTATCGTCGTATAGAAGATCAATTCAGCCATCATCGAATGATCCGTGATTATGAGGATCTGTTTCTTAGCTTGTGCGACTAGTCTACATGCGCTCCGCTAGGGCCGGTAATTTTTGACGCTGTAGTTGTTCGCTGAGCACTAAACCTAACGGAAACCAAATAATTAACCACACCATGTCAGGCCTTGAAATTAGAAATTTGCCTTCCGTTACGCTACACATAAGACCGTAAAGCAGCATGATTTTGAATAAGTTTAAGTAATCAGGGTTTTTATTCAAATTCCGCAAAAAAGCCATCACCAACGCCGACAAGAATAGTAATAGACCGATGGCGCCGCTGTAATACAGTGTGGATAGGTAGCGGCTATGGGCAGAATCTATGTTGCGACCTGTGATCGATATTTCGGAGCGGATGCCATGGCCGATGATGGGCGCTTGTTTGATGTGCTCCAGTGCGTCGGCCCAAATGATTGGGCGCAGCGACATTCCTCTAGCGGTGAATTTAGAAATGATATCCGGATAGCCTATGACCGTTACTAATAGCGCTATGACGGCAACGACCAAGAGGATAAGCGCGGCTTTGTTGCGGCTGGTAAAACAAAGCGCCAATAAACAGACCGTGGTTGCAGCCAAAGGTGTTCTGCTGATGCCACAAATAAGCCCGCTAAGCAGGCAAACTAGGGTCACACTAAACAGCAATTTAATAGAGCGATGGCTGTTTTTTTCAGGCATTAATATAAAGCAGTTGCAGATCGCGAAAAAACCAAACACGGTACTTGTTCTTAACGGGTGATCTAGGTTTCCAGTGCCTAGCATCCTTTTTCCAAACGGGGTGCCATTAATAATAAAGGCGTCATAAAGCGAATACAGTGATGCCGCCGCTGCGGTGAGGATAAGTAATTTAAGAATGGGGATAGTTTGCTTTTGATGATCTAGAAAGGTTAAGCAATAGATGAAAATGAAAACATAAAGTGAATTTTTGGCGGCTTGCCATGCGCCGTTCAACGTGTACGGGTCTGACCAAAAGGCAGTGATGGCTGAATAGATTAAAAATAGTGTCACTGGAATGAGTATCTTATTACGAGGTTGATCTTTATAGTATTTGGCGAATAAAAATAGTCCTGGTAATAGCAGTGTTAGGTAAAATGTTGTTTGTTGGCTGTTTTTCGAAGGCGATACCAAGTGCATTGCAAAAATTGTGAATAGTGCGACGGGTAAAATATAGCGCCTGTAAGAGCGTTCAATGGAATCGAAAGAGCTCGGGAGTTTGCTTTGTGTTGGGACTGCATGGTTCATAAAGTTAACATTTTCTTTGGTTTGTGGTTTGAATTTTTAAGTGCTTACATCTGACGATTTAGGGTCTGCTTGCTGCGCCAGTAAATGAGTGCTGATCTTAGTAAGTGTTTGGGGTTGGCCGAGGCGTATTTATTTAAGGAAAAAAAATGATCTGCGTCACTCTTATGGACTGTCGTTTGTTGAGAGAGGTGTTTGCCGTAAGCTGAAATGGATTTTTTCAGTCGTTGCTTAATCAAATTATTGTAGGGTTGAAGGCCTGTAATTCCTAACAGTGATTGGTAGAAGATTACTTTTTCTTTGCGTATATGGTGGGTGCTGGTGGAGGTGTTGGAACCATGGGAGCGCCGATAGAAAAGAGGTTGATCTAGGAAACCCATGGGGCCTTGCAATGCGATTCGGATCGGCGTGTCGAGGTCTTCGTAATAGCGTAAATCTGAATTGAATCCGCCCGCTTTGCGTAACGCGGATGTTTTGATGAGGCCGGTCGCAAAGAACGGACCATTGCAATTAATTAAGTCTGGAAGAATATCGGGTTTGTAAAACGGGGCTTTATGCTTGTCGCGTAATATAAGACGGTCAGTCACGGTGTGTTGATCGACTGTATAGGCGTTGGTAAATACGGCTGTCTGGTTTGGGTGAGCTGCTAAATAGGCCACTCGTTCTTGAATGCTGTTGACGGGAAGCCAGTCGTCACTGGCTAACTCACAGAAATAATCGCCACTTGCTAATTCCAGCCCTAAATTGAGTGAGCTGATGAGCCCTTGTTGCTCATTAACGAGAAATTGATAGTGCGGGTTTTTAGCGTTGTGCTGGCGAATGAGGTCGATACTGCCGTCGCTGGAATTATTGTCGATCACAATAAGTTCAATATTGAGCCAGTCTTGATGTAATACGCTTTCGATGGCCTGAACGACATAATCCCGGTGGTTGTAGGAGGGGATTATCACGGTTACTTTGTTTGGCAATTGATTCATGCTCATTTCTTTATGCTGGCTTCTTGATGCTAAAAGCTGGCCCCGTAGGCTGGTTTTATCGGAGCTGTGGCTATGAAGTTTAGCGGTGCTCATTGAGGTTAGCCGCTAGAGTTTGGTGTTACCGATATTCCGAGTGCGGGTTCGTTTTTTCTTTTTAGGGTAAAAAGCGGCTTCGCCTTCTGGTCGGGTTTTAAAGCGTCGATGCACCCACATGTACTGTTCGGGCTTTTTTAAAATCGCGGTTTCAACCATGGCGTTGACAATGCGGGCGTCTTTGGATTCATCGCCGCTTGGAATGTTTTGCCGGGTGGGCGTTATTTCCAATGTATAAGTGCCGTCAGTATTTCTGTAATGGCTAAAAAGTAATACGGWCGAGTTATTCAGTTTTGCGATTCGGCTTGTTGCCTTGATTGTGGCGGCCAGAGTACCAAAAAAAGGCACGAATACCGAATGTTTTTTGCCGTAATCCTGATCAACAGCATACCAAATGGTTCTGTTGTCTTTAAGCGCATTGATAATGCCTCGCATGTCGCTTCGTTCCAACATTTCAGGAAAACGTCGTTTGCGCCCTTTCAGCATGATTTGATCAAAGATTGGGTTTTTGCTTTTGCGATAAATGGGTGAAATATCATCAATGTAGAGTGAAAGAAGGCTTCCGGCCAGGTCGAGTGTGGTGTGATGAGCCCCAAGCAGAATTAAGCCGCGACCTTTCGCTTTGGCTTCATGGTAATGCTCTAAACCGTGAATGGTCACTCGGTCACGAAATTGTTCTGGGTTTATCCACCAGCTCATGCCTGTTTCAATAAGCCCAATGCCATTTTCTTGAAAAGTGGCTTTAAGCAATTGGCTGTGCTCTTTGTCGGATAGCGTTGGAAAGCTTAGGCGAAGGTTTGTGTCCGCCACCATTCGACGGTCTTTTGCCAGGAGATAGAGTACTTTACCGAGTAATTTGCCGATTGAGAGCTGCGAGCTAAAGGGAAGGCGGCTTATTAGCCATAAACACAGCAGCCCAATCCGAGTGGGCCAGAATTTCGACAGGGGGAGGGTGGCTTGTTGCGGTTTGTTTAGCATGAATAAAGTAGTGGAGTGCCGGGAAAGGGTCTTTGGAATATCGCATTATTAGCTTGCGAAGGATTCTACCAGTATCGGTATTGTTATCCTAATGACCCTTAGATGTGCTTAGTGCGGCGTAGCTGTTTGAATAGATACTTATTTAAGGGGCTTAGTGCAGCAATGGATAAATATTCCTCGATAAATTGATTCGGGGGGTAGTGTTCAAAAGCAGCTTTATCTTTGCTGTAATTCATTAAATGGGCGAGATTTCGTACTCGTTTATACATCCCTAATGGGCCTTTGGTAAATTGGCAGTCGCTGATGTCAATCAAAGCATATTGGCCGTTGGATTGATGGAGGATGTTGCCGAGATGGATGGCCCTAAAATAAACGCCTCTTTGGTGTAAATCTGCGCATATTTTAGGCAGTGTATCCAACGATGCTTGCTGATTTAGGCTCGCCCTTTCTCGGTAATCAATGCCCTCTAAGAGAGGGTATTTGAGAATCAAGCATTTACTTCGCTCCGCCCGCAGCGTTTCCTCTACTATTGGCGCCGGAACCCCTCGCTTATTGAGCTCTTCAGCGTTGCGTTTGAAGCGCTTTGCCGGGGGGCGAAAGGTTTTAGAGGAAATCAGCTTTTTTTTCGGATGGAAAAATTTATACGCCATGCCCTCTGAATCCACAATTAACTGAGGCTTGCTTTTTGCGCCATAGAGTCGATGCGGGGATTCGAGTATTTTTCGGATGTGTTCGTCAAGCAAAATGCGCGTCACCAGCGTTCTTTCCTTAAAATCTGCGATGAGAAAAACGTATGGTAAACTACCGGCCGTTTAATCACAAAGTGTCGGAATGTATTCATGAAGTTATCCATGCCCGAGTTTAATCAAGCGGCTGTTTTAGTAGTCGGTGATCTTATGCTTGATCAATATTGGTATGGGCCCACCTCCCGAATCTCCCCCGAAGCACCGGTTCCGGTGGTGAAGGTGAACCAAATTGAAAACCGTGTCGGCGGTGCAGGCAACGTGGCGTTGAACCTCTCCGCTTTAGGGGTGCAAGCGGGGTTAGTGGCCGTGACCGGCAATGATGAGGCTGCGGAAACCCTTCGGGACAGTTTAACGTCCGCTGGGGTGGCGTGTGGTTTTCAGTCTTCCGATGATAATAAGACCATTACTAAGTTACGCGTGGTAAGCCGAAATCAACAACTTATCCGTATGGATTTTGAGGAAGCCTTTAGCGATTGTAGCGAACAGGCGGTGTTGGCGCTGTTTGAGCAAAAGCTGCCTGATTGCAGTGTGGTGATCCTCTCCGATTATCAGAAAGGGACTTTGAGCAACCCGGCTAAGATGATTGAGATTGCTCGGGCGCAGGGCAAAAAAGTCTTGGCAGACCCGAAAGGCACCGATTTTTCTAAATATCGGGGGGCTTACCTGCTAACGCCGAACCTCAATGAGTTTGAGGCGGTGGTAGGGCCTTGTGCCGATGAAACCAGTTTGGTGGAAAAAGGGCTAGCGCTGCTTAAAGATCTCGATATCGAAGCCTTGTTAGTCACGCGTGGGGAGCATGGTATGACCTTGATTCGGGCCAATGAGCCTGAGTTGCATTTACCTGCTCGGGCGCGCGAGGTGTTTGATGTCACCGGGGCCGGGGATACCGTGATTTCCGTGTTGGCGGCCGCTTTTGCTGCGGGGGAGCCTCTGGCTGAGTCAGTCGCCATTGCCAATTTGGCAGCGGGTATTGTGGTGGGTAAGTTGGGCACTGCAGTCGTGAGTGTGCCTGAATTGCGTCGCGTGATTCAAAAGGAATTGGGCGCGGAGCGAGGTGTGATTTCGAAGCAACAATTACAAATTATGATTGAGGATGCACGCGCCCACGGTGAGCGTATTGTGTTCACCAACGGCTGTTTTGATATTATTCACGCCGGGCATGTGGAGTACCTAGAGCAAGCCAAAGCAGAAGGCGATCGTTTAGTGGTGGCGGTGAATGGTGATGAATCGATTCGCCGAATCAAAGGCGCTGGACGACCCATTAATCCGGTGGAGCGGCGCATGGCGGTGCTAGCCGGATTGGGCTCAGTGGATTGGGTGCTGCCGTTTACCGAAGATACGCCAGTTAATTTATTAGCGGAGCTTAAACCTGACGTGCTGGTAAAAGGCGGTGATTACCGGATCAGTGAAGTGGTGGGGGCTGAGTTGGTGAAAGCTTATGGCGGTGTCGTGAAAGTGTTGGGGGTTGTTGAAAAYTGCTCAACGACGGCGATTGTTRAAAARATTAAAGAGAACAGYGCTGATTAGGCTTGAGCTCTAGSTTTAAGGRCTAGSTTTAAGGACTACTTTTTTTGAGTTAGGCATCCGGTTTTAAGGCCTTAATGGCTGCGTTTACATTGCTTTTTAAGTGCTTCGGGTTGATGGTGCCCACTACCGCACTGGTGATTCCAGRTTGTTGAAATATAAAGTTGAGACTTTTYTGGGCTAAATCTTGGCCTGATTCTGTGGTTTGTCTGGCATCAGTAAGATGGCCGCTAGCGAATGCTTTTTTGATAATCACGGCGCACTGGTTTGCCTGGGCGTGGCTGATCACTTCCGCTTCTGCAGTTTCATTTAAGTTGTACGTCACCATGATGGCATCGGATTTTTCCGCCGCCAGCTTACCCCCTTCGATAGTTTTAGTAGACATGCCGATGGCTCGAATAAGGCCTCGATCTTTAAGCTGTTGCAATTTGTCGAGGCTACCAAAGCGATTCAATATCTCAAGATCAGAGCCGTCGGAATGGATTAGCAGCAGGTCCAAGTAATCCGTGCCAAGCCGCTTTAAACTGCGCTCAACGCTGTATTGAACATGTTCGGGGCTAAAGTCGTAATGGGATTGGCCGTTGACAAACTCTTCCCCCACTTTGCTGGCAATCAGCCAATCCTGGCGTTGGTTTTTGAGTAATTTCCCCAGTCGCGCCTCTGAATCGCCATAAGCGGGCGCGGTATCGATGTAATTAATGCCCAAGTCTTTTGCGAGCGATAGTAGCGTTAACACTTCCTGGTCCGTGGGAATCTGAAACGGTTGAGGGTATTTTACTTGCTGATCCCTGCCGAATTTCACCGTGCCAAGACCTAGCACTGAAAGCTCTATATCGGTGCTGCCAAGCTTACGTTTCGGAAGTGTTTGAGATGATTTGGACCCAGCAGGAGATTGGGTAGGTCGTTTGGACATCAGAATAACTGCTCCCAAATAGGCGTTGCGATCGATGCTTGTTGGAGTGGTAGCGGGATTTGAGAAAGTTCCCGTTGTGGGCGTAAATTAATTTTATCGAGGTCTTGGATTAATTTTTGAGCTAAATCTGGCGCTAAGGTTAATTTAGTCGGCCAGGCAGTTGAAATGTTTTCAGTGGTGGTGAGGAAGGCGTTGTCCGGTTTATTACCGCTTTGCTGCGATGGCTCGGCGCGATTAATGCGCACGGTTCGGTATTGTGCTGAAGAGAAATCGAGCCAAGGGAACAGTTGCTTGAGTTCATTTTGGGTGGCGCTGATTTGCTGTGCCTCACTCAGTGGGACACCGTTTTCCGCCAGTGCACCGCCAAGATACCAAACAATTTTGCCGTCATTGCAGCGATGGCTAGTGATCGTCAGCCTCGGTTTTTCTCCAAGCCCTACGCAATGAGCGAACAAGGAATGATCGAATGAATGTTTCACCAGCACTTGGTGGAGCGGGCGGACTTGCATCTCCGGGAGCTTCAATCGGTCCTCTGTGGTATTTACTTGCGCCCCAATTATTGTATTCGCAGAGATTTTTTCCCCTAATATTGCATTGTGCAGATTTTGATTGCCTTCTCCAGCGGCCAGCAGCCAATGTTTGGCCCGAATTAAAAGGTTGCCAATCCGCACTGCGCTTATGCCTGTGTTTTTAATCGGCATGTGGGGTGAGCTGTGAGGTTGATTTTGTTCTGTTAGAAGTTGTTCGGTTAGGGGTTGTTCAGCCGGGATTTGCTCGGTTTGGAACTGGATGGATTGATCGATTTTATAAATCCACTGAGTATGACTTTTCGCCAGTTCCGTGATCAGKGAATGGGATTCAAGCACCAGGTCGTTCATCCGGTAGACGTCGCCCTTGAATTGGGGGGAGCGAAAGGCCGAAGGGTATTGGGCTTTTTTGATGGGGTCGATGCGACTGCGAATAAGTTTGCTGGCAAAAAAAGCGGTGGTTTTTGATAGCAAGCTTCCCTGAGACCACATCAGATAATCGTTGGACAGGATTTTGGTGGCGCTTAGGTCTATTTCACCATTGCCTTCAATGCAGGCGTTCCAAAGCGGCGGCATGGCAGCAATGGCCGACGCGGCGTTGCCAAATACGCCATCCAGGGCGTATTTCACTCCGCCATGAATCATGCCTTGGGAATGAATGGTTTGCCCTGACCCTAGGGCGTTAGTTTCCAGTAATATAGCGTGATAGCCCGCTGCCCGAARCCTATTTAAGCACCATAAACCGGCGATTCCTCCGCCAAAAATAACAATGTCTACGTCGTATTGCTGCACTCACTTACCTTATTTGTAGGATAACGTTTCTTGTGCCGGTTTGCTGCCTAAGCCTGCAATGGCGCTGCATGAGATTATACCGGGTTGGAGAAAATTGTCAGGGTTTGGGGGTGAATGGAGGGCGTTAGAGGGGCTGCCGCTTGTGTTAGAATTTGTGATCTTTGGGATAATGATGATTTTGGAGRGTTCGTGGCTCGGTTTTTGTATTCGTCGCTTTTTATATTACTGCTGCCCGTGGTGTTTTTAAGCTTATATCTCCGAGGCAGTAAGTCTCCCGCCTATCGTCAGCGTTGGCTTGAACGAATTGGTATGAATCGGCCTCTTCAGCTTAATAAAAGTATCTGGGTGCACGCAGTGTCCGTCGGCGAAGTGATTGCTGCGGTGCCCTTGGTGCGTGAATTTCAACGCCGCTATCCTGATTATTCGATCGTTGTGACCACGATGACGCCCACCGGGTCAGATCGAGTCAAGGCGATTTTTGGTGACAGCGTTTATCACCAATACCTGCCTTATGACATTCCCTGGGCCTTAGGGCGCTTTATTAAAAAAACTGCGCCGCAAATATGCATCGTTATGGAAACTGAGTTGTGGCCCAACCTTATTCACCAATGTTATCGGCGCAATATTGCGGTGGTGGTGAGTAATGCAAGGCTTTCTGAATCCTCTGCAGCGGGTTATCGACGTCTAAAATCGCTGTCGAAAAAGATGCTTGGGGAGGTGGGTCGGGTGTTAGCTCAAACCGAGATTGAGGGGCAGCGGTTTGTAAGTTTGGGGCTGCCCCCGGCTAATTTACAGGTAACGGGAAGCCTCAAATTTGATATTGAAATTGAGGATCGGTTGCGAGACGTCGCCCTTGAGTTACGACAGGATTGGTTGCATCGGCCATGCTTGATTGCTGCCAGCACTCATCAGGGCGAGGATGAATTGATTCTTGATGCCTTTAATCTCATCAGGCAATCCCATGGGGATGCACTGTTGATTCTTGTGCCTCGCCACCCCGAGCGATTTGAGCAAGTGGCTGCTCTGCTCGATAAACGCCAATACTCATTTGTTCGTCGCAGTCATGCGGCCGCTGTGAACGACGATCATGCGGTATTGCTGGGCGATACGATGGGGGAGTTGCTGACTTTGTTGGGGGCGGCGGATATCGCTTTTGTCGGCGGCAGCTTGGTCGATACCGGCGGGCATAATGTATTGGAGCCTATTGCCATGGGCGTGGCTACGATCACTGGGCCGCACACCTTTAATTTTCAGGCCATCACTGAGTTATTGCTGCAGCGTAATGGCATTACAGTGGTGAGCGATGAAATTAATTTGGCGCAAGTTTGCGTTGGTTTTTTTACGAGTCCTGATGCAGCCAGTGCACAAGTGAGTCGCGGCAATGCGGTGCTGAACGAAAATAAGGGCGCTTTAGCAAAACAGTTGCAAGCCATTGACGAATTGATTTGTTAAAATAACCACGCTAACGCTCATATAAATCGTTATAAAAATTATGGGATTAGACCGCTTAGAATTGAGGCTGAACTATTGCGGTTGTGTAGTTCAAAGATTATATTGAGCGTCTATGTTGAGCGACTAGCGCATCGGCAGTAGTGAGTCCTCTAAGCAAGTCCTTCACGCACGAATTTCCACGGCGAATCTACACGGCGAATCTATACATGAAAGTTATTTCTGAAAGTCCTTTAAGCGAAACGGCCTCTATTTCACAGGAGTCCGTGCAACCTTTTCCTAGTTCTAAGAAAATTTATATACAAGGCAGTCGGGAGGACATTCGGGTTCCGGTACGGGAAATTACCTTGGCCGATACGGTGACCGACAAAGGGCGAGAAAAGAATGCGCCGATGATAGTCTACGATACTTCCGGCCCCTATTGCGATGAAGACCAAAGCGTTGATATTCGCAAAGGCCTGCTGCCGGTTCGTCAAACGTGGGTGGATGAACGGGGCGACAGTGAAGTTTTAAATGGCCTGAGCTCCGGTTATGCACGTGAAAGATTGGCTGATGAGAGCCTTAATTCTTTGCGGTTTTCCCATCTTAAGCAGCCTCGACGCGCTAAGCCGGGACGCAATGTGTCACAAATGCATTACGCTAAGCAGGGCATCATTACTCCAGAAATGGAGTTCGTTGCGATTCGAGAAAGCGCACGGCGAGAAAATGAGCAAAGCAATTCCCGGTTTGGCCGCAAGCACTCAGGCGAAAGCTTTGGTGCGTCGATTCCAGAGAAAATGAGCGCTGAATTTGTGCGCGATGAAATTGCCATGGGGCGTGCGGTAATGCCCGCTAATATTAATCACCTTGAGCTAGAGCCGCAGATTATTGGGCGTAATTTTTTGGTGAAAGTGAATGCTAATATTGGCAATTCCGCGTTGGGTTCCTCGATCGAAGAAGAAGTGGAGAAAATGACCTGGGCGACCCGCTGGGGCGCCGATAATGTGATGGATTTATCCACCGGTAAAAACATCCATGAAACTCGCGAATGGATTGTGCGTAACTCCCCCGTGCCCATCGGCACGGTGCCCATTTATCAGGCGTTGGAGCGAGTGAATGGGGTCGTAGAAGACCTCAGTTGGGAAATATACAGAGATACGTTAATCGAGCAAGCGGAGCAGGGAGT
>NVTH01000012.1 GCA_002401525.1 Moraxellaceae bacterium | reverse complement strand
CCCGCTACTGCGACGGCGGCGCCTGTGAGTAAGGCGGTCAGCAGCAGGACCATGCGGTGGGTTTTTTCAATGTCCACGCCGACCGACGTGGCGTGCATTTCGCCAAGTAAAAGCGCGTCTAGGTCGCGGTGATAGCCTAGCAGTAGGGCACCTCCCAGTAACGCCACTGGCGCGAGTAATTGTACGTGGCTCCAGGTGCGTCCTTCAATGCCTCCTAATGACCAATAAACAATGGTTTTTCCCACATCCCAGTGTTGCAATGCCATGGCTAAAATAAAAGAACTCAGGGCCACATTAAAGGCACTCATCGCCACTCCTGCAAGCAATAGCGTG
This sequence comes from Moraxellaceae bacterium, assembly GCA_002401525.1. Taxonomy (GTDB): domain Bacteria; phylum Pseudomonadota; class Gammaproteobacteria; order Pseudomonadales; family UBA3067. The sequence goes on along the minus strand of NVTH01000012.1, from coordinate 29,779 downwards.
GATGGTTGGGTATGACCGCCATGATTGGCGATGCTGTAGACGATGAATAGGGTGATGCCTGCGCCAAAAAAAGCAAACAAGGGCAGTATCCACGCCGACACCGCGGTGAGGCCTAGAAAAATTGCAATCACCGCACCCAAGGACGCGCCGGAGGAAACCCCTAAAATACTGGGAGACGCCAAGGGATTGCGAAATAAGCCTTGTAGTACAGTACCGCACAGCGCCAAAGTACCGCCCACTAAGGCAGCGATAATCATTCGGGGCAAGCGGACTTCGGTGACAATGGTTTCCATCCAGGGTTTAAAGTCGCTGGAAAGAGAGCCCGCCCACTGGGGAAATAGGGCGACGGCGACATTGTTTAAACTAATGTTGGCTGGGCCGGTGCAAAGCCCGATTAGCATTGCCATCAGTAGCAATGAAAGCATCGAAACCCAAAGCGTTACCGTGGGAGTGTTAGCGGTCTTCGACAAGTGACGTCTCCTGTAATGCAGGGTTTGTTAAGCTGTGTGCCTCATTGTTTATCGCATTGTTTATCGCAGCGTTGACGGAAAATAGTGTTGGATGAACCAGGGCCGCCAGTTGTTCGACCCCGGTGATGCGGTATTGAGAAACTGACGTCAGCCATGCCCCTGGCACACTGTAAACACGGTTATTTTTAATCGCTGGCACGTCGCGCCATTTTGGATCATTGATGAGTTGGATTTTCCAATGTTGTGGGTCTTCGCCGAAGGAGGCACTGACGATGATGACGTCGGGTTGTAAGCCAATCACTAATTCGGCGCTGACGTTGGTATGCCCCTGGATGTTGACTTCATTGAGTACGTTTTGTGCGCCGATTAGGGCGATGCTTGCATCCATTAACGTGTCACTGCCGGTGCTGGCACCGTTAGGGCCATAGTATACGATGCGAGGAGAAGGCGCGTTTTGGGTGCGGGTTTTAATGCGGGTGAGCTGATCTTGCAGTTGATTGACCAATTGCTGCGCTTTTATTGGAGTCCCCAATACTTCCCCTAGTAACAGAATATTCTGTTGTATTCCTTCAAAAGAATTATGGCTGCTTAATCGTAGCACTGGTATATGGGCGGCGAGTAGTAATCGAACCGTGGTGGCGTCGGTGTAATTGGCCACAATCACTAAATCCGGTTGCAGGGATAATAAGGTTTCTACTTCTGCGTGTACCCGCCGAATGGTCTTAGGGTAGTGCCCCACTACGTTAGAGATGCCAGGCTCATCGACTAAGAAAGTAACGCCCGTGAGTCGATTAACAGGGATAAGTTCGGAAAGTATTTCATCCACTGCGAGCACCGTGGAGACTATCTTTAGGGGGGGCGTTAGGAGTTGATGACTTTGGCCGATGGGGTCGATTAATGTTTTTGGAAACTGTTTTCCTTCAACGTGAGTGGTGAGCAGTTGATGGTTGGTAAGCAAGCGTGATTGCAGCGGGGCTTGGGTAATCGAGTAGATCAGCGCTATCAAAAGAACGCTGCCGATTAGAAGTAGAAAGACGCTGATTTTGGACATAAACAGTGAACAACAATAGGCTTGGTTTTTTATTAAAAGAATTGCTGTTTTAAATGCCCCCTGAATCGAATCGATCCAGGGGGGGATTGCTATTTTACTTATTTACTTACTTAGATTTATAGCACGGGCTGATAAACCACAGCGAGCATAGCGCCTACACCTTCGGTGTTGTAGGTGTTTACTAATTGATAGTCTTGATCAAATAGGTTGGTGACACTGAACTGAAATTTCAGTTCGTCGTTGCAGTGGTAAGCGGTCCTTAGATCCACTGTTCCGAAACCTGCTATTTCGACATCTCCAAAATCAAATCGTTCGTTGCTTGCGTGTAAGCTTGTTCCAAAGCTCACCTTTTGCCAGCGACGGTCTAAGTCTACGTTCAGGGTTTGCTTGGGTCTGCGAAGTAATTGTGTGTGGGTGGTTGCATCTTCTGCATCGATATAAGTTGCGTTGCTGCTTAGTTGCCAATCGAACAAGATAGTGGAGAAGGATAACTCAACACCTTTTATTTCTGCTTTATCGATGTTGCCAGGCTTCCAGGTCCCTGCCGCATCGGGAGACCATGCAATTAATTGGTTGATACGATTTTGGAAAGCGCTGACCTGCCATTTGAATTGATGGTCCTGACCTTTGAGTCCCGTTCCTTTCAGTCCAAACTCTCTGTTAATCGAGCTTTCTGGGTCGACGTCGGGATTGGCAGATAAATCGCTCACTGTAGGGGCACGGAAGGCACTTCCCCAAGAGATCGATGCCAGAAGTGAAGGTGTAACATGAAACCCGAAATCAATACTTTCAGTTACTTCTGTGCCAATGTGTTCAATGCGATCCTGACGTATTGATGTGGCAACACTCACGTATTCAAAATCAGCGATATATTGAAGTATATCCGATTCAGTTTTTCGGTTGCTCATGGTTGAATCAACCACTTTATCATCGAAATAATCGTGAGCAACTACGATTGTTTGTTGGTCCGTAAAAGCGATCTCGGCTTGCAGAGCCGCTGATGTACGATTCGTTTCAAATGTGTCTGTTGTGCTGTCTGGCTCTTCATTTTGATCAGTTGACAAGTCTGTGGCTTTACCGATTTTGGCGGTTAATCCAAGATACTCATTAACTTCTATATCAGTAGAAAGTTGAATTGTTTCAATTTCAAAGCTGCCAAAGGCTCCTTGTGAAGATCGATCAAACTCATTCTCACCTCTATTTTGAAGGTATGAAGCAGATACCGAAACGCGATCATTAAGCTGATGTGTAATATTAGTATTAAGTGATTTATTGATATACGCATCGTCATCTTCAGAAAGAGGATCTTTGCTTACTGTTGAATCAAAGCCGCCGCTGTAGATGTAGCTATGGTTTAAATTAAATTGGGTTTTTTCAAATCCACCTTGGGCGCCCAATTGGATTTCTTGGGTGTTGTTTGTGCCGGTTGCGACTTTGACTAGGCCTTTCGCTTTTTGGCTGCCTTGTTTGGTGAAAATTTGAATAACGCCGCCGATGGCGTCGGAGCCGTAGAGGGATGCACGGGCGCCGCGTACAATTTCAATGCGCTCTATTTGATCAGGGTTAATAAATTGAAATGCAGTGGACCCTAAAGTCGCGCTGTTAATTCGTTGTCCATCCACAATAATAAGCGTGTGGTTAGAGTTTGTGCCTCGTGTGAATATGCTTGCCGCACTGCCTTTCGCGCCATTGCTGGTAATGGTTAATCCAACAACCCGATTTAATAATTCAGGCAAATCCCGTGCTTGATAACGTTCAATGTCTTCGCGAGTAATCACGGTGGTTGCCGCTAACGTCGAATCAAGACTTTGTTCTGTGCGTGTGGCAGTGATGACTACCGTATTATTGGCTGCGTCATTTTCGTTGCTGTCGCCAGTGTTGGCATTGGCTGGCAAAGCAGCACTAAGACCCAGCATCAGTGCTGGTATGGAATGAAATGATTTCATGGTTAAACCCCAATCGATGCGAATACAGAACAAAGGGGCCAGTGCTGGTTTGAGCATTAGCGGCCAGTGTACGTCGCGAAAGAAAAATATATTGAGGGAGGGGGAATGGAGGTGCAAGGCAAGACAAAACCTGATCTTGGCTTCGACCTCGATATAGCCCTCCGCTACATCTGTCTACACTGTGAGAGCTGGTTCCGGGCTAAGGACTGGGCCTATACCGTTGCGGGGGCAGCGTTGGAATGGTTTTCCTGTTCAGGAAAAATTACCAGACTTCCCATTTAACCTTTAATTCGCTCTTTTTAAATTCCTTGGCTGAAAACCGCAAATGTGGGTTTTGCTTGGGGAAGTTGTTAGGCGTTGACTAAAGGACTCATCTCAGTAGCGCGGAAAGTACACAATTTGGCCAGCACAAGCAAGAGGAAACAGCACAAGCAAAAAAAAGCCGACCCAAGGGCCGGCTTTTTTGACTTCCATTTAAACTAAAGCGGTCGACTTACATGAATGGCATGGAGTCTTCTTCACCTTTGTCATCAGGGATTGTCATTAGCTCAGTGTACTGATCCAAATGGTAATCGAAATTACCAAACATGGAATCAATCACCGCTAGACGAATGAAGTAGTGACCGATTCGTAATTCTTCGGTGACACCCATTCCGCCGTGGCTTTGGACTGCGCCTTGACCAATAAAACGACCCGCTTTGCCTACTTTGTATTTCAGCGCGTGGATTAGTTTTCTGGAGTCAGCGGAGCCGTTGTTTTTCTCTAGAGTGGCTCTGTAAAGCAGTGAACGGCATTGCTCAGCTTCGATGAACATTTCAGAGAAGCGATGCTTCAAGGTCTGAAAGTCACTCAATGCATGGCCAAATTGCTCTCTTTGCTTGCAATAATCGACGGTGTCTTTATAAAGCAGATCCATGCCGCCTACCGCTTCTGCACAGAGTGCAAGAATGGCTTCGTCGCGAATTTCTTCGAGCAAGCCTAGGCCGTTATCCAGTTCGCCCATAATATCGCTGGCGGACACTTTAACGTTTGCGAAAGTCACTTCTGAAGCGCGAAGCGCATCAACAGTGGGGTAATTCGCAAGGCTTACGCCTTCGCTTTTAGCATCGACTACGAAAAGAGTAATGCCTTTTGCGTCAGCACGCTCGCCGCTGGTACGCGCCGCAACGATGATGAAGTCAGCTGTTTCAGCGTTCGCTACTACTGATTTGGTGCCACTAATGACGTAACCGTCGCCAGATTTTTCTGCCGTAGTTGCGACGTCATTTAAATTAAATCGCGCCTGCTCTTCGGAATAAGCCACTGTGGCTTTGATGTCACCGGAAACGATGCCGCCAATTAACTTATCTTTTTGTTCTGCAGTGCCGCCATTTCGAAGCGCTGCACCGGCAAGAATGACTGACGCATAATAAGGCTCAAGAATAAGACCTTTGCCTAATTCTTCCATCATTATCATGGTGTCAATTAAGTCACCGCCGAAGCCGCCTTCACTTTCTGAGAAAGGCAATCCCAACCAACCCAGATCGGCATACTGTTTCCAGAAATCTTCTGAATAGCCAAGGGTGGATTGAGCCAATTTACGACGATCATTCAGGTCGTAGTTGTCGCCAATGAATTTTTCAACGCTGTCTTTAAGCAGCGATTGTTCTTCTGTTAAATTAAAGTCCATCGTTTTGTCCTGTCTATATTCTCAATTCTCGAATACGAAAGTGCTTATAAGCCCAATACGCGTTTAGCGATGACGTCTTTTTGAACTTCGCTACATCCGCCGTAAATGGTGGCTGGCCGACCGTTGAGGTACCCTTCCATGCCGCCCTTAGAGAACTTGGGTCCAAACTTCTTATTACCCCATGGTGTGGCGTAAATGCCGCCTGCTTCAAGAGTCAACTCTTGAATGGTTTGCTGCATTTCGGTGCCTTTCAATTTCAAAATTGAAGATTGGCTGCCGGGCGAACCACTGTTGACCATGTCGGCCAAGCTGCGCAATTCAGTGAATTCCAGCGCCAGAAGTTCAATTTCCGCCACTGCAATTTTCTTTTTGAAGCCTTGATCTTGGATGAGAGTGCTGTCGCCAACGGGAACGCGTTGGGCTTTTTCTTTGAGTTTATCGAGTGCGTACACACAACGAGAAATTCCGGCGATGCCTTTACGTTCGTGTTGTAAAAGACCTTTCGCGTAAGTCCAGCCTTTGCCTTCTTCACCAATGCGGTTTTCTACAGGGACTTTCACGTCAGTGAAAAATACTTGGTTGACGTGATGGCTGCCGCCTAGAGTGAAAATTGGCTTCACTTCAACGCCAGGGCTTTTCATGTCAAACAGTAAGAAGGTGATGCCTTCTTGCTTAGGTCCATCACTGGAAGTACGCGTTAAGCAGAAAATCCAGTTGGCAACGTGGCCCATGGTGGTCCATATTTTGGTGCCGTTGATGATGTAGTGTTTGCCATCTTCGGTGAGATCGGCTTTACACTTGAGGGACGCTAAATCGGATCCAGCGCCGGGCTCTGAATAGCCTTGGCACCACATGGATTTGTTGTCACGGATGTCAGGTAAGAAACGCTCGTGTTGCTCTTTGTTGCCGTATTTCATTAATACAGGCGCAAGCATGACTTGTCCGAAAGGCATGACTGGGGGCAGTACTTCTTTGCAAGACACTTTATCCCAGATGTAGTGCTGAGTGGGGGACCAATCAGGGCCACCAAATTCTTTGGGCCAGTTGATCACGTCCCAACCCTTTTCTTTTAGGGCTGCGAACCATTCGGCTCGTTTGGTCCACATTTCATGCCCTCTGGGCAAATGCTCGGCAAGAAAGTCTTCGACTTCCTTTTCAAATGCTAGTTCTTCTTTATTAAGCGATATATCCATTGATATGGCCTCCTAAGTGATTACGTTAGGCAAATTCAATACTTTTATTGATCCAGTAAACTTCAATGGGTTTCGATGTGGTGTATAAGAATTTGATTTATAATAAGAATTTAGGAAGTGTCCATCACTACTGAAAGTGGTCGCAATTTTTAAATTCTTATTGCTTGCCAAACGCTTGTATGCCCTTTTCGAACCTAACTGAAGAATCTAGGTTTATAGGGTGGTTCTAATTTCCCACGTTAAAACGGAGGATAAATTTTAGAAGCAGGGCATTAAAACAGACTTTCCAGTCATATGCATGGATTCTTTGATTACTGAGTGGCCACATTGGTATATTTTTGAGAGCCGCCAGGTTAGTTTGTGTTATTGCGACGCTAGGTCGGGGTTATGATGCATGTAAATACAGGTTTGGGCTGGTTTTACTGGACTAAATGTCGTATTTTTCCCAGGCGCTTGGGCGTAGCCGTAAGCCTTTGATTGTTTTAGACGGGGTTTTCACGACGCAAAGAGGCGTAGTCCCACTGCAAATTTGCTCTAAAGACTGCTGTTGTTTATGCGGATTTTGAATAAGCTTTCGATGCAGCTAACTCGCTGAATTCTTAGGAGGGACTAAGAAATTGTGGTGAGCGTCTTTAATTAGGCGAACTGCTAGGCAATTTGGGTGAGACAGCTCTCAAATTTTCTACATTAAGGGGGTATACTTGGGGCTTTTTTACCATCATAGACGGCAGTTGTGTTTTTGCAGGTTGGCCCCATTGTGTTGGTATTGAAAATCTAGATTGTTTCCACTGGTTTATCGCTTGATGCGGCTAGCATTGAGTTAAATTGAATTTAGAGCCTTTTTTTTTGGCTCAATTCATAAGATTAGGTCGTTGGATTAGATTGTAGAATTAGAGGTCTAGTTTGGCGTCATTAGTTGGCGTTGAGAGTTTGAGTTTGAGTTTGATGATTAGGATTGGATCATTCGGGCTTAACTAAAAATTTGGGTTTTCTATTTGTTGACCCATACTCGTTTCGGGCGAGGCGCCTAAAGGGCTGTACCTAATGGGCAGTACCTAAAGGGCTTGGTCGAGCATTGCGTCGATACCAGTGCGGTAGCCGGAGCGGAAAAACAAAAATAGAGTTACGTTGCACACTCTCCACAGTGGTGCATCCTCATTTGGGAATATTTTCAAGGTGTTAGTTGATTAGTTATGGGGCAATCAAAGGATAATGTAGTAGGTCACCCGAAAGTTGAAGTTGACCAGCTTTTTTTAACAGCAGAGAAACTTTCAAAAGATTTTTCACTCTTTCCTGACCAAGAAAAGTTAGGGTTAGGCCTTCAGGTGGAAGGGCTGTTGAGTGAAGCAAGCATCGAACAAAATTTGCAAGCGTTACAAAAGCTGCAAGTAGATGAATACATCGAAAAGACTGTGCTACCCGCGGAGGACCCAAATCGTCCCGGTGCTAGAGCGATGATTAATAATCTTAACGGTAAGGTGATTCAGGAACGCAGCGTGGGTCAATACTACTGTGCTGAGATTGAGCTGGATTTTGGCGATTGTTTTCGTCGTGTCGGCTTTATTGCCCAGGATCGAACCGTTATGAATGGCGCGTGGATGCCTGAGCACCATGATTATGCCTGCGAAGCCGTGCGTAACTTTGCTGATCTATCATTGCCCATTGTGAGCTTAATCGATACTCCCGGCGCCGATGCGGGGGAAGCTGCTAATTCAGCCAATCAGGCCCACTCTATTTCTCGTTTGATTGCTGAAATGTCTAATGTGGATGTGCCCACTTTAGGGATTATTGTGGGGATCGGTTATTCCGGGGGTGCGATTCCGCTGGCCAATAGTAATATTTTATTGTCTGTTAGGGATGGTATTTTTAATACCATTCAGCCCAAAGGTTTGGCGAACATCGCGCGTAAGTATAATTTGTCTTGGCAGGAGTGTGCTAAGTCGGTGGGAGTGGCCCCTGAAGAGTTATATCGGCAGGGATGTATCGATGGCATCATCGATTTTACGCCCAACGATAAAGGCGACAAACAACTTAATTTTTTACGCGCTATTGTGTCGAGTGTTAAATCCATTGAATTGGGCGCGCAAGAGTTTGTTAAGGCGAACCCATACATTATCGAGCATTACCAGCGCAGCATTGCGCGTTATTTAGAGCCTTCTGATTTGTTAAGCTCGGTAGACAATGCTTCTTCTTTAAACTTGGCTGGGTCTCCGACGGTTTATTTAAATGTATTTGGAATCAGCTACCGCTACCTTCGATACCTAACGGTGCGCAAGCGCGTTCATTCTATCTCTATTGAGAATTATGGTCGTCTGGCTGAGCAGGAGGTGCCTAAGGGCGACCTTTCGGAGCGGATTGAAAATGAGCGCCAGGTGGCTTTCAATGGTTGGTTGCGAGACCCCGATCGGGTCATTTATGACGATCAAGTGTTGAAACAGTGGAAGAACTATTTAACCCGCAGTGAAGAGCTGGAGGGAGATCGTGGGGCTATTGCTAAGCTGATTCTCGGTGAGCCTAGAGAGAACTATGAGAAAGCGAAAAGAGAGTTGTTTTTTACCATCGGCATCTATTTATACAATCGCTGGAAAGTGGATGCGCAAAGTAATTTTCATTCCTTAATCGATTACTTGCAGGATAAAAGTGCCTGTAAAAGTAATAACCATTTCCCTGAAACCAAGCGCATTACTCTGTTAGATATTTTGTTGCACGAAGATTTACGTGAAGACTTCGTTGTCGAGTGTCAAAACGTATTGATTTTTGACTACATCTATAATGACGTGATTAATAATCTAGTGTCCATTTCTCAGGAAGCCAATCGAGATAAAGTATTGTCTCGAGACAGTGTTGATCGACTGCTTGAAAATGCATTGCAATCGGCGATCGATTCATTTGATCGTCGAAATGGTTCCGATGCAGGTGCGGATGCGGAAAGCTACGATGCAGAACAGCTTAAAGCGCAGTTTAAGGATTGGCTAAAGGACTTTGTTGGCCTGCCTAATAGCGGTGAAATGCTGAAGATTGTGGAAGACTGGAAGAGCGTGGGATACCCTCAGTTGTCGGACACTCTTTTTGTAATCGTGACGTTCTTTTTTGAAAAGTTATTGCCAGAGTATTATCGCTCCGAAGCTGGGGGCGCTAAGTACAAAGGGGTGATTAACCCAGTCCGTATCGGGCGACGCAAAGATTTTTGGAATCGTCTCACCATTGCTTACCATGATTTATTAATTCAAGAAGTTCTTAAGAAAGAGAAAGCCAAACGCAATAGTACAGCGGACGCAATATTAGGACGCTTTGTGGATAATTTTACCGAGCTTAACGGCAACGTAATTTCAGCAAATCCGGTTAATTTTCCCGGCTTTCGGATTTCCATTGAAGCTGCCCTGGATAAAGGCATTGTACCTTGCGGCGTGATCACCGGCGTAGGCGACGTTAAGCTACCTGACGGTCCTCGTCGGGCGGGTATTTTAGTGTCTAATGTGGAATTTCAAGCCGGCGCTTTTGATATGGCCAGTGCTGAGAAATTTTGTAAGCTGTTGGTTGAGTGTGCGGTTCAACAATTGCCTGTCGTGTGCTTTGTCACCTCCGGCGGAATGCAAACTAAAGAAGGCGCTGGCGCTTTGTTTTCGATGGCCATCGTCAATGACCGTGTGACTCGATTTGTACGGGATAATGAATTACCCATTATTGTGTTCGGTTTTGGAGATTGCACCGGTGGCGCTCAAGCCAGTTTTGTAACCCATCCTTTGGTTCAAACCTATTATTTCTCGGGTACCAATATGCCTTTCGCAGGGCAAATGGTGGTGCCCGCGTATTTACCGTCTACCGCGACGCTGTCTAATTATCTCTCTCGAGTGCCGGGAGCGATGCAAGGCATGGTGAAAAACCCATTCTCGGATGATATTGATGCTGAACTCCGCGGCGTTGACGCCAGTATTCCTATTCCGAGTCAGTCGGTGGAGAACGTTTTAGAGCGTGCTTTAGAGGGTTATTTCCCGTCAGTGGTTGATGGTGAGATCTCCACTAAAGAGCCCGATTGTCGCGAGTTGATGAAGCCTATCAAACGTACGCTTATCCATGCTCGTGGTTGTACCGCGGTGAAATTGATTCGCAAAGCCCAGGAGATGGGCATCGAAGTAGTATTGGTAGCCTCTGATCCTGATATGGATTCTGTGCCCGTTGATATGTTGGGTGAAAATGATCGGGTGGTTTGTATTGGCGGCAATACCTCGGATGAAAGTTACCTCAATGCGCATTCCGTGTTAAAAGTTGCGGAGTACGAAGAAGTGGATTCCTTGCATCCAGGAATCGGGTTTTTGGCGGAGAACTCACAGTTTGCGGCGCTTTGTACCAGCCATCATGTGAACTTTATTGGCCCCAGTGTTTACAGCATGAACACGATGGGTAATAAATCCAATGCCATCAATACTGCATTACGGGTCGGTGTGCCGGTGGTTCCGGGCAGTCATGGGATTCTCACTAGCGCGGATAAAGCCGCCTCAGTGGCGAATGAGATTGGCTACCCGGTGTTAATTAAAGCGGTGCACGGCGGAGGCGGGAAAGGCATTCAAGTGGTGGAGCGGGCTGAGGATATTCAATCCTATTTTCATCAGGTCTCTGCAGAAGCTAAAAGTGCGTTTGGTAATGGTGATATTTATTTAGAGAAATACATTACCTCACTACGTCATATTGAAGTACAAGTGTTACGAGATCAGTTTGGGAACACCAAGGTGTTAGGTTTACGTGATTGCAGCGTGCAGCGCAACAACCAGAAAGTGGTGGAAGAATCAGCGTCCACTATGTTGCCGGAAAACTTAAAGCAAGATGTTTTGAAATACACCCAGCTGATTGCGGATGAAGTAGATTATATTGGTGCAGGCACAGTGGAATTTATTTATAACTTAGATTCTAATTCGATCTATTTTATGGAAATGAACACACGTCTGCAGGTGGAACACCCTGTGACGGAGTGGACTTCGGGTGTGGATATCGTTGCCCACCAATTTAAAATTGCTAGCGGCGAGAGTATCGAAAATCTTGAGATTAAGGACCAGGGTTACGCCATTGAAGTGCGAATTACAGCAGAAAAAGCCGCGTTGGATGCCAATGATATAATTCAATTGCTTCCCGATCCCGGTTATTTGTCTGAAGTAAACTATCCGCAGCGGGATTACATTGAAGTGATTTCCATGGCTGATACAGGCAAAACCGTTTCGCCGTTTTATGACAGTCTGATTGCGCAAGTGATTTGTTATGGATCGGACCGAAATGACGCGGTTGAAAAACTTGTTGAATATTTGGGCGCAGTGACAATCAATGGAATTTGCACCAATATTCCTTTGTTGCGATTAATATTGCAGGACAAAGTGTTTGTTGATGGCGAATACAGCACTACTTATTTACCTGAGCTACTCGGGCGAACTGATAAGGCTGCATTGATCGATGCGATCGAAAGCTCCTCCGGCGTTGACGGTAAAGTAGTGGACATTGATAGCCTGAGAATCGAAGGTACCCAAGAGCTTAAAGTGGTGTCGAGATCCACTGGGATTTTCTATTCTTCGGCTTCACCCAGCGAGCCCGACTTTGTCAAGCCTGGCGATGTGATCTCGGTAGATCAAACCTTAGCGTTAATGGAGGCGATGAAAGTCTACAGTCCAGTGACTTTAAATTCGTTCAATAAAAAGGGCCAGGAGCTTTATTCTTCCTCTAAAAAGTACAAGGTAGAAAGGGTTAATAATTCTACGGGCACTCAAATTGCCTCTGGTGATCTTTTGTTTGTAGTGAGCCCAGTGTAGCTGCTAAGGCTCAGCAAGCATTCAATTAAAAAATATAAAAGCAGGGTGGAATTTATTTCACCCTGCTTTTTTGTTGGCTCGCTTTTAGTTGAACGACAGGGACGTTAATGTTGTCGGGGGGAGGCTTGTATTGAATTAAGGTAAGCTAGGAGGGGGTTTGTTTTCGGTGTGCTTGCCGATGATGTTAAGAAGCGAGTCTTTATCGAAAGGCTTGCGGAGATAGTCATCCATGCCGGCGTCAAGGCAGCGGTTCTTGTCATCGGCTAATGCATTCGAAGTCATGGCGACAATGGTGACGTGTTTTTCGACTCCTTCAATTCCCCTAATAATTCGAGTGGCTTCAAGGCCGTCGAGCTCAGGGAGTTCGCAGTCCATTAAAATTAGATCCCAATTCTTGCTCTTAAACTTGTTGATCGCTTTGTTGCCTGTATCTGCAACAGTGCATTGGAAACCTGCTTTTTCAAGAAGCTTTTGTGTGAGAAATTGATGATCTTTGTTGTCCTCTACTAGCAATATATCAAGCTCTGGACTGATTGCTGTAGGAGTAGGTTGATGGGTTAACGGTTGAGTTTCTGGCGTGTGCGTTGGTTTGCGAAGAGCGGTTTGATGGGGTGGAAAGTTAGATTGGGTTTTACTAATTAATTTGAAAAAAAGCTTTCTCAATCGATCGTTATGCACAGGCTTTGTGATGACATCGCAGCCCCACGTCTGCGCCCATGATTTAGCGTTGGCTTTTTCCAATATCGGACAGACTAATACGACTTTTTGGTCCGGCATTTGGGCCAATCTTTCAATGAAGGGCTCATTTTGCGTTTCGTAAATTGGATAAGCAATAAAAATGACAGCGAAGTGTTGAATATCATTTTTGTTGTCTGAATGCATCGCTTCTAAGGAATCATAACTGGATAATTGCACGCCTAATGCTTGAAGATGTTCATGTAATGCAATGGTCGCGAATTTGTTGGAGTCGACACACGCCATTTTCAAGTTGTTTAAACCAGGTACAATCACTGGGTTGTAGTGGGATATTGTTTCTAATGGGATGCTGAATTGAATGCTGCAGTCCCTTTCAGGGTCGTTTTCGATCCATATGTTACCCCCTAAAGCGATCACTAATTGTTTTACTAGGTAAAGGCTCGCGTTGGTTTTGTTAAATCGACGTGAGGCTGCTAGCTGAGTTTGTTGCGGCGCAGCGAAATAATTTTGTCGTTCTTTGATCTCTAGATGCAAACTGCTGGATTGAATTTTATAGAGCGCTAAAGGTTTAGTATGTTCGTTAGACGTGTGGGCGACAGTGACGTGCACTGCGCCGGAGTGGGTTCTATCAATGATATGATTGCTGACCGTTAAAAGCGACTCCTGAACTATTTTTATTGAGCTTGAAATATGCTCTGGAATTTTTTTTCCAATTGAGAGGGTGAATTCAAGGCCTTTCTGTTGGGCATTAATCGCTATAATATCGCACACTTCCTGGATTGATTGCCTTATCGAGAAGGTCTCTTTTTTAACGATGATCTCCCCGCTTTCAATGCGAGAATAATCAAGTAGGTCATTAAACAGGTCTAAAAATGTAAGGCTCGAATTTTTAATGACAGTGACGTATTCTAATTGTTCTTCGCTTAGTGGGGTTTGTTTCAAAAGGTCCACAACGGCGAAAACGTTAGTCATTGGGATGCGGATTTCGTGAGCTAAAGTGTTGATTAATTGTGACTTGGACTCGATGATTGTTTTGAGATTGCGGTCAGTATGTGTCAATTCTGTTTGTGTGGCTGAAAGCTGTTGGCTTAACTCGCTATTTAGTTTTGTGCTGCATATTGTGTTTGCTGATTGAGCGATAATGAGTTCAAGTAGGTCTAAATTGTCATTGGAGAATGCATTAGTAATTAAGTTGTTTTCAAAGCACAGGACGCCAATGGTTGAGGATTTCTGGATGATCGGACAACATAAAATAGATTTGGCCTTGGTTTCAATAATCCAAAGATCTTTGCAAAACAAACCTTCGTTGCAGGCATCACTTAAGGAAACGGTTTTGCCGGTTCGAAACACAAATTGAAGCAGGGAAAAAGGTAAATTGGAATTTTCTTCTAGGCCCTGTTGTTTTCGAGAGAAGGCTCCTCCCACTGCTCCAGAGGCTTCAATGATAAGTTCCCCATCTTTCTCCAGTAACAGCGTGCCTCGTTCAGCGCCAGTACTTTGAATGGTGTATTCAAGAACCTTTTTGAGAGTTAAATCTAAATCAAGTTGCCCTGAGATAGATAAAATGGTTTGAATTGCGGTTAGGTGCTCGGCATTATTGCTGTGCAATTGAGCCGGATTATTTTGATGCGTTGTTGCGTTGTGTGGCTGGCCAAACGTGGTGGTGTGACTGATACTAAAGAACTGGCTTTGGTCAAGTTTTATATGGGTCGGGTGCTTTTCTTCAAGTTGTTGCGCGACGTATTTGGCACCCCAAAAGTGGAATCCATCGCGGGCATTTTTTAGCCATACTGCCGCTTCTTGTTCGAGCCCTAAACTCAGCGCAAGGGTTCCTCGTCGYTCYTCKATAATCGATTGAAKGTGATGRTAGCCGCAAAGGTGTGCGGACTCGCGGGCTTTAAGGTAGARGYYTAATGCCGCWACTGGYTTYCCTTCRMRRCGTGCYTTYTCCGCTTGCAGAAACAGCAATGGGTGTAGAAATTTAGGGACATTAGGGGATTTACTATTCCATCGTTTAAATTTTTTGAGAGCAAATTGCAGCGCTTTTTTATATTCTCTTTTTTTGTGTGGTTGCTTTTCTTCCAGTAACCTGCAGGCTGCTAAGCCATAAAATAGTACGCCATCCGGAATGTGAGGTGCGCCAATGATGGTTTGGTTCAGGGCTTGAACCAAACGTCGTGCTCCTAGATAGGCGAGTTCGAAATGGTCTAACAAATAATAAATGAGTGCACTGTGGCCGGCCAATATTGGGTAGATGGGTTTAATTTCTAAGGCGTTAGATGCTTCCAAATCAAAATATTGAATCAGAGCTTCTCTACTCTGATTATCAGTGAAGTCTGATGATTGTAAGACGCTGATAAGTCGGAGGCAGCTTTTTGGGAAAAATTCCCAATGAGAAAATTTGGTTTGTTGGCAGTATTCGATCGATCGTTTTGAGCTGCGTTCTATGGTGGTTAGGTGCTCACCTGTTAACATTTGCATTGACGTGACCGCAAGACATGACATCGAGGCAATTTCGTTGTCGCCACTTTCAAGGGCTGCGGATGCGCCTGTTTCGGTGGATAATATGCAATCTTGCAGTGGCTCGACCCAATGCCTAATGACTACGTTATAAGTGAAATTAACTTTATCTGTCCAACGGTTTACTCCGTAGGTGCGATTGATTTCCAGAGCCGCTTGCGCAATATCATAGCCATATTGAAAGTCGCCTAAAACTGGACCGCGTAAAATTGCGTAGTTCATTAACTGATGGGCCGAATGAGGGCCAAGTCCATATTTTGGCGTGTTTCGAACGATCCAAAGGGAATTTGAAAGCGCAAGGTTGACGTTGATCATATGAGCAGGTGAGCTCATTTCGGATATTATTCTAGCGGTAGCTTGCCAGGTTTTATCCGTTTCTTCGGGGAGTGCGAGGATTTTTTCGGGGGGGATTCTCCAGAATTTGAGTAACGTTAACGCGGTTTGTAAACCGAGATCAAATTTGTTGAGTGTTAACGTTGTTTTTCGGCCCAGTAAGGCTAACGCTTTAATTCCTAATTGGCAGGCCTTGTCCGGTTTTGCTAAGAAGCTATAAAGTGAAATAAGGCGTTCGTAAACGATGGAAGCGTCGAGTGGGGTTAATTCTTGAAGTAATAATTCTTCAAGTTCGGTGCGTGCCTGTTCTGTTTTCCCGGTTTGAAAGTTTGCTCTTGCTGCGCTGAGATGCAGAGAAAAAGTCAATGAATAGTGACTGTGCCAGCAATCTTCATCGAGAATTGATAGGCCTTGGCTAAAATAGTTTTCCGCACTTGACCAGGCGGATGCTTCTAATGCTTTTTGCCCTGCAATTTGATTTAGTTGGGCGATATGAAGGAGTTCTTCTTTTTTCTCCACCAGATCTAATGCCTGATTAAGGTGCCCGACTATTTCAAACACTTTATGAGAGTGGAGTTCTTGTGCGTAATGCTGAAGGCTCCAGCGACCCACTTCAAGGTGAATTTTTTTTGCTTTTTTTTGCGATATTAGTTTGGCTGCGGTTTCTTTTATCTCGTCGTGAATAAAGCTAAATGAACCGTTAACTGAAACAATGATGCCTTCTGTGACTAGTGTTTGAAGCGCGTGCGTCAGGATGCGCTCGTCGACTTCGATTACGCTTGATAGGATTGGTAGGTCAAAGCGACCGCCAATAATGCTTGCTTGAGTTAGAATTTCTTTTACTTCCGGAGATAGATGTTGGATTTTGGCCGCCATCATGCCGGTGGCATGGTCAGGGATTCCTGCGGCTTCTATCTTTTCAAGTTCCCAGGTCCAGCCTATTTGAGGGTCGAATTTAAATAGCCCTAGGCTGTGAAGGTGTTTCAAAAATTGATGAATAAAAAACGGATTTTTGTCAGTTTTGCGCGCTACTAGCTCTGCGAGCGGCCTAATTAGGTTTTTAGGGGCCTGCAATGTGTCGAACAATAGCGCTTCAATGTCAGGGAGTTGCAGTGCTGACAGGTTAATTTGAGAGATGGGGGCGTCGCAATGAATTAGGCGCTCAATCATGTGCTTTAGAGCGTGGTGAGGAGGTAATCCCTCGCTAACGTAAGACCCCAAAATTAATAATGATTGATGGTTGGTTGTCTGCTGAAGTGATTCACTGATGATTGATTCAATTAGCATTAAGCTGCTGGTATCGGCCCACTGAAGGTCTTCGAGGAAGAGGATCAGGGGTTGTTCTTTGGTGCTAAACAAAGAAATAAATCGTGAGAAAGCCTTTTTGATTTGATGTTGGGCTTCTGCAGGAGAAAGGTCAACATCAGAAATTTTTTGGGGGCCGGTGAGTAATCTCAACGCGGGAGCGATTTCAAAGATTACACTGGAAACGGAATCAGTTTCATTGATTAATATTGAGCGCGCTCGTTCTAGCTCAATGTGGTTTTCTGCCAGTAATTGATCGACGAAATTTGAGATTGCTTGGCCTATCCCTGTGAAAGGGATGTCATTTTGAGCGCGGTCAAATTTCCCAACGATGAAATGGCCGTTTTTTTCTAGTGTGGGCCTTTGTAACTCGTTTATTAATGCCGATTTACCCACGCCTATCGCGCCGGAAAGTAGTATGAGCTGAGTATGGCCGGCGCATACTTTGTTAAACTGTTGGATCAAGACCTGCCTTTCTAGGTCTCTGCCATAGGCCCTTTGAGGAAGTAGAAATAATCTCGGCCGGTCAGATCTAGCTAAGTTAAACGGCAGAATTGTCCCCTTCTTTTTTAGCTGATTACGGCAGTTTTCTAAGTCGGTGCTTAATCCCTCTGCGGTTTGGTAACGGTTTTCCGGTGCCTTAGAGAGCAGCTTGATAATGATGTCGGAGAGAATTGAAGGAATGTCCTGATTAATATCCGTCAAAGCTTTGGGCGTGAGTGCAAGGTGGGCATGAATCATTTCGAGCGATGATTTTTTTGTAAAGGGTAGCCGACCGGTAAGGATTTCGTAAAAAGTGGCCCCTAGAGAGTAAAGGTCACTTCGATGGTCGAGGCAGTGGCCCATTCTTCCAGTTTGTTCCGGGGAGATGTAGGGAAGAGAGCCCTGTAAGGAGGCCATTTGGCCGTCGGCATTTAAGTCTAAGCTTGCGGCTGTGCCGAAGTCGGTAAGGCAGATATCATGATTGTCAGAATCGATAAGAATATTAGAGGGTTTGATGTCTTTGTGGATAACGCCCCGCTGGTGAATCCAGGCGATGGTTTCCGCGATCTGTATGGCGACATCAAGGAATAGCTTTAGAGGAAGCGGTTTTTCCTTAGTATATTGATTCAGGTTGTCGCCTAAAAATCGTTCTAGAATGAGTGCCGGATGCTCACCGTATTGTTTGATTTCAATGCCTTTTATAATGCCCTTGTTTTCAAGGCTGAGAATGACTGCGAGTTCTTTTTCGGCTCGAGCCTGGGCTTGGGCGATCTCCTCATCATGAGAAATCTTGATGACTACGGGCAACCCGTCGGCGTCACGGGTGCCGTTGTAAACATCAGAATATTTTGTAATGTGGATACGCTCTAGTATGGTGTATCCATGAATTGAATTCATTTATATCCAACGAATGTTTCTGAAAAGGAGCGCTTTTATTCAGTATAGATGAGCGCTGACAAGTAGCTTGAAAAGCACGGAGGCGAGGAAGATTTTTTGTGGGATGTAGTTTGATAATGGAACGAGTTAATAGGCGGCAAAAGGTGCCTGCAGAGGGGATATTGACAGGRTGTCTGAGTTAAGGGYGTTGTTTGCTTTAGCTCCGTTAASAGCTGTTTTTTTTKGCGGGCAGAAAGGCAAGGTTATTGTTCGTGCAATGGTTGGTGTATGATGTCATGCGCACTGTTTTTAGAGTCGCTGTAAAGCCCTAATTATTTAATTTTAGACGATAAATAATAAGTGGCTTGAAGCGGATGATGATGATAATTGCCATATTATTTAGCCTTCTTTATTTGAGGAAAATATCAGCAAATGACCGATGTGATAAACGGGGTGGTTCAGCAAACGGTTGATCATACCTTTCAAATTAAAGGGGGRATGGTCACCTTAATGGTGCTTGAGCTGCTTTATATTGATTACCGTAGGTTTGAGCAGGAGCTGACGAAAAAAGTCTCTAGTGCGCCAAACTTGTTTAACGAAACGCCGATAATAATTAGCCTGGAAAAACTGCAACACCCCAGCGAGTATCTCGATTTTGAACGATTAATAGAAACTTGTCGCAGGCACGGTATCGTGCCTATTGCGGTTCGTGGTGGGAGTGACGTACAGTCCCAACAAGCGCAGGTTTTGGGGCTGGGAAGAATTCCTGGGATGCTGAGATCGTCAGCGGAAAGCTCTGAACAACAAGTGATGAGAAGTGTTGAGTCGAACGATTCTAACCAGGAATTGGAGCCTCAAGCACGCAACGATCAAGCCGCGATTGAAACCAACGAGGCTGAATTCCATGCTACAAAAATCATTCGGCAGCCCGTAAGGTCTGGTCAACGCGTTTATGCTCGAGGTGGCGACTTAATAGTGCTGGCGGCGGTAGGGGCGGGAGCAGAGGTCCTTGCTGACGGAAATATCCATATTTACGGGCCTTTGAGAGGGAGAGCCATCGCTGGTATTGAAGATAAAGATAACGCACATATTTTCTGTCAGTCTTTGGAGGCTTCACTGGTATCCATTGGTGGGGTTTATATGTTGGATGAAGATATGCGAGCCAATCATTGGAAAGGCAGTGTCCATATACATTTGGATAATGAAAACTTGCATATCGAAAAACTTTAATAAATACTCTGCGGCAATATCTAAATTACGAAGGAAAACACCTTGGCAAAAATTATTGTAATTACGTCTGGAAAAGGCGGTGTAGGTAAAACTACATCAGCTGCAGCAATTGGCACAGGTTTGGCCCAGCAAGGCCATAAAACGGTGATCATAGATTTTGATGTTGGGCTGCGTAACCTAGATTTAATTATGGATTGTGAGCGACGGGTGGTGTATGACTTTGTTAATGTGATAGAGAAAGACGCCACTCTTAATCAGGCGCTTATCAAAGATAAGCGAGTAGAGAATCTTTTTATTTTACCCGCCTCGCAAACCAAGGACAAAGATGCTCTGACGTTGGAAGGCGTTGAGCGAATTTTAGCTGAATTGTCTGAAAGCTTTGATTTTATTCTATGCGATTCGCCAGCGGGAATTGAGCAAGGTGCTTATTTGGCGCTTTATTTTGCCGATGCAGCAGTCATTGTCACTAACCCCGAAGTCTCATCGGTGCGAGATTCTGACCGAATTATTGGCTTGCTTCAAAGTAAGTCTCGGCGCGCAGAGAAAGGCGAAGCACCGGTTGAAGAGCATTTGCTTTTGACTCGCTATAACCCTGAGCGGGTTGAGAACGGTGAAATGCTTAGCATTGAAGACGTAAAAGATATATTGGCCATTCCTTTGTTAGGGGTTATTCCTGAGTCTGAGTCAGTATTGGCGGCATCGAATAAAGGTATTCCAGTGATTCTGAATGACGATAGTAATGCTGGGAAAGCCTACGCTGATGCTGTGTCGAGATTCTTGGGCGAGGAAGTAAAGCATCGCTTTATTGAGCCGGAGAAAAAAAGTTTATTGAGAAGGGTGTTTGGGAGATGAATGTGAGTATTTTTAATTATTTCCGTTCTCGAGATAAAGGTTCGGCATCGATCGCAAAAGAGCGGCTTCAAATCGTGGTGGCCCATGAAAGAAAGCAGCGTAATCAGCCTGATTTTATACCTCAGCTGAAACGGGATATTCTTGATGTAATTGCCAAATATGTGCAAGTAGATCAGGAGGATATCTCGGTGAGTCTGGATAAATCAGACAACTGCTCAATTTTGGAGCTTAACGTGACGCTGCCGTCGGCCTAAGGTCGGATCAGGTTTGATTGATCGGTAGGGTAGGGTTTGGGGCCTTTCAAGGAAGAGCGGTGTCGAGAGCGTTCGAAGGTGGCTTCAGCTTAACTGGTTTGAAGGCCCAGTCGGTGGGGGTTTGGCTGAGCTGTATAATTAAATCGGACCGAACGCCTAGTCGAACAAAAAGGTCACAAGAACGTCAGTTTCCTTGTAACCTTTTTATTGGATTAGATTGCTGCTATTGGCGGTATTTTTTGACTGGAGGGTGCTAATTACACTCCGCCCAAGTCGATTTGGCATCCAGTGATAACGAAAACACCAAGAGATATAGCGGCCAAGAAGATCATTTTTTTCATTATTTATATCCTACAGAAGTGATTATTTGGCAAAGCAGAGCAGCGCTTTAGCATCAAAACGTTTAACTTAAACGCACTTGCCTCGTCCAGAGCATATCACGACGAAGTATTTCTCTGCAATAGACCCAAGAGTCAGTCATTTAAAGTGGGTTAGCGCAATCGTTTAATGGTGATTCTTTGCGCTTAACGACCCGCCTTTAGGTCAGTCTAGATTTCTAGATAGGCTTCTAATAAGCACCAAGAATCTGCTTTGAACCATTGCTTGGTGCTTATCTGAGCTATAGATAGCCTTATTCGGTGACTACGCTAGCGCCTTCTTCAAAGCCTATGCCGATATCTAGCGATAAAACGCCGATGTCACAACCAGACAGAGCAATTGCTCCAAGAATTAAAGTAGCGGTGATTAATAATTTTTTCATGGGGTACCCTCCTCGGGTATGAACGTCACTTGCTGTTGAATGAGAAGTAAGTGTCTTCTTTATTTTAATTATTCAGTAACTATTTTTTGTGCTATTCAGTAATTACGTAGCTGCCTTCTTCAAAGCCCATACCAATGTCTAAAGAAAGTACGCCGATATCGCAGCCAGCTAGAGCAAACGCGCCGATAATTAAAGTGCTAATAAGTAATAATTTTTTCATTTCTGTGTTTCCTTTGGTTTGTCTTGCTAACCGTATATCCACCTGCATTTTGCGCGATACTAGCATGGCCGAGCTTGAATAATCAAACCCGAAAAAATATTATATTTTGTTTAATAACAATAGGTTAGGATTCATGTCGTGAAAAAGGCCTAAAATGGTCGGCTTTTCATAGGTATCACTTTGATTAATGATGGCTGAATAATTAAATCAAGATTACATTAGTGTGAATTGAGTAACAGTGTGTCGTTTGAAGGTATCTGTATTAAAAACATTAATGGTATTTAGGCACAAATATTTGTGGGTTGTTTTCTTCGTCGATTTCTATTGTCTCTGGTTCGTGGGCTAAGCTTTATTGCAGACACCCCCATTTGAGGTTTTAGCGGGGGATGCAAAGAGACTTGCAGGCAATGGAGTGCCCATGGATGTAGAAATTGATCAGCTCTTAGATAAGGGAATTACCCACCACCAAGCGACTCAATTCGACGAGGCTGAAGGATATTATCAGCGCGTGCTCGACAAGCAGCAGGCGAATGTCGAAGCGTTGCATTTATTGGGCGTATTGCGTTATCAATGTGGCAAATATGATAGCGCACTGCAGTTGATTCAAGAGGCTCTAAAGATTAAGCCTGACTATGCCGATGCGTTAAATAACCTGGGTTTGGTCTATGAAGCGAAGAATTTGCCTGATTTGGCTCAACGCCAATATGAGCAAGTCCTAGCTCAGAATAAGGAAAGCCATTTGGCCCTGTGTAATCTGGGCGGGTTATATCTGGCAGACTTTCAATTACAGCGGGCGAGGTCTTTATTTGAGCGGGCATTAAAGATTAACCCTGACTTTGTCGAGGTGATCGCGAATTTAGGCAAGGTGGCTCATGATGAAGGCGATTTAAAGAAAGCTTACGATTATTATATTCAAGCCTTGGAACTAAGCCCCAATTATCCGCTTGCTTTGAATAATTTAGGTCAGCTTTATTTAGATCAAGGGGATGTGGAAAGGGCCTTCATTTTTATTGATCGAGCGTTAACCTACGATATAGATTTTACTGAGGCCATTTACAACAAGGCGTTGGTATTACTTCGCCTCGGCGTTTATAGGGAAGGTTGGGTCAATTATGAGTCTAGGGTAAAGCGTTCTTATCATAGGGACTATTTATTAGACCCTCGCAAACCTAAAGCCGTTCTCCCACTGCCTTCAACTTATTGCCCCACTAATTTTGATGGCAAGCAGGTCGTATTATTGTCGGAGCAAGGTTTGGGCGATGAGCTGTTTTTTTTGCGATTCGTTGCGGCAATGATCCGCAACGGAGGACATGTCAGTTATCGAAGCTCTGAAAAATTAAGCAGTATTTTAGGCCGATTGGATTGTCTGGATCGAGTTTTTACCAATCATATTGACATAGGGGAACCCGATATAATCGCTTCAGTGTGTGAGTTGCCTTTAATGACGCAGATGGCGTCGGAAAAAGATATCCCTGCGCCGTTAGCATTGAAAGTCGAAGACTCTGTTTTGAAAAGAATGTCAGCCAAGCTTGAGAAATTTCCGAAGCCATGGATTGGAGTTTCTTGGAAGGCTGGCACGCCTTTTTCGCAATACTCGCTGTATAAAGAGGCGCCGCTTAATTTGTTAATTAATCTAATGACGGGGATTTCTGCGACTTGGATTATTATGCAGCGCGAACCGGATAAAAGAGAGTTAAATAATATTGTCCAAGACGTGGGGCGTGAAAATGTGGTTGATTTTAGTTATGTCAACGATGATTTGGAGGAAGCGTTAGCGGTGTGTGCGTTGCTGGATGATTATGTGGCGGTGAGTAATACCAATGTACATCTAAGAGCTGGAGTGGGCAAATCTTGTCGTGTGTTGGTGCCTGTGAAATCTGAATTTCGATGGATGGTTGATTCTGTGCGAAGCCCTTGGTTTCCCGATTTCGAACTCTATAGACAAAATAATAAGACTGGTTGGGACGAAGCGTTTAAAAATTTGGAAAGAGACCTTGCGTTAAGCCTTGTTAGAAAGTCAGCCTAAAAAAAGGAATGGCGTCGAAGAATTTAAACCACTGAGTAAAAGAGGCAAAACCGAACAGCAAAAGTATTTTACTGCTCGGTTTTTTTGCTTCAATCCGCGGGGTTGGGTTTAATCTCTTTTTATCATGTTGGCCTTTTTGAGAGGCAAGGATTGAAGGTTATCTTAAAGGATTATCGTTTTGTATCGGRTGGAATGACATTGCCTTCTTTGTCCAACACGGTGATCTCTCCAAGCCCTAATTTAGAAATGGGCAGTTGTATTTTTTCCAGATCTCCAATGATGACCCAGGTAAATTGGTCTGGGTGGAGCACCTGTCCCGCTGCCTGATGAATTTGGTCTAATTCTATTGCGCTTAATTTTTTGCTGTAGGTGGCGATGTAATCATCGGGTCGATGGAATCGAGTAATGCCGCTAAGGCCTCCTAAGAGTGCGCCGTTGGTTTCGTATTGGCCAGGAAGTTTTAAGGTTTTACTTGCCACTACTTTTTCCAGTTCTTCTTGGGTGGCTGGAGAGCCGTCTAGATAGTGATTGAACTCTTTCAATATCTCTTGGATGGATTCCGCCGTTTTGTCAATTTGAACCGCCGCGTAAGTGAAAAAAGGACGTTGTGCGAAAGCGCCCGATACAACGCTGCCAGCGCCGTAACTCCAGTGCTTGTCTTCCCTGAGATTTAAATTGAGTCGAGAAGTAAAGCTGCCACCGATGATGGTATTCATCAGTTGGATTGCGATATTGTTTTCTTCTTGTGATGACGGCGCAATATGACCGGCGATCAGCGTGGCCTGCAATGCTCCAGGTTGGTCAATTAAATAGACCTGTGATTGCTTCTGCAGGGGAACAATCGCGAGGTTTTTCTGTAGAATAGGTTTTTGGGGAGCTTGCCAGTCTGCAAATCGTTGTTCTATTTTGGGAATGATTTCTGCGAGGGTGGTGTCTCCAGTGATAATGAGTGTGGCATTGTCAGGTCTGATCCATTGGGCGTGAAATTGCTTTAGGTCTGCTTGATTAATGGATTTAACTGAGTCGGTGGTGCCACTGCCGGTAAATGGAATGCCGTAGGCGTGGTCTGAGCCGTAAATCAAGGGCGGTAATATACGCAGGGCCATGGAAATAGGCCGTGCTTGTTCGCTCGCGATCGCCGCAAATCTGAGTTGTCTTTTTCTTTCAAGGTCTTCTTTGGAAAACTTAGGATTGAGAATGATGTCAGCGTAAAGCGTTAGCGATGGATCCAACTTGGCTTTTAAAGCGGATAATGAAATGGAAGAGGTATCCAATGATGAATGAGCGCCGATATGGGCGCCGAGCATTTCTGCTTGGTTGCTGATTTCCAAGGCCGATAGTTTTTGGGTGCCTTCTTTTAACATGCCTAAAGTTAGGCTGGCAGACCCCAGCTTGCCGAATTGATCTGCTGCATAACCGCCGTCAAACTGCATCTCAAATTCTACGGTGGGCAGATGATGTCGCTCTGCAAGGAGTATTTTGAGGCCATTATTGAGTTGAGCGCGTTGGAATTTAGGCAGTATAAATTGAGGTGACGGACCCAGGGCAGGAATTTTGCTTCGATCTGCGTGGTCAGGTGAGCGGCTGTATTTCTCAAAGGGCTTCACCTCCAATACGTATTCGCCATCGCTCAACCAAGTTTTAGACACTTTTCGCAGGGTCTTTTTACTAAAGTGACGAATCGAGTCTAAGGAATCGATGAGTATGTCTGGTTTGTTAAAATAGACTTCTCCGTAAGCGAGCTGTTCTGATTTCCCGCCGTAGCCGCCGACTTTTTCTAGCACTCGTACGGAGTCAGAAAAAATCCCTGTTTTGACGCGATCTAATTCTTTTTGTGTGGGGCCTTTGGCTATGAATCGCGCTAACTCTTCATCAATAGCCGCTTCTAGTGTTTCTAGTGTCACGCCAGGTTTCGCGTCGGCTGAGATCCATACTTGCCCTGCAATTTCTCGGCCATAATAAAATGCACTGACGCTGGTGGCAATCTGATCGTCATAAACCAATCGTTTGTATAAGCGAGAATTTTTTCCAGAGGCAAGAAGTGACGTGGTGAGGTCTAGCTGGTCGGCTTCAGGGTGAGTGATTCCAGGCACATTCCAGACTTTGTAAATTCGTGATCGAGGGACTTGGTCATACATCACTTGGCGATGACTACCGGATCGCTTTGCAATCCAACTTTTTTGTTTCGCGAGGGGTTTGCCCGGTGCAATATCACCAAAATAATGTTGTACTTTTTGTTTGGCGGTAGCGAGGTCTATGTCTCCGGAGAGCACTACCAGCGCATTGGCAGCGCCGTAATATTCGGTGAACCACTGATGTACGTCTTCGAGTGACGCATTGTTGAGGTCGTCCATTGATCCAATGACTGACCATGAGTAGGGATGTCCTGTCGGAAAGGTATTTTTCGCAACGGTTTGCCAAACTTTTCCGTAGGGTTGGTTTTCCCCCTGTCTTTTTTCATTTTTAACGACGCCTCGTTGTTCGTCGAGTTTATCTTGGGTAATTGCTCCCAGTAAATGCCCCATTCGATCAGATTCCATCCAAAGGGTGAGGTCTAACGCTGAAGTGGGAATAGTTTGAAAGTAATTAGTGCGATCATTGTTGGTGGTGCCGTTCATGTCGGTGGCGCCGGCTTTTTCTAGGGGAATAAAAAACTCATCGTTGAAGTTTTCCGAGCCGTTAAACATAAGGTGTTCGAATAAATGAGCAAACCCTGTTTTGCCAAATTGTTCGTCTTTTGATCCGACGTGATACCAGATCGATACCGCGATGATAGGTGCTTTATGATCTTCGTGAACGATTACAGTCAAACCATTGGATAGAGTGAATTTTTCAAATGGAAACTCTATGAGCGGGTAATCAGTGGCTGAATTTTTACTCCAACTGATGCTGGAAAACGATAAGAGAATGGAAAAACTGATGAATAGAATCAACCGATATCGTTGCATAGTGTTCGCCTTGTTTTAGCTTTAAATTTAATGTTCCGGCCCTGAGCCTTGTCACATTAAGCTCTTTTTTAGATTGCGATGGTGCTAGGGTGAAATAATTGTATTCATTCACATGGCCGAAAACGGGCGTGATTGATGTGTTTAAAGTGAATATAAAATTTGAATGAGAAGCAGTGAGTAATGAATTATAAAGCTTATCAGCTTAGCGTTGATTGTCTGCTAGGTCGATGAAAAATTAGGGTTATTTCTGGTGTTTGCTTAAATCAGGCAGTGCAAGGATGCGCTGCTTCACGTGGGGCGCAAGTTGTTCAGTTCTCAGCTAATCTTATTTATAGAGGGGTCTGTTCCCTGTGCTACTGATTGCTGCCTGTGAGTTTTGTTTTCACGGTGGTGGACGATGAATTAGTGTGTAGTTCGGCGTATTTATGGCTGGTAAGACAGATAAAGTTGAGGTTGCTAGAGGGACTCAAGAATGGGTCGATCGCCTCAGCGAGCAGGAAATGCCGGCGTTGGCGACCACTGTCAGGAGGCTTCGCAAACTAGCCTGTCAGGATGATGCGTCAGTGGGTGAATTGGTGAAAGTGATTCTTAAGGATCCCGCACTCACTTCTAACGTGATCCGGATTGCCAACAGTGTTCATTACAATGTCTCCAATACTAAAACCAGCACGATTAGTCGAGCTATCATTATTGTGGGCTTTGAGGCCATTCGATCGATTTGTATTACTGTCAAAGTAATAGAGGCTTTATTAGGCGATACGCCGAACGAGCGCCTAATGAATCTAGTAGCGCAGTCCTTTCACGCTGCAATGCAAGCGAAAACCTTGGCGAAAAAACTCGGTGGTGAAGAGCAAGAAGATGTCTTTATTGCAGCCCTTTTATATCACTTAGGGGAGGCCGCGTTTTGGTGTTATGGCGGAGATACGGTGAAAATGGTAGACGCCAAACTGAGAATTCCAGGAGCGAGCAAACGAGCGGTGGTTGAGGAAGTGTTGGGTACTGGCTTTGACCAAGTATCTGTGGGGTTAGCCAAATCTTGGCGATTGGGGGATACCCTAATTAAGGTGCTAGAGGATCCGCGTCAGGACTATCCTCCTGTGCGGGCCGTAATCCTTGGTCAAGCGATGGCTGAGGCAGCGAAAAAAGGCTGGGATTCTGTGCCTGCAAAGAAAATCATGAAGAGGATGGCGAAATATTCCGGGATTGAACTGAAGGATATGCAACAGCAAGTGCTCGAGTGCGCGGATCGAACTGCGAAAATGAGCAAAGTTTGGGGGGCGGGTAAAATTAGGCATTTAATTCCTAGCACCGAGAAAATGAAGCAGGAGTTGGCGTCTGGAGAAGTTCTCGATATGGTGGCCGACGCGGTCAACGATAGTGAGTTCATTCAAGCCAATTCAGAGTTACAGCTGAGCATTCTGAGGGAACTGTCCGCTTTAATGTATGCGAAGGTGGATGTTAATTTAGTCTTTAACATGGTGCTTGAGGGGATTCATCGAGGGGTGGGCTTGGATCGAGCGCTATTGGCCTTAAAATCGGCTGACGGTAAGGCGTTGGTGGGGAAGTATGTGCTTGGGGAATATTGCGAAACCTTTGGTGACCGATTTAATTTCTCTTTTGCGAATGATCACGTCTTTAGTTATAGCATGAAAAATTTGGAACCGATTTGGTTTGGGAGTTCAGCGTCGGGTCCAATTAAGCATTTATATACTGCGGAGTTGAAGGCTGTTTTGGGCACTAATGATTTTTTTTGTGGCCCGATTATTGTGAAAAACAGAGCTGTGGGCATCTTTTATGGGGATTATCAGCAATCCAATAGATCGCTTAATGAAGAGCAGTTTGCCAGCTTTAGACATTTTGTTCAGCAGGCCAGCATGAGCTTATCGATGCATGGGCAGAAATGATTTCTGAACTCAACAAAAAAAAGCGTGATTTAGTGGCTACTTGTTAGCTTTAAAGTGCCACCGCTAGAAGTTACCCCAGCTATAAGTGACCTTAGTTTTAAATCACTGACGCTTTAAATTTCCGCATTAGTGATATCAACGAATACGGTGAGTGATTGGCCTGGTTGTAGAAAACGGCGACGTTCTAATTGATTCCATTGAGTGAGTTGAGCGACGTTGACGTTAAACTTTTGAGCTATACGAGACAGTGAGTCTCCTTTTCGTACTCGGTAATTTAATTTTTTAACAATATTGGGGCGAAGGTTGATACTCGGGCTAGGATTGTAGCGTTTGGCTTCTGGTAACCAGATGGCAAGCTTTTGGTTAATTTGTAGCGAGTCTTTTTTCGCAATGCCATTCCATTTGGACAACTGTGTTGAAGTGACGCGATGTTTTCTCGCGATGGTCCATAAACTATCGCCTCTTTTGACCCAGTATATGGTTTTTTGTTTTCCCTTCACGGCATTGGTTTGTTTGTTAAGTCGTCGCTGATCCGCCGACAAAGAGTAAGAGGCTAACGTATGCGACGGGGAAGGAATTAATAAGGTTTTGCCGGCTCGGATCAAGTTGCCTTTTAGATTGTTGACTTGGCGGAGCACGCTGGCTTTCGTGTTAAATTTAACCGCGATGGTGCTTAAACTATCGCCTGATTTTATTTTGTAGCGTTTCCACTGCACTCGCTCGCTTAATGTGAGTTGTGCTAAGCCGTGTCTCAATTGCTCGGCATGAGAGAGGGGAACGACCAATCGATGAGGACCTTCCGGATCTGTGGCCCAGCGATTAAACCCAGGATTGAGCTGGTAAAGATCTTTAATATTTAGGCCGGCTAATCGAGTGGCTTGGGCGAGATCGATTTGGCCGTCTAATTCCACGATATCGAAGTAAGCGCTGTTAGGAATTGGACCTAAAGTAATCCCATATTGTTCTGGGGATTTAAAAATTTGCGCTAATGCGATTAGTTTCGGCACATAGGCTCTAGTTTCTTTGGGGAGCGATAAGGCCCAGAAGTCTGTGGGTCGGCCTTTGCGTTTATTTTTTCTGATCGCTTTATTGACGGTGCCTCCGCCGGAATTGTAGGCCGCTAGGGCATGAAGCCAATCGCCGTCGAATCGTTTGTTGAGGTCGCTTAGGTAGTCAAGAGCGCCTTGGGTGGAGGCGATGACGTCTCTACGTCCGTCATACCACCAGTTCTGTTTTAATCCGTACGCCTTG
>NVTH01000011.1 GCA_002401525.1 Moraxellaceae bacterium | reverse complement strand
AGCGGGCCTTTTTTATTACAAATCTTTAATCAATCCAGCAACACCAATGTTTACATCCGCGTCTCTAACTCACTCACTGCAACTGATACCGCACCCCAACACTCGCACCAGTCAATTCAGCAGAATTACTATTTATATAAGACGTGTAATCAATATTAACCAGCCAGTTTTGAGCGGCCGTGACATCAAAGCCAAAACCAATGGACGCCCCATCGACCGAGTCCGCCTCCGGGTCAAAAAAATCACTTTCAGCTTCTAAACGGGCATAAGAATAACCAACGGTGCCGTAAAATCGAGCTCGTTCATTGGCAAAAGGAAATTGGCCTCGAAACCCCATGCCGTACAAATATTCCAATTTTACATCCCACTCATCACCGTCATCGGTTTCTAACGTCTCTTCTGCCGCAGTGGCGATATGGATTTCAGCCGCGAAGTATTGATTGATTTCAGACCCTAGCTTAAGTCGCACGCCGTAGGAATTCATATCAAAATCACTTTGACTAAAGGAAACGCCAAAATAATCCACGCCAATGTAGGGCTGCTCTGCCGCGACGGCAAGGCTTGTGGATAACGCAAAAGGAACTATCAACGCATATTTTTTCATGGCAAGTCCATCAAGGGTTAAATAAACAGTGAATCCGAATTATGAGCCCAAACAGTCACGTTCAATTGTGGACTAACACCTGGGCGGGCTACCCAGAACGTTTAGGGATAGCGAAACTATTCTAATTGCAGCTCGGCTGAATTCAAAGCCTGAAAGCCTTCCTTTGGGCACTAATTCAATTATTTTTGGGGCTATTTTTGAAGCACTACTGAAAAAAGGTATTAATGAGTGGCTGTGTTAGGTAGCACTCATCGTTGCCGCTAGACCCCGTCATTCCCGCGAAGGCGGGAATCCATTTTGTTTAGGCTGTAATTCTAAAGCACCATCCGGCTTTATTTTAGAAAACATTATTAGTGGCGTGCTGAAGGTTGTGCTCTGAAGACTATGGATTCCCGCCTTCGCGGGAATGACGGGGTGTAGCGTGAATGACAAAGGTGGTGTGAATGACGAGGTGGTGTGAATAACGAGGTGGTGTGAATAAAATGATGGCGCGAATGACACGGTGGTGTCAATGTGAATAACGGGGTGATGCGGCCAAGAATGACGGCAGGCAACGAATTGGCGGTTATCGCGGGTTCATAGAGCTGCAGGAAGCAGTTGGGGACGATAAAAAACGACGCAGGCGGGTAAAACCTGCGTGTTTTATTGTCGACTAAACCTTAACTAAGCTAGCCTTTGCTCGACCCAGAAAGGGAAATAATATTGTTCGGGAATTCCCGAGATTTTACTTCGTTTGAAAAGCGTTGTGCGACGTCAAAAACCTTATCACTGACATGATCATACTGTTTCGAAAACGGTGGCCAATAATCCCCTAGCCCGAGCGCGTCATTGATGACCAACACCTGGCCATCACAATCCGGGCCGGCGCCAATGCCAATCGTAGGGATTTTCAAAGCCGAAGTAATCCCCAATGCGAGCTCATAAGGAATGTGCTCAAGCACCACCATAAATGCACCGGCTTGCTGAATTAATTGGGCTTCATCTTCAATTCGTTTCGCATCGCTGGCCGTGCGGCCTACCTTTTTAAAGCTGGTAGCCGTTTGAGGGGTCAAACCTGTATGGCCCACCACGGCGATATTATTTTTGACTAAGTGAGCAATCACTTCGTCCTTAGGGCCTTCTAATTTAATACTGTCCGCACCTGCCGACAGTAGGCGCTTGGCATTGAGTAGCGCTACTTCAGGATTAATATCGGTCTCATAAGGCAAGTCGCCAATAATATGTGTCGTGGGAGCGCCGCGTCGTACTGCCGCGACGTGGTATTCCATGTGCTCGATGGTGACGTCTCGCGTGCTCTCAAAGCCCATCTCCACCATGCCCACGGTATCCCCGACTAATAAAATTGGGATCTGCGCCTTTTCCAAACTTCGCGCCACCGGGCAGGTATACGCCGTTAACATGGTAATGGGCGTCGATCCCTTCATTTGATAAAAATCATCCGGTTTCAATTTCATTATTTCACCCCTCCGTCGCTAGGATTTTTAAATGAGCGGCTGTTATGCGCCACACCCATATCAGTACTGAATAGAAGTATTTACCACCATCCACCTCATCCACAATTAAGTTCTGGAAACAAAGCGGTCAACACGGGTTCCTATATCAACTATTTTCAGCAGATATTCAAGCCCCTATTTTAAGAAAGTGGTAAATAATGGATTCAATTTGCTTTCTAACAGCGCTGGTTTAAGTAAAGCAGCCGTGGCAAAAAGTAATCGGGATTAACCAGAGAGGCTGCAAAGACAGGGCAGGTAAAATGTCTTATTCGGGAATGATTTCAATCGTTAAGGTGTCAGAATAATTGCCAAAACGCTGGAATAATTGCGCTGGGGCGCGCACATAAATAGACGCATTTTGGCTTAGACATCCTGCAGAAAAGCTCCCTGACCCGCTAAATCCACCGCTTTGGACCCCCTCCGTTAGAGAGACTCCGCCACTGCCTGAGCCAACCACATCGTCGTAAAACACCTCGTAATTGACCGTATCAGCGCCCGTACTAAGGGTAAAAACACCCGCCGCAGCGCTATTGCTCGAACTTACATTCACCCCGTAGACGGCACCGCCGTTGCGATACACACAGAAATCATCGCCTCCTTGTAGATAATCGCCTCCAACCACCAACCCCAAATTATCAACACCTGTAATTTGAACCACGCTTGCGAGTCTGAGCGCCACGTCGATCTGCCCTTCAAAAGTTTCCCCACGGCCATTGTTTTTACCAATCACAAAATCCAAATTGCCCGAATAATCGCCGGCACTGACGTTATACAAATCACCAATATCAAATTCCACCGAAAAATTGCCATTGTCTGCTGGGCCACAGCCATTGGCCTGGGCACCTTTTTGGGAAGTAATCTCTTCCCCAGGCAGTAATTCCACCCGGCCCGCGACGCCAACCGCGTCGTTATAATACAAACGAAACGGAATTTCCTCGGCACCTAAATTCACCACAAAACTTCCGCCCGCCCCGGCCCCCTGCACCATCACCGTGTAATTTCTCCGCACTCGACAATTATTGCCCCCTGCGTCGCATCGCCGATCCGAGCGTACACAGACATCATCATTCCCGGCCATTAGAATTTGTCCGCTCCAAGTGCCTGCGTCCACGGTATTGATATTGCCCACTTCAATGGTGGAGTACGCCAGCGCGGAATAGAGAATCGAATAAACGGCGAGGATTACCGCAATAAAAGCGAGGCCATTAGCCCGCGTGCGAACATGGAGTGTTGATAACAACCGAGAGAGAATAAAATCTCTAGAAATAAATACCAATAGGCCAAATAATCGCTCCATCATGATTACTCGGGCACTATCTCAATGGTAAGGACATCCGAATAATTTCCAAACCGTTGAAACAAATCCGCTTGAGCGCGGACATAAATAGACGCATTTTGGCTAATGCATCCTGGAGAATAAGTCCCAGCACCATTAAAGCCACCGGTTTGATTACCTTCGGTCAACAAGACTCCGGAGCTTCCTGCCCCTACAGAGTCATCGTAATAGACTTGGTAATTCACCGTATCCGAGCCGGTACTCATGGTAAAAAGACCAGCGCCTGCGCTATTACTCGAGCTGACGTTCACTGAGTAGCCCGCACCGCCATTGCGGTAGACACAAAAATCATCGCCGCCTTGTATGTAATTACCCCCCGGCGTTAAACCTAAATCATCGGTGCCAGTAATTTGAACCATGTCAGCCAAGGTAATATCAACGATAATTTGTCCGTTGAATAAATCCCCCATGACGTTTTCAAATTCAAAATCGACGATGCCTTGATAATTGCCGGCGCTGACATTGAGTAAGTCACTCATGTCAATTTCCACCGAAAAATTACCGTTATCTGCACCGCAGCTATTACGTTGCGCGCCCGTTTGGTTGGTTAACCTCACCCCCGGAGACAACTCCACTCGATCGGTAATGCCGGCAACATCGTTAAAATAAGCACGGAGGGGAATTTCATCACTGCCATTACTAAGAACGAAGGCGCCGCCGGCGCCTTGACCTTGAAGAGTCACGCCATAGTTGACAGGAAAACAAAATTTAAAGAACCCCAGGTCAATGCAAAAATCTGACCGCACGCAGACGTCGTCATTGCCTTGCATCAGCGTTTGACCGCTCCAAGTTCCCGCATCAATATTATTAAGGTTACCCACTTCCATTTCGGAATGAGCAAAACAGGAATAAAATATAAAAAACGCCCAACTAACCGATGCGATTATTGGGCGCCTATTCCGTTTTATATTTATTACTTTATCCACTGCGTTCACTTTTTATTTTTTATATTTACTCTTTTTATTTTCCGTTGTTAAGCTTTATTATTTAAGTTTTTAATTCGAGTCGTTTCCCAATGGACTCCGCTTAAACATAAACATCAACCCCGTAAAACCCCATTACTTTAGTTTTTTCTTTCTGCACCTAAGTCCGTACTTGTTTTTCCAATAATCGTCGGACTTAATTTCCTTCTTTGATTAGGTGCAACATTCTCTACAAGAAAAATTTAAATAGGTGCCACTAACAAAGTCATTGTGTCATTGTATCCACCCGCTGACACTGCTTGCAGATTTGTTTCGGGCACTGAAATGAATACCGATGCATTGGCGCAATTACCTGTAATGGTACCACCGGCCGTTGAATAAGGCGCCGCAGGAGTAAGTACCGATCCGCTACTCACTGCATCAGAAGCGGCTGTGGCAGCACCGTTGTCATCAAAATAAACATCATAAGCGACAAACTCTGATCCATCGGTCATTTGAGGCTCATTAGTGCCGGACGGGTTAGTCGAGGTAATGGTCATGGTGTAGGTATTTACATTTCCCCAGACACAAAAGTTGGAAGTCGCCGAAGGCGCTGTGCCCACTGCATAGGTGCCTAGATCAACGTTGGACACGTTGTGAATTTTAATTAAACTTGGAATGGTCACTTGAACATTCATATCTACATTAGACGTCAAGCCTAAAGTTCCATCCGCCGCGTGGCCAGTCATACTCACTGCCGCAATCATGCTTCCGAATACTGCCCCTTTCACCATTTTGTTCATTGTATTCCTAATCATTGTATGCCTAATCATTTTATTTACCTTCACTGACTATTAATCAATCGCTGTCTTCATCGAGAGCTTTTGCTATTCCGTTCAAGCCCTGCTGAAAAAGCGTTCCACGAATGTAAAATTACTTTTTGAATTCGATGTGAACAGCTTACGATTAATGAGATTTGAATCCAAACGAAATGGTCAAAACACTGACCAGTGGCCGAATTGACTCACTAAGAGTCACCAAGCGATTGCTTTTTGACGAGAGGATCACATTTTTATTAGTCTATTAAAAATAATGAGGGCTACTTATAAGACTTGGTTATTTGAGCTTGACGCTTTGCCTATCCTAGAGCCAAAGAGCCAAAATAGCGTCAAATAAATCAAACAGATAGAATCCGGCGAGGCCCTTAAGAAACGATTTATTTTTGACGCTTTTTGGGTAAAGGAATTGTTATCGATTGTAAGTGAAATTCAAACATACGTTGGCTTTAGTTCCTTATTAGAGCGATTAAGCCTTCGTGCTTAGTCGTCAATTCTGCTCTTATTCGTCGTTTTCGCGCCCAACCTCATATCTACACCTAATTCTCATACTCGCACCCAACGTCATTTTCGTGTCCTACGTCATACCCGTGTCCCACGTCATACCCATGTCCTACGTCATTCCCGTGTCCAATCGTCATTCCCGCGAAGGCGGGAACCCATCGTGTTTAAGCCAACGATTCAGAATTACAAGAACACATTATTTTAGAAAAAGAGGATTGTGTCGCGCAAAGGTTCGAGCACTGAAGCCGATGGATTCCCGCCTTCGCGGGAATGACGGTGGGGCGGGTGTGACGATTGGGTGCGGGTATGACGATTGGATGCGGGTATGACGGATGAGCGCGGAACTAACGCTGGAGAGCAGAAAACCGTGGAAAAAAGAAGACGCGGAAATGACGAGGAAGCGCAGGAGGAACGGGCGCAGGAATGACGATTTAAAGAGGATTTAGCGCGTGAGGGTAAGAATAAAGAGCGTCCGTAAGGTTAACGAAAACTCAAAGAAATAATAGGTAAAGAAATAAAAGCTAAGTGGGACGTCAGCTTGTTACCTCAATCAACTAGCGATAGCTTTCTCGAAAATAGAAGATCGTGTCATTGCCTTCATAAATTCCAAATACCGCAGCGGAGGCGGGATCTGCTAGGCCGGTGTTAAACCAATTGTATTCCAAATAGCTAGGCACATTGAGTACCGCTTTTACCTGGCCATCGTTACCGCTGCCGGGAGCGGTAAAATTAATGGTGCCCACGCCACTGCTATAACCCGTAAGGGTTGCGGACGTATCACCCGAGGCGAGATTACCTAAATAATTAGACAGGGTTAAATTAGAGGTGCCTAAACTAGTGCCGGTGCAGGCGTTATTATCCGCAGTGTTCACCACAAACGCCGTAGAAGAACCGGTGGTGGCATAATATTCTATGCGCGAACTCATCGGCAGCGCCAACAGTTCACTGCCAAAGGCTTCATCAAGGATCACTCGGCCGTAACGAATTTCTGTGCCCACGATGCTGCTCACCGCATAACTCGCACAACTACTCGCACTTTCATAACAGGCGCCATCAGGGTCTGTAAACTGCGAAGCAATCAAGGTCATTGCTAACGAAGGGGTAAAGGCAATATCGCCCACCGCAGGTCGACTGTTGTTACGCGTAAAAGTAAAGGCATCTTCGGCGATCGTGAGCGTGCCCACGCCATCGTATCCTGATAACGCCGTATTCGTATAAACGAAGGTGGTAGAGGCACTGTTATGACTCAATGCCGTACTGGTACTGGCGGGCAAACCAGTGGCTGCGAATGAATGACTTGTCGGCACGGCTAATTTCCAATAATTTCCGCCGAAGTTTTTAGTCGCGGTTCCCCCTGCATTCACGGCGGTCACCGTTAACACGGGATCCGTAGCAAACCCAAAACTCTGCCCTTGATAGGTAAAATTACAGGTCCAAGAGCTGCCACCGTCATCTAACACTGGTGTATTAGCGGACAAGGTATAGTGATCAGGATACAAACGTCCTACATAGCCAGACTTACCATAAACATTTTTTCCCGACGCTAAATAATTCGTGTCGGTTAGCTGCGCGGTAATCTCGATAATGCCCACTTCGGTGTATTTCACATTACTGCTTGATCCCACGCCGCTACTAAAAGAAGAAATCGATGTGGTTCCGCTTAAACCTGGGTCGTTGGCTCCCCCCCCTGGGGACGGATCGAACAGCAATGCCGTCAACGCCACGGTTTCACTTTCCCCGCCAAAAGAAGGCGCAGCGGTGTTATTTGAAAGATTGGCATTATTGGAGGGCGTGGTATCGGAATGGTAATCAGGGTAACCATCCGGGGTAGCACTGCCTAAGGTATTGTACTGATCATCTGCAGAGGCATACAACACCCCCGTCACAGACACCGTAAACGCCTCTCCAGCTTTTTTAAATTTCACGCCACTGTGACTGCTCGCCCCGGAATTTCCGGTCACACTGAGGTATAAACCAAACGGACGTACCACGTAATTGTCGCTGCTACCGTTGATGGTCGCCGTGGCAAAGCCCCCTGAGTCATCACGAAAATTGAGGGCGTATTTTCCCACATCAAAAGTATTCAAAGTAAAATTCGCCACGCCTGATGTGAACGTCAGCGTGACATTATTAGACCCGCCTACCGAAGTAGGTAAAGACGAACCGCTGTTTATTTTAGGCGCCGTACCACTCGGGTCATCGGCATGTTTTGTAACCCAGACTTTTAACGGTTTGCTGCCCGCGTAGCCTGTCGCTGCACTGCAAGTTGTCGAGCTCGGAGAAGGTTGTTTTTTCATGTAGGTCGCAGTAAAACTATGATCCCGACCCGCCACCACATCCGAGCCTAAACTATCGCCAGTGCTAAACACAAATGCGTTATCAGAAAAAGTAATCGACGAAGACGTGGTACTTTTTGAAGCAGCACTGTCGGCGGTGGTAATGGTTAGCGTATCGGCATGATCATTTTGCAAAGTTAAAACAATATCGCCAGCGTCTCCTGCAGCAAAGGTATAGGTCGCCGCACCGTCATCACTGGTGCCATTACTGATTGCATTGGTGGCGGTGGTGACGGCCCAATTGCCATTAGTAGTGCTGGTACTTAATGAAATCGAGCCGGTGTAACCAGTGATCGTCGCATTAGACGAATCCTGCGCGGTGATGGTCACTGAATGAGGCGTACACACACTCGCTGCAGTGGAAACCGAATAAGCAAAATGATCGAGCGACGACACCGCACCTTCGCCACAGAGGCTACCAAATACGACCGTCCCCAATTTATTCGATTCGTATTTAGTTTTCACGTGACGG
The DNA here is from genome assembly GCA_002401525.1 of Moraxellaceae bacterium. Lineage (GTDB taxonomy): Bacteria > Pseudomonadota > Gammaproteobacteria > Pseudomonadales > UBA3067. The sequence continues at coordinate 23,118 of NVTH01000011.1, read as the reverse complement.
CCGGACGTGGTAATAGTTCCGGTTGCGACAAGAGAGCCTTTTATATCCGCGTGGTCTTCCAGAGTGACATTGCCCTTCACATAAACAAAACCTTTCAGTTTTGCATGATCCTTGACGGTTAAATTGCCGTTCACCACCATGACTAGTTCATCAGCATCGTCATCGATTAACTTTGCATTGTCCTCTAAGGTGACGTTGCCATTAAAATACAGCCTCGTCGTCGGCCCAGAGGCTTTGACTTTAGCCCTTCCCGTTATCGTTCCAGTGGTGTAATGAATATCGCCAGTACTTAACGTGGTGGTTCCTGAGCTCAGAGTCAACGCGGAACTTCCCGTGAAGGCCGGTAAACTCAATGTTTCAGACGTTGAAGGCACTAGCGCGGCGGAAAATACAGCAGTACATTCCTCATCAGCGACGGAGGACTGAGTACACATACTATTAAAATCCGCTTTCGCCAATTTATCAGCTTTATATTCCGTTTTAACATGCCTGCCATTCGTTGTAATGTTTCCGGTCGCGGTAATGGCGCCTTTTATTTCCGAATGATCACTCATTTCGACGTTGCCTTTAACGTAATAAAAGCCTTTTAGCTTAACGTTATCTTCAACGGTTAAATTACCCTCGATAATCACTATTAAATCTTCTTCTTTACCGTCGAGTATTTTTACATTGTCTTTAATCGTCACGTTGCCTTTAAAATAGAGTCGCACACTGGCGCCACCACTGCCTTTTATTTTTGTGCTCCCGGATAACGTTGCCGAGGTAAAGTGATGATCTCCTTTAGCATATGTAGTGGTCCCACTCGATTTTACTAGTGTTGACGTGCCAGTGAGAGAGGGCAAGGACAGTTCATTGTCACTGTCTATATTAGCGCTAGTGGCGGCAGGGAATACCGACGAACAATCCCCCGCATAAAGTGGCGCAGACAGTAATCCAATGCTTAATAAGCATGCCGCAAACCCTATCCCAAACTTTGCCAACAATCCAAACAGTCCAGGGAATTTATCCACTCCACTGCGAAACATTAATTTTAATTGATTCGTTATGCAGCTCATCAATATCTACCCCTTATGTACTTAAGTAAAAAGTGGCAGACAACAATCGGGAAACGTAATCCGGCGTCGAACCATAGGTTCCACTTTCAGCCTTTATCTGCACTTCATACTTAAAAACATTATTGGTAGAACTTCCCTCCGCATAACCGGTCTTCGTACACGTTGCCGTTAGAGAAAAACCATTCACCGTTGGGGCTGATCCTGTGGGACAAGCGCTTGTGGTGGTGGCGATGTAGGCAGCCCATTCTATGCCGCTGCTGGCAGCAAAATATGCTTTGCTACTTTGTAGGCCTAAGGAAAAAGTAGAAATTTGATTGTCTTGAATTTTTGCCATAAACGTAACGATTAATAACACGATCACAATAAAAAAAATTGCCGCTGGTAAAGCAAAACCTTTATTTCTAGCGCGCAATTTATTAATTCGCTGCAAAGAATGGTTCAATATATTTTTCATAGCTCAATAAATTTTGGTCCTGAAATTTTGGTATCCTCCTATTTAATTAGGGGGCATTATTCACGTGTACTTGATGCATTAATTCAATAATCTCACCCTTGTCTGCAATTCTGATCTGCATCGTTAATAGTCCTGAACGCTGCGCACTGCCAGTGGAATAGCTAAAACTACAGGCAGTCACATGATCTACTAACGTCGCCTTACTGGGGGCAGTCGAAAGAGGCGCGGCTGAGGCATTACTGGGTTGAGAAGTTTGCAATGCATAACCACTGTAGCGCGTAATTTTTCCATCCGATAAATTACAGCCATAAGTTAACGCGCCTTTCACCACGAAAAATCGACTCGCAGGTGACGAAAATGCGAACTGAAATGCGGAGCCTAGAGTGACAAAATCTCCCGCCGAGTCTGTGGACACCGACAAGCTAGTGCCCGCCGGAGAAATCACATGGCTGCCCGACGGAGGAAATGTGCTGCTACTGGCGGCCGCGTAGACATTACTCCCTGCCACCGGTGCACCACTATTTACTAAGCCTATGTTATAAATTACCAACTGCGAGCCACTGGCCGGCGCGGTCAAACTTCCCAACACTTGAAATCGATTATCGGTTTGAGTAAAGTCCAAAATATCCGACGTGGAGGCAGTGGAATTAAGCGCTCGATAACGACCCGCATTCTCGATGGGTACAAATTCAATATACGTGCTAGTGACGCGTATGGAATTAGGAATTGCATTGCGAATGTCCCGCGCCATTCGTCTCACCGCCGTTTCCGCACGATCCACTAATGCCGCACGCCTGGCAATATCCACATAGCCGAGCATTTGATTGGAAACAATCAACGACACCAGYACGCCSACAATCGACATAAGCGAAATCACCACAACCAGTTCTATCATGGTAAACCCGATTAACCTCTTTTTATGTCGACTGGATAGCCTCACCTTAAATCTCGTTTAGAATTTTGCTTTATAACTGGTTAACTTTACATTGCTGTTTAACGCATTCGTCACCGTCACCACAACGCGTAATAGATTTGCAGTAGGAACAGACCCCAATTCGCCGGCAGCGCTATTGGAGACCGCCACCGAAATAGCAAAGCCACTTAACTGACTATAAGAGGTACCCCCTTGATCCTTTATTGTCGAGGAGGCGTAGCCGTTATAGTCACACACATTATTAAAATCAGTTCGGCTGCTGGGCGCGGAAGGACAAACCGTTGCAGAACTTGGATCGAGAAAGGGGTTTAACAGTATTTCTTCCATTAACGATTCGGCAATGATTAATCCTTGTTGCATAATCATTGGATCGGCGCTGCGTTTAACGGTATTCGCATACGCCGACATCAATCCCGCCATGGCAAGTCCCATTAGGGAAATCGCCATCACTAATTCAACCAATGAAAACCCAGGGTGATGGGATTTCTGATTATATTTTCGCTTGGTTAAGAGTGGGTAGCGATAAAAGATCTTCATCGCACAAATCCAGTGGGACCATCAATATTAATGGTTCGACTGCCAATCACAATGGTGGCAGTGCTTATCGTGGTCAGTGAACTGTTTTTWATTTCGCCAGTAGGGGCTAAAACGAGGGGATTAACAGAGGGGGTAATAGAGATTCCACTGGGAACCGTCGCATTTGCGTAACCAGTGGTATAAGTACCGGGTCGAAAAGGGTCTTGTGTGAAACTGGCAGAAGCACTATTACAATTAGCGTCTTGTTTTAATGTATAGCCTGATCCACTGATGCTAAATTGGGTCATGCAGCCACTGGCCATCGCAAGTTTTTGGCCGTATCTTAGCGCTTGCAACGAGTCGTCATAAAAGAATCGTTCATCAAAATTATCGCGGGAGAAAAATTGCCCACCTCCAACCGAAGCCAGGGTGCCAATTAAAACCAGCACCACAATAATTTCAATTAACGTAAATCCAGATTCCGTCCTAGTRTTCGTAACACCCTCCTTCGACCTAACTCCCCCCTAACTTACCTTAAATTGTTACGGACAGGCCACGGCGGTAAATACCGGTGCTACGGAAGACGTGGCTTCTTTGTACTTAAACGTACAGGTAGTGCCCGTTAAAGTAATTGTGGTGGTGGCTGGATTGGCATTGTCATCGGCACAGGTAAAGCCCGACAAATCTGCTGCATCGCAAATCGTCCCGGTATCCGCATTATCACCACTCGGATAAGAATTCACTAACGTCACGGATACATTATCCATGGTGATATTGCCCGAGGAAGTGCTCGTAGCAAGCGAATACGCATGGGCAATAGCCGATGCTGAACGAATCGCCGCGAGGCCACCGTTACTGGCGGCTGTTTTTGCAGTCCCAGATAAATCGGCAAACTTAGGCAAAGCAAAAGCCGCCAGGGTTCCTAATATGGCGATGACCATGACTAACTCAATCATCGTAAAACCAGTCTGCTTTCTCATATTACTTCTGCCTTTTATCTGTTAATTTCACATTAATAGTAGGTGCTTTCAAACCGCCCTAAACATTCTATCGAGTCAGCATTTGTGCAACCTATACATGACTTCCTAAAAGCAGTGCTTTTAGAAAGCATTATTGGTGCCACAAGATGTCTATCTCGACTACTTTGATCCTGTTTCGACCCGCAAAAGATCTTCAGAATATTTTTCTATTATTTTTTGCATTCTAAAACCAGTCGATCTACGCCTAACTTTAGAATACAAACAGCTCCATTAAAAAACCTTAAGCTCTCCTTACACTTTTCTGAACTAAATTATAGCTGCTTTGGTTTAACGTAGAAAATGGTTTCAGATAAGCGGTTTTTACGACGAAAAAATGTCGCTTTTTAGAACCAATTGTTAGTTAACCACCGACGTTAATTCCCACATGGGTAGAAATACACCTAACGCTAATATCAAAACCATTCCAGCCATAAAAACCAGCATAATGGGTTCAATGGAATCAGCGAGTTTTTTAAGGTCGTAATCGATCTCTTGTTCATAAAAATCGGACACATCATCTAACAATCGATCTAAAGATCCAGTTTCTTCTCCCACCGATATCATTTGTAAAATAAGCGGGGTAAACATTTTCGTCGCGGCGGCTGTATTAGTTAAAGTCTCTCCCTGCTCTATACCGCGACTCATTTCAACGATGGATTCACTGATGTAACGATTCCCCAACGCGTTGCAGGTAATTTTTATTGACTGCACTATAGGTACGCCTGACGCGGATAACATCGCAAATGAACGCGTAAAACGTGCTAAAGCGATTTTTTTTAGCACTTTTCCGACTAAGGGAATATGTAATTTGAGGCGATCAAAAACGAGTTCCCCTTGATCGGTCTTTTTATAATTACGAATGCCAATAATTGATCCCCCAATGACGGYTAATATCACCCACCAATAATTCACCGTGAATTCGGAGGTGGCCATCAATATTTTTGTTGGAACCGGTAATTCGGCATCAAATCCTGCGAATACTTTCGCAAAGGTTGGAATCACGAATAAATTAATCACCATCATCGCACCCGCCATCGCAGTAAACACAATCATGGGATAACGTAATGCCGATTTAACTCGCTTGCGTGTAGTCTCTTCCAACTCGATATGATCGACTAATTTTTTAAATGCTTCATCCAGTTTTCCCGTACTCTCTCCTACATGAACCAAACTAACAAATAAATGCGTAAATATTTTCGGATGCATCATTAAACTGCTCGAAAGCGCATTACCGTTGGTTAATTCCACCACCACTTCTCTGAGCACTCGGGTTAAAGTGGGTGAATTACTCGAGTCTGCCAATCCATTAATGGCGGTGACTAACGGTATTCCGGAACGGGTCAACGCGTACATCTGACGACAAAACATATTCAGGTGGTCCGAGGTGACCTTCGGATCAAAAAAACTCGACGTAGAAGGCTTAGGTTTGGCTTCGGTTTGATCTTTGTGTACAAGAATTTTAATTGGAATTATTTTTTGCGACTTCAATCGAGTAGCGACAGCGCTTTCATTGGCCGCTTCTAGTTCGCCGCTCACCGAATCACCTGCGGCACTTCGCCCGGTATAATGATACATCGTCATCTAAATTTTACTCACGCCTATAACTGCTCATGCTTATCTACTCATACTGTATCTACTTATGCAATTACTAGTCAGGCTAATGCCTTTTTTTCCTATGATCTCAATACGAATTTTAAGCTTCGACAAAAAAATACCTATTCGTTTAAACTGCCTGAGATTTTCCCTCACTATAACTCTCTTCATTGGCAGCCGGTTGACGATCTTCTAACGAAGCCGATATTCGGAATACTTCTTTAATGGAGGTAAGGCCTTGCTTGGCATAATCTAATGCACACTCACTGAGCGGTATAAAATACTCATTCGCATAAGCCGCTCGTGCAAACTCGGCAGGGCTGTTCATGCGCAAGGCATTGAGCATCGGTTCATCTAATTCCAGTAGCTCATAGACGCCCACCCTACCGCTATAACCGACGTTATTGCACTGGTGGCAACCCGTGCCGTTAAAGAATTTCGCACTCAGAGCCGCTTCATCTATATTCTTTAACCACACCCGTTCTTGGCTGCTTAGTTGATATTCCACCTTGCAGTTTTCGCATATTTTTTTTACCAATCGCTGAGCCACTATGGCACGAAGCGAAGAGGCCACTAAGAATGGTTCGCAGCCCATATCAATTAAACGCATCGCGGTAGAAATAGAATCATTGGTGTGCAAGGTGGATAACACCAAATGCCCAGTCATGGCCGCACGAAGACCGATTTCAGCGGTTTCTTGATCCCTCATTTCACCGATTAGAATCACGTCCGGATCCTGACGTAAGGCCGTTCTTAGTACAATGGCGAAGGTTAATCCTATTTTGGTATTGATCTGTACTTGATTAATTCTCGGTAGGCGATATTCCACCGGATCCTCAGCCGTAATGATTTTAATTTCCGGTTTATTAATGGTATTTAATGCGGAATAAAGCGTAGTGGTTTTACCGCTTCCTGTCGGCCCGGTCACCAGAATCATTCCATAGGGCCGGTTCACTAGGTTTTCAAAGCGGGATCGAATCCCTTTAGGCATGCCCAATTCTTCCATGCTTAAACTTGCAGACGCCTGATCCAAAATTCTCATTACTACGCTTTCCCCATGGGGCAAAGGCATCGTTGAAAGTCTAATATCGATATTTTTTCCCGAGACTCGAATATTGAAGCGTCCGTCTTGAGGCAATCTCTTTTCGGCGATGTCCAACCCTGACATTATTTTCAATCGTGATACCAATGCACCCGAAACTCGTTTTTCCGACATCACCTGTTCTTGTAACTCACCGTCCACCCGTAGGCGCACCCTTAGTACTTTTTCATCCGGTTCTATGTGTATATCAGAAGCATGAATTTGCACTGCGTCTTCAAGAATATGTTGTAACAAACGCACCACAGTCGCATCAGAGTCTGTATCGGCGGATATTTCTGCTAGATCAAAATCACTGTGTTCTAACTCGCCTGCTAATTCTCCCGCAATGGACGCAATGCGATCGTGTTTTCGATAAGAACTATCGATCACCGCCAGTAGATCATCCGCTTTAACAAACGCCGGAAGTACCGGTCTTTTTAGTTGTCGCTGTAATTCATCAAGCGCGATTAAATCCAAGGGATCCACCATCCCCAACATAAAACCTTCACTTTTTTCGGATAATATAATGCAACGAAAGCGACGACTATGGGTTTCTGGCAGTTTATTGATTAAATCGACGTTTATTTTAAACTGGGTAAGGTCGATATACGGATATTTAAAATGCGACGCCAATGACTTAAGCACATCGGTTTCAGTGACAAACCCGAGATCCACCACCACTTGGCCGATTTTATTGCCACTTTTTTTCTGCTCAGCCAGTGCTAATTTGATCTGTTCGTCGGTCAGCAAACCTCTTGATTGAAGTAGATCACCAATACGAACGCGCGTATCTCTAGCCATAGTTTCTATTGACCGTCTTCATAATATTGTTTCATATAATTAGGAAATCGCTGTTCTAATAAAGGAAAATCTTCCAATGGCTGGACCGCACCCACCACTCTCGGGCGCAATAAAATAACTAACTCACTGCGTACTTTTACATTGCGCTCTTGCCTAAATAGTCTGCCCAAAACCGGAATTTTAGACAGCCCAGGCACTCCGGAACTTAACCGCGTGGTTCGATCTTGCATGAGCCCACCAATCACTACGATCTGACCGTCCTTGGCTCGAATAATACTGTCAGACTCGCGTATGGAACTAAAGGCAAGGGGTAGTACCAACTCACCCTCACCGACACCGATATTTTTAATTTTTTCTTCCACAGTCGTAATGGTGGGATGGACGTGTAATATTACCTCACCGTCGGCGCCTATATGGGGCGTCACGTCTAATGCGATTCCAGAGAAAAATGGCGTCAGGCTTACTTCTGGATTAGCGGTAGAGCCCGCTGCGCTAGTGGTGGTGGAATTAGTAATGTTGGTGACGAAGAATTCATCCGTGCCGACTTTGATCACGGCTTTTTGATTATTGACAGTGGCAATTCTAGGGCTGGATAATACTTTCACGTCACCATGAGATTCTAACAACTGAATAACGCTGCTGAAATCAGCCAGATTAACGCCAATGCCGACGATGCCTTCTACACTACTGTCCACTAAACTCAATAAACTCGCTGACTCCTGAAATGCAGAAACCTTTCTAGAACTGCTCGATAGCTGACCGTTGTAGCCCATACCAAAAGTATCCCACTGAATACCTGATTCAAAACCTTCACTCAGGGATACTTCTAATATTTTTGCCTCAATGATCACCTGACGATGTAGGCCCTCTTCCGCCTGGCGCAAAAAGTCTTCTACGCTCGCCATTATATCGGGATAAGCGCGCACATAAATAAGCCCGGCTTGCGGGTCTACCACCACACTTCCTTCTTTACCGCTGGCAATTATTTTTCCCAAAATATCTTCAAGCGTGCTCCAAAAATTCGATTCGGTGGTGGTTTTTACTTGGCTACTCTGAATTGTATTTGTAGAGCCTTCCGATCCCCCCGTGGATTCCGTATCCGAACTTCCCGCGCCACTAGCAAAGGAAACCTGTCCACTGCTTACCAGTGTCGAAGAATTACCACTGCGATTTATATTAAGGTAATTGACTCTAAAAATGCGGCTTTGTAATTTCAGAGGTATTATTTGATAGCCGTAAGTCTTTTTGATGTAGTCAAATCCGTACACGTCGCGCACGGCTTTCAGAGCCTGTTCCATTGTCACCGATTTCAAGCGAATAGAAATGGTACCCGTCACACTGGGATGGACCAATATATTGACCTTTGTGCCTTCAACCAAACTCATAAAAAATTGTTGCGCGGGAACATCGATCGCACTGACGTCAAAATTTATCGGCAGCCGCTTGGTTGATCGAGTCGAAGGCGCAACGATTGAATTGGAGTCCCGAGCCTCTTCTTTTAACCTTTTCGAGTGAGCGCGCTCCTCAACTTTTATCGGCTTCTTATCTAAATTGCCATTTTTATTAGGGCTATTGGCAGTAATCTGTTTTTCAGTGGTATGTCCTTTGTCTTTAAACTCACCATTGACTGAAGCGCTAGAATCAATTTTTGCATTTGAACAGGCAAACAGCCCCCCTACTGTTAATATCAGCACTATTCGAATAATTAATAACTTTAATTCTACATTACTCGTCATTCCGGATTGACACTTCATTTCGAATTAACAAAAGTGTTTTATCTATCCCATGTTTACTAACCACAATATTATTGGGATTAATTTCAAGTATGGTGTTACCCAATACCGTATCATTTCTCTTTAATATTTTGTCATTAACGACTGCATAACGTTGTTTTTCAGAGACGTAAATTAATGTCAACATCAAGTTTTGGTTTACGACCTTCCCATTTGCATCCATTGCAAAATTTTTTTCAATATAGTTTTCAGGTCGCATGGGATCGTTTTGAGCGCCAACAAGAGACGCCATGAGGCAGCCCAATATCATCATTCCACTGCATCGACATATTTTTAACCTCATATGGCTTATAACACGGAGCTCCGTGATACCTCCTCAATCGTGCTGTTACGGTATTCGATATTACCGAACATGGCTTCGCTAGTGCTGATTAAGTCCATGGTTATTTCAAAACGCCCTTGAGGATAACTGGTGACAAAGTACTGTATTTTTTCCAAGTATATTTTTTTTCCTAAACCCTCCAAGTCCATGACATATTTTTTAGCTTGAAAGAAAGTGCCAACCAATTTAAGTTCAATACGATGCAAATAAAGCCGTGGAAGATTGAGTCCTTCAATTTCTTGTCCTTCAATCTCTTTCGGTGCCAGTGTTTTAACGCTAATGACGTCCAATCCAACATGGCTGCCTAGAATATAGGCCAATATATCGCTCATTTGCCCAGGTTGTACCAAATCGTGTTGCGACATTTCATACTCCTCATCCAAGGCACGAATGTTGCTTTTTAATTCTTGCAATTCGTAGCGCAATGCCTCATTTGGATCAGTAATCGAAAATTTTTGCATCGCTGTAATGGCAGACAAAGTAGCGGATACTTCTATTGCCGTTGTATCCAGTACTTTCTTTTGGTCCGAATATTTAATGATCGCCGGTTCAAGTATCAACGAATGGAGAACCACGGTTATCACCACCATTGCTGTCACCGCCATCAATGCCCGCTCCCTTAACTCAAGGGAATTGAATTTATGTTCCAGGACTGGATAACTGATTTTTTCCATCGCTGGCAACCTCCAATCCATGGCTAGAACTGAGGTGGAATTCAATCCCAACCTCAGGCTCGTTCAATTGCTGCATATCCACCAACTCAAACGATAATGCTCTAAAGGTTTCAGCATTTTGCAATTGCTGAAGGTATTTAGGTAAATGGGCCGTTTTAAGGGTCACTCCGCCGATTTTAATCTCCAGGCCTCTAGAAAAGATTTCAATCGAGGTAAGCCAAATTCCCGGCAGATCCAGATTGACTAAGGTATCAAAATAACCGTGAATTTTAATTGCCTGATGCTTTTTTTGTCCGCTAATAAGGGAATTGATGCGCGCTTTCTCTTGCACTACTTTTTTTACTTCCCTTACCTGACTTTCCAAGCCTAGATTTATAGGGGGGATTTTTTTCTCGATTTCCAATACCGCCAACTTTCCTTCAATGGACAATTTTGTTTCGATTAGCCCCTGTTTGTCCATTTCGATTTTGTATATCAGACCCTGTAATACGAGGGCGCCAATGATTAACAAAGATACCAACGCGATCATGCCTTTTATAATCAGCGATAACGGCAGTGTCACTACCAGGGGTTTAAATTCGTCATGGTAGAAATTAATTTGCTGTATGATAGCGATCGTGACACCCTCCCAACGCGGCACCTAAGGCAAGTACTTCTCTACCTCGCCAAGAATCGTTATCCGTGCTAAATTCATTTATTTCAACAATCTCTTCGAACGGGAACTCCGTCAGTGGAATATTAAGCTGCTCACTCATTTGGTCCAGCATGCCAAGCCTCTCTTCGCGCGCGGCAAATACAAAGGCCATTTCAATCGCAGGCTTTCCTAATTGGCTTTCGTAATAATCCAATGACCGCTGTACATCCAAGATTACATTTTCATATTTCATGTTTTCATCTTCTGTATGCTCTTCATTGCCTCCATATTCAGATTGTGCTTCACCGCTGATTTCAATACCGCGCGCCATATACACTTGGCGATGTTCCATCAAACATATTTGCGCGGCGTCTTTACCAATTTGAATTAATGCCACATCCAGATCCTCATATCCCTCTATCCAATTCATGTATTCCACGAGTGATAGTTCCGAAACGCTAATTTTATCGATCGATAAACCAACATCGTCCATCATCTTTGATATTGTCTGAATCAGGGTTTTCTCTACGATAGCCACGTAGACCATTTTTAAACGCCCACGATAAGCATCTGCGGGTAACCCTAAAACCTCAACCACAAGATCTTCAATGGGTTTATCCACTAAGTCAGACACTTTCCATTTGACGGCTTCGTGGACTTCTTCGTCTTCCACGTCCGGTGCATCTATCAGCATAAATTGATAAAAACTAGGATGCAGGGTAATCGAACAGGGCTCTTTGGCGTAGGGATGTGCCTTTCCGATGTCGGTAAGCGAGGCGTACCAATTCTGTTGACTATCATCCCTGATCTCACACCAGTCAAAAATTGGTTTTTCTGCATTCGAGTAATCGAGGTGAACTACTGTTAAACCCGTAGGCGCAAGCTCGACGCCATAACGGCCCCGATCCACCACATTCCTGGGTTTAAATAAGTTTTTAAAGGCTAACATCTTCATTCCATAAAGATTCGTCACCATAGACTTCTGGCCCTTATTTCCAGTGTAGCCTAGTCTGAAAGGTTAGTTTTTAGCAGTGATAAAGAAATAGATCATCACCCCACTTCGCAATCATTCAAATTGCGCCTAAACTATTAAGTACTACTAGCAATGCGCCCAACGGAAATACGAGCCTAATCTCATTTCCTACATGGATTTTACGTAATACGATAAGAGGACTTCGGTGTACTGTACCCACTTTCAATTAGATCGGCAGCCTTTCAAAATTACGCCGGATACCAGTCTTTTCTATACTGGGGGTCAGCGCGGCGCGGCACTCGAAGCATTAGTGTATGCAATTCAACGCGGAGAAGGCATTACTAAAGTAGTGGGCGAAGTGGGGTCAGGTAAGACCATGTTGTGCCGCATGTTGGCGTTAAAGTTTCCAGATAAGGTAGAATTTGTCTACCTCAATAATCCACGAATATCAGCTCAACTATTACCTCATCTTGTGGCAATGGAACTCAACCTTCCGGTTGATAATTCTCAATCCCGTGTGGAAGTCATCCAGCGGCTACAACTCTATTTAATCGAACAACACAAGATCGGTAAACAGGTGGTCATTCTCGCAGAAGAAGCCCAAAGCATGCCCCTCGACACGTTAGAAGAAATTCGGCTGTTAACGAATTTGGAAACCGAACAGAACAAACTTATTCAAATCGTTTTATTTGGGCAACCGGAATTAGATCAGTTATTAGATCGCACCGAAATTAGGCAATTAAAGGATCGTATTACCTTTAATCTCTATCTCAGGCCTTTTGACACCCAAGATATTCAGCATTATCTAAATTTTCGAATGACCCTCGCGGGCTATCGTGGCGATAATTTATTTACTCGCTCCGTAGCAAGATTAATATATCGCCACTCAAGCGGCTTATTACGGCGAATCAATATCATTGCAGACAAAGCTTTATTATCTTCTTTTAGCCGTGGGAAAAATCGCATCGCGGGAAAGGATGTGATTAATGCCGCTCTCGACAGCGATTTGCACAAGCCCTATTCAAAGAGTGCTTTGGTTATTTCATTCCTTGTCTCGGTGGTACTGCTAGGCGCAGGACTCGCGAACGCAGTGGCGATTAGCAGTGCAAACACTTCTCTTATCTCACATCCACTTACTCACCAGGAGAAATAGCCTACTTCTTATTTTTGCAGTAGCAGTTTTTAGCGATATGAATTATCTTAGTCCGCTAAACTATATTTTGGTTTTGTTATTATTGACAAGCTGTGTTTTTTTGCCGCAGCCAGACAATCTAATGCCTGGGCAAACTGTGTCTAGCACTGCGGATTATCCGATTGATAATAATCAATTTCTTAAAAATCATCTCGGCGGCGACGCAACGCAGTCAGCGACTGAAAAACCGAACCCATTAAAACCCATCACCCGCACCACCTTTCTCCCTAAACCCCAGCAACAACCTCAATTACAACTCTATACCGTCGTAGTCAACGACGTACCACTCCAGGAATTGCTTTTTTCCCTCGCGCGGGATACAAAACTTAATGTAGATATTGATCAAGATATTAAAGCGCGGGTCAGTTTAAATGCCATCGATCAAACTCTGCCTCAGTTGTTAGAGCGTATTTCTCAATTGGCTAATATTCGTTACGAAATATTGGATCAATACATTCGAATTACTAAAGACAGTCCCTTTATTCGTACCTATCGAGTGGACTACCTTAATATGTCTCGAGATAGCAGTAGTTCGATTAATGTCTCAACGGAATTGAGTGCTGCGGGTGGGAATAATTCCAGTGAAGGCGGAGGTGGATCGAGCTCAGCCAATAACAATTCACAATCCAAAGTGCGTAACGTCTCGAATAATAATTTTTGGGATACCTTAACTGCCAATATTGGGTTAATTTTATACAACGATATGGAAGGACAAGCCAGTAAATATTCAAAAGAAGACATCAATCCCAATATAATTGTGAACAGGGAGAGCGGCATTATCGCCGTTCGCGCCACCTATAAAGACCATCGAAAGGTCCAAGCGTTTATATCTGAAGTGTTGCACAGCTCTCAAAGGCAAGTGCTTATTGAAGCCACCATCGCAGAGATCACTCTTTCTGACAAATATCAAGCGGGCATCGATTGGAGTGTTGTCACTAGCGGTTCYAATGCGACGTCTATTGTCCAGTCRCTCACTGCTGCGGATCTKGCGCAAGCRCCCTTTTTTTCACTCAACAGTAGCAACAACTCGGGTGGCAATGTCATTTCAACCGCGGTGAGTGCGCTAGAAATATTTGGCGACGTTAAAGTCATGTCCAGTCCGAAAATAATGACACTCAATAATCAAACGGCACTGTTAAAGGTAGTGGATAATATCGTTTATTTTAATCTCGAGGTGGATTCTGTCAGTATCGAGGGATCCGGAGTGTCCACCGAATTTACCACCACTGCTAATACCATTCCAGTAGGCTTTGTTATGTCAGTGACGCCTTATATTAGCGAGCATGATGAGGTCACTCTAAACGTTCGGCCCACTATTTCAAGAATTATTGGCCAAGCTAGAGATCCCAATCCAGAACTCGCAAAAGTAAACGTCATCAGTGAAGTGCCTATTATTCAAGTTCGCGAAGTAGAGTCCATATTACGAGTTAAAAGCAGGGAAACAGCGGTTATCGGTGGGCTAATGCAAGATAGACTCTCTGAAAGCAGTCGGGAAGTTCCCTTTCTTAGTAAGATACCYTGGTTAGGAARGCTATTTCGGTTTGAAAGTAACGAAATAGAAAAAACCGAACTAGTGATTTTTATTCGTCCCATCGTGATTCATCGCGCCAGCATCAATGACGATTTAAAGGAATATCAACGATATTTACCTCCTCCTATCTCACGGTCGTCTTTATAACATGAGCCTACGATGAGTTTACTATTAGACGCGCTAAAGGCTGCAGCAAAAGAGAAAGAACACAAAGCATCGCTTGATGCCGATGCAGCCAACGAAGCACGCAGCAATCGAAAGACCGTAAAAAAAGCTAAATTCAAACTAGCTCACTCGAATTTGATATCAAACAACGAACAACCTACCGACCAAGAAGCGGCCAATTCTGACCTTTCTTTAGAAGATATTATTATTGCCGATCTCGATCGAGAAGCGTTAGATTCCAGCACCCACTTCACCACAGAATTCACGTCTGAATCAATCTCAGTGGACGATGCACCAGAAAAACCCACTTCATCTTCACCCGCTCCTAACATCGGAGTTGGCGATGAACGATTATCCGAATCGTTTTCGCTAGAACCTAGCATCGAAGAAAACTTTCACAAAAAAGATAACCTATCATCCGCACGGGTAAATGAAGAGCCGTCAGCGCTGGAAAGTAATGAGCCGTCAGCGCTGGAAAGTAATGAGCCGTCAGCGCTGGGAGAAAATAAAGAAACCTCTGCAGGTGATATTGAGTCACCCACAATTCTCGGTACAAGCGCTCCCGATTTTAAACAACCGCCGGCATCTCCCCTAGAAAATGAACCTTTTGCTGATTCAGTTCACCAACTGCAAGAAACCCTTGAAACGTTAACTCAAACCGTCGAATCAGAATCCAAGCTACTATTGTCCGAAACAGACTTAAAAGGTCAAGCAGAAGACCCCTTTAATCTGTTTAACGATGAAAGCCTTTATGAAAATGACATTGCTGAGTCAGAACAACCGGCATTAGAACCTAAACAAGATATTTTGCAACTCGAAGTAAACAAAGTCGACTCTACTCATTTATGCGACAACAAATCCGCTACAGAACCCACTCCTTCGGATCAAACAACGAATACAAACGACGTTCCCAATTCAGATCTATTAGCGGAATTCGGTATTTCAGCGGACGAAATTGCGGCCGCAACACCAATACCAACCATCACTCCAAAACAAACTAGTGCTCCAACAGCAAAAGCGTCGAATTACGACCCCCTTGAGATACTGGTAAAATCTGGACGCAAGGAAGCAAAGCGAAACCGACACCTAATGCAAGGGGCTTTCGGGATCTCTATTCTAATGATTTTCGCCAGCGGGTATTATTTTTATACCCAAATGGCCACTGAATACCACCCCCCCTTAATTGCCATGAGCCAGGCCCCCGAACCCTTCGCTCAATTAGCAGCAGAAATTGAAATCCCCTCTGTTAATAAAGCTGTTTCTGGGCCTAATATCAATACAATAGAGATTGAGAGCAATATTTCTGAAGCCCCCTCTATGGATCCTTCAAACGATAAGATTAATTCAAACAATAAAAATAAATCCACTAAAGCCGTCATCCCAATAAAAGGAAAAGAAATAGCTCAAAGCAAACCAGTTTCGAAGCCCCCGATCGAAGAAAGTATAAACACTAAGAAGGCGATTAAGAAACCAGTTAAAAAACTCAGTAAATCTGAAGTTAAATCAAAATCTAAATCTAGAACCAAAGCGAAATCTGCAGTTAGCGCTCAATCCATTGGGGATCTTAATAATCAGGCCTATGCTCTTTTTCATCAACGCGCGTATAGCGAAGCACTTAGTCTCTATGATCAGGTGTTAACTCACCAACCACGCAATCGCGATGGCTTACTCGGTAAAGCAGCGATTGCGCTTATCAATTCAGATACGGATCAGGCGAGCCAACTCTATAAAGCTTTATTGCAGATCAATCCAAAAGACCTGACGGCTCGCGCAGCCCTCACTTCAATTCATCAGAGCTCAAACACACAACTTCATCATTCAGAATTATTATTCCAAATACGCGAAAAYCCTCAGTCTCATGTATTACATTTCGCGCTCGGTAATTTATACGCGACCGCACAAAACTGSCAAGGCGCCCAAGATTCCTATTTTAACGCCTGGTCCATCGAAGCAGACAATGCAGATTATTGTTATAACTTAGCCATCAGTTCGGACCAACTCAATCAACCTAAACACGCCCTTAAGTTGTATCGAAAAAGTCTGCTSCTAGCGCAGTCTTATCACAGTAACTTTCCGCAACAACTCGTCAAAGAACGCATCGATCAACTTAACGATCGATTAGGCATTGCCCAATGGGAGCRAGTCATTGAGCGCTAAGCTAGAAGGCAAAAAAAGAATCGGCGACGAACTCGTTAAAGCGGGCATTATTAGCGTCGATCAACTTAAGATTGCCTTACTAGAACAGCGACGTTCGGGAATTCCCCTAGGACAGTTACTCACCCAGCTTGGCTTTGTCACTGAAGCCATCATGCGCGACGCCCTCAGTGAAATTTTAGGCCACGACAGCATTGATTTAAAAATGGTGGTGCCCGATCCTGACGCCATCGCACTTATCCCCAAAGCCATGGTAATGCGACATAACGTCATTCCCATTAGCTACGACTCCATCAATAATCTACTCATTTTGGCCATGGCCGACGTTTACGATCTGATGGTTCTCGATCGCATTAGAGCCACCATTGATGCCACGTTAGAAATAGAACCGATGCTCGCGGGAAAAGGAGAAATCGCCGAAGCGATCGATACTTTCTATGGCTATGAACTATCAGTCGATGGAATCCTTCATGAAATTGAAACTGGCGAGATCGATCATAAAAGTGTCGAAGAAGCCGGTGATGAATACAGCCAACCGCTAGTGCGCCTGGTGAACGCCATACTTTCAGACGCGGTCAAACAAGGTGCCTCGGATATTCACTTTGAACCGGAAGCCAGTTTTCTCAGACTTCGGTACCGAATCGATGGCGTACTTAAGCAAATTCGAAGTCTCCACAAAAATTATTGGTCTGCCATTGTGGTGCGCTTGAAAGTGATTTCGAATATGAATATCGCCGAAACTCGGGCGCCCCAAGACGGACGAATTTCTCTGAGTGTATTGGGTAGGAAAATAGACTTCCGTGTTTCTGCTCAACCCACCACTCATGGCGAAAATATTGTTCTACGAGTCTTGGATCGTGAAAAAGGCATCGTTCCTTTGGCTAATTTAGACATTCCCGCCGACACGCTCAATTCTTTAAAATTAATGATGGCGCGACCCGAAGGTATTATTTTGGTGACGGGACCTACCGGCAGCGGTAAAACAACCACACTTTATTCAATGATTAGCTATCGAAATTCGGAAGACGTTAACATTATGACGCTGGAAGACCCAGTGGAATACCCCATGGACATGATTCGCCAAACCTCCATCAACGAAGTGGCGAAAATGGATTTTGCCTCCGGAATTCGTTCCCTAATGCGGCAAGACCCAGACATCATTTTGGTGGGGGAAGTGCGTGATGAGGCCACTGCTGAAATGGCGTTTCGAGCGGCCATGACCGGCCATCAAGTCTTTACCACCTTACACACTAATTCCGCCATTGGCGCTATTCCTAGACTGATTGACATCGGGGTTAAACCGGACATTCTCGCCGGCAATATCATCGGAATTTTAGGTCAACGTTTAGTCAGACGACTCTGTCAATGCAAAGTGAAACGAGAAATCAATGAATTGGAATTGCAGTTTTTTAGCTCAGAACAAATTAAAGAAAATAAAGTATATGATCCGGTAGGGTGTAGCAAATGTGAAAACTCCGGCTACAAAGGTCGCTTATCGGTTCTAGAAGTACTGACCTTAGACTTTGAGCTAGATGAAATGATCGGAGCCCACGCAAGTACTTCCTCTATTCTTGCTGCGGCCAAGAAAAAGGGATACCGCACTATGGCAGATGAAGCCCTGAACCGGGTAGCCAACGGAGCGACTACATTAGACGAAGTCAGTCGCGTTATAGATTTCACTCAATATCTTAATTCCTAAAATGCCAAATTATCTTTATAAAGCAATTGATGACGCCGGTAAAATCCACAATGGATTAATGCAGACCAGTAATCCGTTAGAGCTTGAGCGGCGTCTAGCAACGCTGAAATTAGAATTAATCTCCCAAAAAGAAAAAACCTCCCACTATGGATTGTCTAGAAAAAGTGTCAGTCGACAGGAACTGATTTCATTCGTATTTCACATGGAACAATTGACCCGCTCCGGCGTTGCTTTACTTGAAGGACTCACCGACTTACGAGACACCCTGCCAAGCGGCTACTTTAAGGACATCATTGCTGCATTGGTTGAGGGCATCGAAGGAGGAAAAACATTTTCTCAAACCTTAGCGGATCACCCCAAAGTGTTTGATAACGTATTTGTCACCCTAATTCGAATAGGTGAAGAAAGCGGTAAATTACCCGAAATACTTCGGGATATTTCTGAAAATTTAAAATGGACTGACGAAATAATTTCTCATACCAAAAAAATACTAATTTATCCTAGCGTGGTCGGTATTGTTATACTCGCCGTTGTCACCTTCTTGATGATAAAATTAGTGCCTCAATTAATGCCTTTCATTAAAAGTATGGGGGGCGAGATTCCCCTCTACACTAAAGCGCTTATCGCCACCTCCGATGTATTTATCGCGTACTGGTATATAATTATTCCACTGCCGTTTTTAATGGTATTTTTAATTAAGATTTCAGCACGAACGTTTCCAAGGTTTCGTGATCAGCTCGACGTCTATAAACTTAAAATTCCCGTGGTTGGCGAACTCATGTTTCATATTATCCTAGCGCGGTTTACCAATTATTTTGCGTTAATGTACAGTAGCGGCATCACGGTATTGGATAGCTTGGAGATTTCTAAAAAGTTAGTGAACAATTCTTCAGTAGAAAAAGCCATCAGTACTGCGCACGCCGCTATTTCGGACGGCCAAAAAATTAGTGATGCATTCGAAAGTACCGGGCTATTTCCGCCACTGGTGATTCGTATGCTTCGAGTGGGGGAAACTAGCGGAAACCTCGACGAGTCATTGCTCAATGCGAGCTATTTTTACGACCGAGAAGTGAAAGAATCCATTGGAAAATTGGAACCTGCATTAGAGCCCCTGCTAACGGTGGTCATGGGGGGTATTATGCTTTGGATTATGGTGGCCGTGCTTGGGCCAGTTTATGACACCATGACTCAAATCGACATTTAGAGATACGATGAAGCGAATTTTATTCCTAAAAGGCGAAAAATTAATTTCTTTTCATTGGAATGGGAAGAAACTAACGGGCAAAGTCAGCTTCCATGCTGACACTGAAGGATTTAAATCGTTTGAACTTTACCTGGCCTGCTTGCCTAAATTTCCCATAAAATTTATCGTTGACGTTATTGAAGAGGATTTTCGCTTCGAAGAAATACCCCACGCGTTTGGAAGTGCTAAGAATGCACTGATACAACGTTACAAAAATCGTTTATTTCGAGATGCAGAACACACCTACGTCGAATTTCAACAACGCAACCAAAAGCCACCTCGGAAGGATCTCTATCTTTTTGCAGGCATATCAAACCCTGAACTACTCACGCCCTGGATTGATAAACTCCTTAAATGGGAGGTTCCGATCCAAGGCATATGGTCTCTGCCAATTCTAAGTAAATATTTGCTAAAGACTCTCAAAGCTAACGAAACCCACGTTTTACTGCTAAGCCAACAAACTACTACCAGTGTACGAGAGTCTTACTTTAAAAACGGACGGCTTAAATTCAGTCGTCTTGCGCCCGTTAAATTAGACCGTGGATTTAATATTGGCAGTATGATTGCAAATGAGATCATTCAAACAACGTTCTTTTTAACCAATCAAAAATTACTCGGTTACAACGATGATTTGGATGTCCATATAATCTGCCATAGCTCTCATTATGATGCCATATCGTCATCGATATCATTTTCTGACCATGTCATGTTTCATATTCATAAGCTCGATGAATTGCATAAATCACTCGGGCTAAAAAATGCTGATTCGCTTTATGCTGATTCGTGCTTCACATGGATTTGTAATAAACACAGCACCACGAAAGATCAATACAGCAACCGACAAGACCGGCGCTATGACGCCCAACGTAGACTTTCTTTTACCCTTTCTGCGGCCTCTTTATTTATTTTTCTGGTTAATATTGTGGTGGCTCAAACATTTATTTCAAAAGCGCTTGCCCTAAAAAAATCCAGCACTTTCCTCACAGCGCAAACCGATTACCTCACGACTGCTTACGATAAACAGTTTCTACCGATAGAACAGACGCTCAACAAAGCACACTTTATTAAGACCTCAATCGCACTTACTCGAAAATTAGAGCATGAGCAAGGGCTTTCCCCCCTGGATTTAATGCTTACGCTAAGCAGTGTCATTTCTAGGCCTGAATTTACAGGAATACACCTCAATAAAGTAAAATGGCTTAGATCCACCAGTACATCGGTTGGACAACTTAATAGCAGCAATTTCGACGACGCGGAGCAGCTTCAACAACAGCAGGGCGATGAAGAACAATACGATGATAACGGCGAACTCATTGAATCCATACCACTTCAAACTGCCATCGTATCGGGCTGGATCAGTCTCGATCAAAATAATTATCGAAAAGTTTACAATCAAGTACAAAACTTCTTAACCCAACTGGAAAACAATCCTCGCACCCTGAACCTCGATATCATTAATTTAGAGATCGACCCTCGGCCACAATCTAATCTAACTGGCTCCAATAAATCCCTAGAAGCCAGTAAAGAAATTAGATTATCCCAAGCCGAATTTTCTTTCCAACTCACTTTGAATAATATACGCGATGTTAAAACAGCTCAATTGGCGCGTTAAAAAAAGCCAACTCTCTATGTCGGTGCTGGGTCTTGGAAGCAGCGTTTTTTTTKCGTTATTAGCCTATTATTTTTTTCACGCTACCGACGTCGAACACACTCAAAAAAGCCGCGCCCTCGCTTCCTTAAAAACCAAATATCAACAAGCGGAAACGAACCTAAACATTATTGACACCATGACGAAAGAATTTGAAGGCTTGGTGAAAAAAGGCATCATTGGCCCCGAAAACCGTCTTCAATTGATCGAAACCATACAAGATACCGCGAATCGACTCGGCATACCCGAAATTAACTATAAGATTTCAGAACAACAACAATCCACAATTTCCTACRCAGAAATTGATAGCTCTCAGCTCAGTCTTTTTCGCAGCCAAATGTCGTTGGGATTTAGGCTCTTGCACGAAGAGGATTTATTCGCTGTATTAAATGATCTACACGTCTTTGGTAAAGGATTAAGTCACACCACTCAATGTTCTATCAAACAGATTGCAGAAATTTCACCTCACGAAATCGACCCTAATTTARTCGGCCACTGTAAATTGACTTGGTATACCATCCGTACTTTGGAGGAAGAATAGCGTGAAGTCTTTCGACTTATTAACATTCGCTCATCGAACACGGTCTCTTTCATACCCCTTTATATTTGCCAGCCTATTGAGCGTTAGTAGCCCCGCAATCTCCGATCAATATAACGTCAACCAATTGCAACGTTTATTTACCACGGACCAGGTCCGTACTCAATTAGATCGATTACGGTTTAATACCCTAAACCCTTCTTCAGACACCGCAAGCGACACGCCATCATTGGACCCAATCGTCGTTATTAACAATTACGATGTATGGCTACAAGGAATAATATTGCGAGAAGACAATAAAAACGTTGCTTGGATAAACAACAAGAATACTTTAAAAAACCAAATGATCGATGATGGAATATTGGTGAATCCTAAAAACTATGACTTTCAACAAAGATCCGCAGAAATCACCTCCAACAAGACTGTGTTGCAATTAAAGCCTGGGCAAATTTGGATGCACGACCAATCGATCCTTCAAGAAGCGTATCAGCCTGTCAATGAAAATACTCCCTAACAGAACAAGAGTTCTCTAACGTGTACAGTAATCGCAGCCGACTCAGAAGCAAGAGGTTTCGGAGAAAGGGCCATGATCAAGGTCTTGTTTTAGTCTTACTTATGTTGGTTATGGTGCTTGGCAGTGTCAGTGTTTTTTTGTCTACTGGCACTTCCACCATCAATGAACGTCAACAATTAAAATTAAAACAAACTCGGCAGATGATGAAAAATATAGTCACTGCGATTCACGGATTTACCTTTGTGAATTCCAGGATGCCATGCCCCGACGTAACGGGTGATGGTATTTCCGATAGTACCGCTGGCAGCTGTGATAATACTGAAGGCAACGTGCCATGGACGACGCTTAGCGTTGATGGAGTAGACCGCTGGGGACAAAATTTTATTTATCGCATTACTTTGGGATTTGGTAACAATCCGGCCACTTGTATTTCGGTTCCATCGAGCGCGTTCTTCACCATCGCGCTGATCTGGTCGCGCTGCAGCTGGATCGCCGAGAGATTGACCGCGAGCTTCACGCCGCAATCGCCGCCGGCGCGGGCGTCCCATTCGGCGAGCGTGCGCGCCGCCTCTTCCATCGCCCAGC
>NVTH01000010.1 GCA_002401525.1 Moraxellaceae bacterium | reverse complement strand
TTAGAGGTCGAAATTGAAAGCGCCGTGAGTGGATTGCAATCGACTTTGAGCAAGACTCGTCCGTAGCGCGCGTTAACAGAAATCATCGGATTAACTGCGACACCCTCGGGTTAAAGATAGTGGTCAATCCAGTGTCACCTATGAATCAAAGGCATGAATTGATTCCCCTGGGCCTCTCATCGTTCCAGGCTCCTCATCGCTAGGCCACCGCAGTGTGTCTCGCCTTTTCTTGGTTGCTTCAGCGTTTGTCATAAAAATGTCTTCTGACGTGCGATTGATTTGTGCTTGATTCAGGCGCAATGGCGATTGCACCGGGGCCATCACCTCACAAAATCGATTGATTAGAAAATTATCGGTGTTAATTCAATCGGAAGTTCGCATGGGACGGTTAGATTTATTATCATTGGCGCCTTGAATTCACCTCCCCCTTTGCGTTCATCGCAATGGTTAATTTAGTTCACTAGTTCCGCGAGATTAGAATGCTAGTACTTCTTGGCGCGTCTGCGCTTTCTGACTTTAGAAATGAACACCTACTTAATCAGCTTCAGAGTGATCTGCCGGCGGTGGCCGGAGTCACTGCAAGCTATGTTTATTTTGTTGATTTAAAAGAAAAATTGTCTGCCAAGGAAAGTCAGGATTTGGAGTCTTTATTGTCTCCGGGGGGAACCGAGACGCGTGTTGCTAGTGTGCAGGAATTAGCGCAACAGGCGGATTGTATTGTGGTGCCGCGCTTGGGCACGGTGTCGCCATGGTCGAGCAAAGCGACCGATATTGCGCGTAATGTTGGCTTGAGTAAGGTATTGAGAGTTGAGCGAGGCATTCAGTACGCGGTTCAATTCGCTGCGGACGAGTCGAGTTCCGCATTAAACGCGTCGGATTGGTGGGCGGTTTCTGCTCATTTGCATGATCGAATGACTGAGACGCTCATTCTTGGGGACGTAGAGCAATCCCTTGCGGGGTTATTTCAACACGGCGACCCGCGGCCGATTCAGCACATAGATATGCTTGCTGAAGGGGTAGAAGCCTTGCGCAGTGCCAACGGTACTTTGGGGCTTGCGTTGTCCAGCGAGGAAATTGATTACCTGTTTGAAAATTTTACCGCGTTAAAGCGCAATCCTACCGATGCTGAGTTGATGATGTTTGCTCAAGCGAATTCGGAGCATTGCCGCCATAAAATTTTCAATGCCAGTTGGACTATCGATGGTCAGGAGCAGGATTTATCCTTGTTCGATATGATTCGAAATACGCACCGCAATTACAGCGGCGGAGTGTTGTCCGCGTATCACGATAATTGTTCAGTGATTGAAGGGCATCAAACGCAACGTTTTTACGCAGAAAGTGAGTCCGGCAGTTACGGCTTTACCACCGAACCGGTGCATATATTGATGAAGGTGGAGACTCACAATCATCCCACCGCAATTGCGCCTCACCCTGGGGCAGCCACGGGATCTGGGGGAGAAATCAGAGATGAAGGCGCCACTGGCCGGGGATCTAAACCCAAAGCGGGATTAACTGGCTTTAGCGTTTCCAATCTTCATATTCCAGGTTTTTCTCAGGCTTGGGAAAAACCCTATGGCTATCCCGAGCGAATTTCTTCTTCTTTGGAAATTATGTTGCAGGGGCCTATTGGCGGCGCGGCGTTTAACAATGAGTTTGGTCGCCCGAATATCTGCGGCTACTTTAGAAGTTACGAAGCTCTGGGGAACAGTGTCCAAGGTGAGCAAGTTTGGGGTTATCACAAGCCGATTATGATTGCCGGCGGTTTAGGCAATATTGCTGAACAGCACGTCGATAAACTGAATATCCCTCCCGGCTCCAAAATTGTAGTGCTCGGCGGCCCTTCCATGCTCATTGGATTAGGAGGCGGTGCGGCTTCCTCCATGGGTTCGGGGGACAGTCATGCGGATCTTGATTTTGCTTCTGTGCAGCGAGGCAACCCAGAGATGGAGCGGCGTTGCCAGGAAGTGATCGATCACTGCTGGGCTATGGGAAAGAATAACCCCATTCTCTCAATTCATGATGTCGGCGCAGGCGGTTTGTCCAATGCGTTGCCTGAATTAGTAGGCGACCATAACCGTGGCGCGCAATTAGAGCTTCGCGAGATTCCCGCCGATGAGGTGGACATGTCGCCGATGGAGCTTTGGTGTAATGAGTCCCAGGAGCGCTACGTCCTAGCCATCGCGCCGGAGAGTGTGGCGCTGTTTGAGCAAATTTGCAGTCGTGAACGTTGCCCGGTGGCGATTCTTGGAGAGGCCACTGAAGAGGAGCAGTTTTCCTTGCACGATGACCATTTTGGCGAGGATTCTGTGCAATTGCCAATGCAGGTCCTGTTCGGAAAAACGCCGAAATTACATCGTCAATATGACAGCCAAAGTATTCCTCAGCGTGACTTAGATTTTGATCAAGTTGAATTAAGTGAAGCCATTGAGCGAGTGTTGCGTTTACCTACTGTTGCGAGCAAGAATTTCTTAATTACCATTGGCGATCGTAGTGTGACGGGATTGGTGTGCCGAGACCAAATGGTGGGCCCTTGGCAAGTGCCCGTGGCGGATGTTGCGGTGACTGCGAGCTCGTTTAATGACGTGGTGGGAGAAGCCATGGCCATGGGCGAACGAACGCCGCTAGCGGTGGTGAATCCGGCGGCGTCAGGCCGTATGGCGGTGGGTGAAGCCATTACCAATATTGCCGCAGCTCGGATTGCAAAAATGGCGGATATTAAGTTATCGGCGAATTGGATGGTGGCGGCCGAAGAGCCTGGGCAAAATCAAGCCTTGTACGAAACCGTGCGTGCCATAGGCATGGAGCTGTGTCCCGCGCTGGACATTGCTATTCCAGTGGGCAAAGACTCCATGTCCATGAAGACTTCTTGGCAGGATGAGGGGGCGGATAAATCCGTGGTGGCGCCTTTGTCAGTGGTGATTTCTGCTTTTGCACCGGTGCAAGATGTGCGCAAATCGGTGACTCCGCAGTTATTATTGGATCAAGGTGAAACTGAGTTGCTGTTGATTGACTTGGGTGAAGGCGCGAATCGTTTGGCGCAATCGGCTTTGGCGCAAGTGTTTAACCAAGTGGGCAATGAGGTGGCGGATTTACATCGCCCTGAGTTGTTGCAAAATTATTTCGATTTGATTCAGCATTTAATGCAAGCGGACCAATTGTTGGCCTATCACGATCGTTCCGACGGCGGTCTGCTCACCAGTGTGTGTGAAATGATGTTTGCGGGGCGCTGTGGGGTTGAGTTGAGCCTTGATGCGGTGATCGGTGATGAACAAGACGTACTTGCGGCGCTTTTCAGCGAGGAGCTTGGAGGCGTTATTCAGGTACGCAAATCAGAGGGTTCGGCAGTATTGGATGCCGCGAAACGGTTTGGATTGGATCACTGTATTCATTCCATAGGTTGCGTTAACGAAAAAACGATTAGCCCTCCGTCTTTATCGATCACCCTCGCATCTGAGRTTTTATATACGAACTCGCGAGCGGAGTTGCAACAGTGCTGGGCGGAATCTAGCTATCGACTACAAGCCTTAAGAGATAACCCTGATTGCGCTGAGCAAGAATTTAACGCCATTAAAAACGATCAAGATGATGGTTTGTTTGTGTCCATTCCGTTTGATCAAAACGAGGATGTTTGTGCGCCTTACATTGGCTTAGAGATTGCCCCCAAGGTGGCGATTCTGCGAGAGCAAGGCGTCAACGGGCACATTGAAATGGCGGCTGCCTTTAATCGTGCTGGGTTTGAATCGGTGGACGTGCACATGAGTGAGATTCTCAGTGGTGCTGTCACATTGGATGAATTTAAAGGCTTGGTGGCGTGCGGCGGGTTTTCATACGGGGACGTGTTGGGAGCAGGCGAAGGCTGGGCTAAAACCATTTTGTTTCACCCTCTAGCACGTCAGCAATTCGAGCAATTCTTCGCTCGCGATGATACGTTTTCGTTGGGGGTGTGTAATGGCTGTCAAATGCTGTCCAATCTCAAGGCTTTGATTCCGGGTGCAAAAAGTTGGCCAAAGTTCTTAAGGAATCAGTCCGAACAATTTGAGTCGCGATTAACGTCAATGCGTATTTCAGAATCGCCATCGTTATTTTTTAACGGCATGCAAGGCGCTTCTCTGCCGATTGTGGTGGCCCATGGTGAAGGGCGGGCTCAGTTCGATGGCGACGATTTAAGTCTGTGTCAGCAACAAGGGTTGATCGCTGGGCAATACGTGGATAGCGCTGGGAAAAGTACCGAGGTCTATCCCCAAAACCCCAATGGTTCGCCTCAAGGCATTACCGCATTAACCAGTGAAGATGGCCGAGCAACGATACTTATGCCCCATCCCGAACGCGTGTTTCGCTCGTTGCAGCACTCTTGGAGCCCGAAGCAGTGGCAAGAAGATGGGCCTTTGATGCGCATGTTTCGTAATGCGCGGGTTTGGGTTAATTAAATAAGCAATTGTGGCCGAGCCTCGGGCCTTACGAGACCCTAGCAAATACTTCCCCGATTAAATTTGTTTGTTGGCGTCTATAGTATTAAAGTGGCACGGCTTTTATTATGGCCGCTGACCGGCTAATGAAAATTTTTGGAGTGGTGTTTCGATGAAAAAAATAAGTGCAGCTTTTGTAATGGCAATGTTGGCTACTGGAATGGCTTACGGCGCAGGCGATGCGGCGGCGGGTAAAGCTAAAGCAGCGATGTGTGCAGGATGTCATGGTGCGGCGGGCGTGAGCATTAACCCAATGTGGCCGAATCTAGCGGGCCAAAAAGAAGCTTATTTGAGCAAGCAAATCATTGCTTTCCGTGACGGCACTCGTACTGATGCAGTGATGGGGCCTATGGCTGCTAGCTTGTCTGATGACGATGCGGCTAATTTGGCTGCCTATTTTGCTGGCTTGAGTCAATAAGCGTCTGCTCGAGAAGAAAAAGGTGCAAATGACACACCTTTTTCTTCTGCAGCTTCTTTCGAGTTCTTTGCCGATTTCTTTGCTTATTTTGGCAAACGAGGTCCGTCGTTAAGGATTTTGGCGATTATTCCTGTCCAATCGAAAACCCTCTTGTGGGTCAAAATTCCAATTCCCACTTTGGTTTGTTTTATACGGTGGTGTACTGTTAATCTCCGTCATAAATTCCCCTGCTCTTAATGCATTCCCCGCTCTCAATATATCCCTCAACAGCGCTGCGACAAGCTAATTTCCTCAGGTGTTGTTTCACGTAACCCAGCTTTTCTGAATTCTTCTATTTAATCTAGCGGCTAACCGGAATGCCAGTGTCTTGCCTTATGGTGAATGGGACTTTGTGCTCGTTTGCAATAATTCATCCTATTTCGAGCACCCAAAAAACCTATGTTGGATGTATGCTGTAGGCCCTGTGCAATAAGGTTGGGTGTTGTTGCAACGGCTGACCGACTGGAGGTGATCGTGGTAGCAGTAAGAGTAAGGGATATATTATGAAGTCAGTGTTATTTTTTCCATTCAAGCTTGTGGTTTTGATATTGGGCCGTTGGCGTTGGGACGCGCCAAGTTGGCTGGTTTCTCTGGGGCGATTTCGCCGAAGTCGGCCTGGTGTATTCTATGGCGTATTTTCTGGCGCTGTACTCGCATTGATTCTGACGGGTGTGGGCTATCATTTTTACCAAATGCTACCGCAGCCCATTACGGTCATGGCGGAAGTGAGTTCTCCTAGACTCACCGCCAACAAAAAAAACGCTGAGCATGATAATTTACAGATTGCGTTTGTCTACGACTACGCACAATTGCATCAAGATCAACCCCAGCCAGAGGGGGTTCCGTCGGTTGCGCGCATTGATTTGGTGGGAGAGAAAATTACCCAAGGTGTGTCGTTATCACCGGCGAAAAAAGGCCAGTGGCAGTGGCTTGATGATCGGCGCCTGCAGTTTCAGCCGGATACGGATTGGCCTCCAGGCATAGAGTACACGGTGACGTTGGATGAGGCGCTATTTTCTTCTGAAACCCGTTTATCAGAAAATGTCTACCCATTTAGAACAGAAGATTTTTCGGTTGAATTCGCGGAGACTGAGTTTTATCAAGATCCTCAAAATCTATCGGTACGACGAGTGGTGTCTACCATCAGGTTTAGCCATCCTGTGGACAAACAATCCTTTGAAAAAAATATAACCATGGGCATGCGACCCTCCAATGCACCGATTGAAGCAGATCTAACCCCCTACCTATTTGAAATAACTTATGATGAAAATCAGCGAGAAGCGTACCTTACTTCTGAGCCGCTAAGTTTGCCTGTGGAGCCCAACTACATGACTGTGGTTGCAGCGGCTGATATAAAATCCCTGCTCGGGGGGCCGCCCTCTAAAGAGCAGGTTAGCGATAAAGTGCTGATTCCCGATTTATACAGTTTCTTAAAGGTATCTGCCGCGCGAACCCAGATTGTTCGAAATCAAAGCAACGATCCTGAGCAAGTATTATTGCTTGAGTTTACGGATGATTTAGCGGAACAAGAGTTGTTGAGTAAGCTTAGTGTTTATCTGTTGCCCTATAAAGATACGGCGCAAAGTCGAGGCACTTGGCGTGCTCCAGGGGAGGTGACGGAGGCAATGTTGGCGAGCAGTGAAAAGCTGTCGTTAACGTTAATTCCCAATGCTCGAAATTATTCAAAGCGTTTTAATTTTATATTCGATGTGCCTGAGGGTCGGCAGTTATACGTTAAAATTAATGCGGGGTTTAAATCGGTTAATAAATTTGTGCATGGGTCGTTGTATCACAATGTGTTAGCCACCCCGAATTACCCCAAAGAAGTTGATTTTGCTGGCGAAGGTTCGGTACTCACCTTTTCAGGTGATCATAAACTAAGTGTGCTCACGCGCGGTGTGTCAGGTCTGCAATATCGCATCGGTAAGCTTTTGAATAATCAGATTTATCACCTGGTATCGCAAACTCGAGGTGATATTAGTCACCCTGATTTTAAGGGCTGGCAATTCGATAGTAGTCATCTGTCTGAGTTTGAAACGAAAAACGTAATCCTTAATACCCTGCACCCTAAGCGTGTTAATTATTCTTCATTGGATCTTAGTCAGTACCTTCCTGAGGAAAAAAATCGTTTCGGTTTGTTTTTTGTGGATGTGAAAGGCTGGGACCCGGTTAGAAATAGAGAAATTTATCGAGTCAATGATTCGCGATTAATCTTAGTGACTGATCTCGGTCTTATTGTTAAAAATAATGCGGATCAAAGTCACGAGCTTTTTATTCAATCGATTCAAACCGGCGACCCAGTCTCAGGGGCTCGGGTTGAATTGTTGGGTAAAAATGGCGTTCCAATTTTTAGTCAATTAAGCTCCGAGCGGGGTCATGTGTCGATCCCGGTGACGAAAGATTTTGATGACGAAAAAACCCCCACGGTTTATGTCGTAAAAACTGACCATGATTTATCGTTTATTCCCTTTAATCGACACTCGCGTCAAATTAATTTGTCGCGTTTTGATATTGGCGGCATAAAAACATCGCGACATCGTAAGGATTCATTAAATTCCTATTTGTTCACTGATCGAGGCATCTATCGGCCTGGCGAAGAAGTCAATATTGGTGCGATTGTTAAACAGCTTGATTTAAGTTCAGTGGAGGGGATTCCTCTGGAAATTATTGTCAGGGGGCCGCGCCACAACGAGGTGAATGTGACCCGAATCTTGCTGCCCGAAAAAGGATTTTTTGATTTCAAATACCCTACCCAAGCCACTTCGGACACGGGCCGCTATCAAGTGTCGCTGCATCTTGTGCGGGATAATAAACACCGTGGTCGACAGATTGGTGATGCGTCTTTTCGAGTAGAAGAGTTTCAGCCCGATACCTTAAAGATAGAGAGTAAATTAACGGGTCGCTTTGACAAAGGCTGGAATACCGATGAAGTAATCAACGCTGCAGTAACGTTAAATAATCTATTTGGTGTGCCTGCTCAAGGTCGCAAAATGACCGGGCGAGTTATTATTAATCCTGCGAAATTTTCGTTTAACAAGTTTAAAGAATACTACTTTACGGACCCCTATATTAGTCAAAATGATAAACCCTTGAGTTTGAGCGAGCGCTTAGCCACCCAGAAAACAGACGTGGATGGTAAGGCTGAATTTGCCATTGATCTGCAGCGCTTTAGGGCGGGTACTTACCAATTACAGTTTATTGCGGAAGGCTTTGATCAAGGGGGTGGCCGCAGTGTGTTGGCGTCCAATCACGCCTTGATTTCGCCCTTACCTCATTTAATAGGCTATAAAGCGGACGGCGCGTTGGACTACATTAATAGTAAGAGCCAAAGGACGCTTCAGTTTATAGCCATTGATCCGGACTTAAAACAAATTGCATTGCCAGGTTTACGCATTAAACAACTGGAGATAGAAAGCGTCTCTAGCTTAGTGAAGCAACGCAATGGAACCTATCAATATCAAACCGTGAAAAAAGAAAACCAGTTGTCTGATGCTGCTTTGGAGATTGCTGCGCTCGGGCATGAGTTTGTTATCAACACTGCACAGCCCGGTGATTTTGCGGTGGAAATTTACGATGCTGAACAGCGCCGTTTATCTCGGGTGGAATATTCAGTGGTGGGTGTGGGTAATCTTGCCGGTAAGATTGATAAAAATGCGGAGCTTCAAGTGAAGCTTAATAAAAAAGATTACTTGCCCGGTGAGCTGATCGAGATGAGTATTCGAGCGCCTTATTCCGGCGCGGGACTTATTTCCATTGAAACCAATAAAGTACACAGTTTTAAATGGTTTAAAACTGACACCGAAAGCAGCGTGCAAACGATTCAGATGCCGAAAGGATTAGAGGGCAACGGGTACGTTAATGTGACCTTTGTGCGTGACGTGGGTTCTGAGGAGATATTTACGAGTCCTTTGAGTTATGCGGTACAACCGTTCTCAATTGATCAAAGCAAACACCGGGTGGAAGTGGAATTAACGATTGATGACATAGTCCGCCCTGGCAAGCCAATGACCATTGGCTTTAAGACTTCTAAGCCTTCGAAACTGATGGTGTTTGCGGTTGATGAAGGTATTTTACAAGTGGCGCGATACACAACGCCGGATCCTTTGGGGCATTTCTTAAAGAAGCGCGCGCTTGATGTCGACACTTTGCAGATACTGGATTTGATTTTGCCTGAGTTTGCATTATTAAAACAATTATCGGCAACTGGTGGTGGTGTTCGGTCACGGGCGGTCGCAAAAAATCTCAATCCATTTGCCCGCAGTACGGATAAACCGGCGGTGTTTTGGTCCGGTATTATGGAGGCGACTGAGGCGCTACAAACAGTGACCTTCGAGGTGCCAAATTCCTATGCAGGTTCGTTGGTAGTGATGGCCGTGGCCGTGGCGGATGAATCCATGGGGGTGGCTCGGGATTCCACCGTGGTTCGCGGACCGTTTGTGATTTCCCCCCATGTGCTGATTCAAGCGGCTCCTGGCGATGAGTTTTGGGTGACGGTAGGGGTGGCCAATTTAATTGAAGGCTCAGGTGAGGATGTGCCGATTACTCTAGAGGTGTCGGCTTCAAAGCATTTGACATTAATGGGTAAGACTAAAGTGACGCTTACTATTGATGAAGGCGGTGAGGGCAAGGCGCGCTTTAAAGTCAAAGCCAAACAAATGCCTGGCTCGGCCAACTTGAAATTCACGGCGACACACAAAGACGAAGTACTGAGTCGTAGCGCTAGTTTAAGTGTGCGCCCGGCAACGCCTTATTATTCCCATTTTGAAAGTGGTTTTAATAATGACTCTAGTCTTGAGTTAGTGCCTCAGCGATCCATGCGCGCTGAATTGTCCCGGCAGTTTGTGTCCGCATCGGCGAGTCCGTTGGTGTTGGTGGATGGGCTGAGTTCCTATCTGGACGCGTTTCCTCATGGTTGTACTGAGCAAGTGGTGAGTAAAGTATTTCCGTTGGTGGGTTTAATGAGCCATCCTGCTTACGCCTCTTACGCCTCTTACGTACCCAAGGTGACAGAATATTTTGATCATCTGATTACTCAATTGCGCGCGCGTCAAATGAGCGATGGCGGGTTTTCTTTTTGGCCCGGAGGGAACCGATCTGTTGCATACCCCACGATTTATGTGATGCATTTTCTGATTGAGGCAAGGGATCAAGGCTACCCTGTGCCGTCGGAATTATTGGTTCAAGGTCAATCCTATTTAAGACATTATGTGGCCCAGCCTGCTGATTCGCTTTCGGAGGCTCGAGATCGAGCCAATGCCATTTACTTGCTTACCCGGCTTGGTGAGGTGACTACTAATTACTTGGTTGACCTGGAAGAGTACCTTAACGTTGAACATCCGAAAACCTGGCAGCGTGATTTGCTGTCTTCTTACATGGCGGCGACGTATCAGTTGCTAAAGAAAGAGAAAGTAGCCAATGCCTTAATCCAACACTATGAAATGGGTGCTTGGGGTAATCGGCAAACCGATGATTTCCATTCGGAGTTAGCTCAAGATGCACAGTACGTGTATTTGTTGGCAAAGCATTTTCATCAACAAGCAAAAGATTTACACGGTGAAGAAATACTTCAACTAACCGATAAAATATTTAAAGGCCAATACAATACAATTTCTGCAGCCTACAGCATTTTAGCCTTGGGGGCTTACAGTGAAATTGTCACCGCAGCAAATAGTGAGACCACGTTGGATGAAGTGATTTCCTTTGTGGCTCATTCTGTTAATCGCAAAGATCAGCAATTAGTTGCACTGAGAAAACCTTTTTTAAGCGCAGATTATTCGGTGGAGACTGAGAGCCTTACCGTGAACGGCGATCAAGCACTTTATTATTTAAATGTGCAATCGGGGTACGATCGAGAGTTTCCAGGCGTGGTCAAACAGGGCATTGAAATTCAGCGAGACTTTTTGGATGAGGACGGTCAAGCCATTACGTCGTTTGAGCAGGGCCAAAACGTGACCGTACGTATACGTGTACGGGCATTAGAGGGGAAGCAGTTAAGTAATATTGCCATTGTGGATTTATTGCCGGGTGGTTTTGAGGTGATTCGTGATTCGGTATCCCGAACGGCTTATAACTGGCGTGCCGATTACGTTGATGTGCGGGAGGATCGAGTGGTTTATTACGGCGATTTTGGCAGCTCGGTTCGAGAGCTGAGCTATAAAGTGAAGCTTAGTGCGGCAGGTGAGTTTGTGATCCCGCCGACTTATGCTGAATCAATGTATGACCGATCCATACGGGCTATCTCTGCGGCGGGTAAATTCATTGTGCTGCCTTCCTCGTGATCAACGCATTGCTCCGCGGGTGTAGGCGCTGGGGGGCGGGATTGTGTTGGGGGTTCGGTGTGGGGAGCTTGTTGATGGCGGGTTTATTAATGGCTTATTGGGGCGGCCCTAAACCTGAATTAAAAACCTTCACCGTCTACTCCACAGCCTATACCGATAAGGACGGGCAATTACTTCGACTGAGCTTGGCGCAAGATCAACGTTATCGTTTATATACGCCCTTGCAAGACATTTCCGATAAATTCATTCGCGCCACGGTAATGTATGAAGATCAGCATTATTTTCAGCACGGCGGAGTGGATGTCATCGCGCTTGTAAGGGCTTTTTGGGCGACTTATATCAGTCAGCAACGCCGCATAGGGGCCTCTACCATTACCATGCAGGTGGCGCGATTGCGTTGGCAAATTGCGTCTAATACGGTGATGGGCAAAGTAGAACAAATATTTCGAGCGATTCAGCTGACTCGTCATTATACCAAGCAGGAGGTTTTAGAAAGTTATTTGAATTTGGCTCCATACGGGCGAAATATCGAAGGCATTGGAGCGGCCAGTTTAATTTATTTTAATAAAAAACCGCATCAGTTAAATTTGCTCGAGGCGTTAACGCTTGCGGTGGTTCCTCAAAACCCCAATCGGCGGACGCCGGATTCAGCGCAAGGGTTTGCAACGCTTTCTACTGCGCGTGGGAATTTGTTTTCGCGTTGGCTGCTAAGTTACCCTGCTGATGCAGGCCAGGGGAAATATTTTAATTTACCTCTGCGGGTGCGCGGTCCTGAAAAATTACCTTTTTTGGCACCTCATTTTGTTGATTACATGGCCCAACAGCAGTCTCGCTGGGATTCGGGGTATGTCACTACAACGCTGGATGGGTTGAAACAAAAGCACCTTGAAGCCATTGTCACCGATTACATTGCCACCAAATCGAATTTGGGGATTTCCAATGCGGCGGTGTTGTTGCTGAATTATAAAACCATGCAAATCGAATCAATGCTGGGTTCCGCTGATTTTTTGGATCACGAGATTTCAGGCCAGGTGAATGGCGTGTTGGCGAAACGGTCCCCTGGTTCGGCCTTGAAACCGTTTGTCTATGGCTTGGCCATGGATGAAGGTCTGATTCATCCGATGACGCTGTTAAGGGACTCTCCCGCTCGCTTCGGAGGATTTACCCCTGAAAATTACGATAAGAAATTTAGCGGGCCAATTCTAGCCAGAGACGCCTTGATCGAAAGCCGCAATGTGCCGGCGGTGCAATTGCAGTCTCAATTAAGAAAGCAACGCTTTTATGGTTTCTTAAAGCGAGCCGGTGTTACTGGCCTCAAGCAAGAATCCCATTACGGGCTTGCACTTGCTTTGGGGGGTGGAGAGGTGTCAATGCTGGAGTTGGCTCAGTTGTACGCTATGTTGGCTAATCAAGGTGGGTTTGAAAAAGCCTCGGGCCGGGTCGACGATTCCGAAAAGAAAGGGACGTTAACGCGTTTGCTTAGCCCGGRAGCCAGTTATTTGGTGTTAAACATATTAAAGGATAATCCCGCACCGGATCAGATTGATTTTCAGCGGGGCAGTGCTAGCCATGGTCAGGGGCTTGTACTTGAGGATAAGGGACTGGTGGGAGAGGGTCGTGGACGAGCGGGGCGTAGCAATGACGTGGCGTGGAAGACCGGTACATCGTGGGCATTTCGAGATGCCTGGGCGGTAGGGGTTTCTGGGGATTATGTGGTCGCAGTGTGGGTGGGTAATTTCGATGGCAGTGGCAATGATGCTTTTGTCGGCAGAACGGCTGCGGGGCCTTTATTGTTTGCCATTGTCGATGCACTGGTGCCCAAGGCGGGATGGTCTGCTGAATTGGATTTGTGGACGCCGGGGCTAANTGTGAAGCAAGTGGCGATGTGTCGTCACACCGGCGATTTGCCCGGCAAGCACTGCCCTTCTACTGAGCTGTCGCCGTTTATTCCCGGTGTGTCGCCTATTAAAGTGTCTGATGTCTATCGTGCTGTGCCTGTTTTAAACGATACCGGGGAGCGGGCTTGCGAGTTCGATGCGGCGATTTCCACAATGAAGGTCTATGAATTTTGGCGTTCGGATTTTCAGCGTATTTTCAGACAGGCAGGAATCTCGCTTAAAACGCCGCCTGCTTACTCAAAGGATTGCAGTCTGGATCAAAAAAGTCGCTCAGGCTTGCTGCCGGTGATTCGCTCGCCCCAGACACGCCTGGCATATGCGCTTCAGCGCGGCAATGGTGAAACGGTGAAAGTGCCGCTGGCGGCGGTGGTTGATCCTGATGTTAAAAAGTTATTTTGGTTTATTAATGATCGATTTGTGGGGAGCAGTGAGCCAAGCCACCCTTTTTTTTGGCCTGCTGAGAGTGGTAACCATTCGGTAAGGGTGGTGGATGACTCGGGACGCTCCGCGAGCGCATATTTTAAGGCGTTTAATATTAACTGAACTGCTGGTCAGGCCTTGGTGAAGTAGTGGCGAAGTTTTCGTGGCTCGGCTTTTAACTGTTTCGTCGGTCTGATTCGCTTTGCTTGTTGGTGGGTAGTATATATTTATTTATAATCAATGGTTTATCGATATTGTGAGGGTTTTTTCGGGAGCGTCTATGGCGGTTAACTGCGAGTGTTTTAGTTTCGTCTCGGTGTGTTGGAGCGGAAGTATTTGCAGGGTGGCCAGCAAACTTTTGTAGGCCCTGCTTATAGCAAAGATATTACCGGGGTATTCCCCTTAAAGGCTAAAGTTTTTAATGACATTGAAAAGTCGGTTGAGTAGAATGCTCCGCAATTTTGAAGGTTTCTGTATTGGGTCTAATTTTATTAAAAAGCACATAATTTAATTAGGCTGCTATATTTTGAGGGGGTTTGCCTTGAAATTAATAATTTGCAGTTGTAGAGGTTTGCTAACGGCGTGGTTAGAAATGCGCTGTCTGAAATGCATTACTTCGAAGTTGGTTTTATTAGCGCAATTGATCTAGACGAAATGTGTGAAACCAGATTGTGTGGGCGTCGCCGTTACTTCCAATAAGAAAAATGTGTCGTGGGCAAAGGCGAGAATAATGTCGCTTTAACTCGTTAGACAATGTGTGTGATTTGAACGATTGCTGAAACCTAATGAATACGGATCAATGGTAGAGAGAAAAAACTATGAGTGGTGGTGAGAAAAGGTTTGAACTGTCGGAGGCCGATCAAGGTCGACGCACATTGCTGACGGGCGTAACTGCTTTGTTAGGCGCGATTGGAGGGGCCGCGTGGCTAACTCCATTTTTGAAGTCATGGAAGCCTAGCGCGAAAGCACGTGCTGCTGGCGCACCGATCACTATTGATCTAGCTAAGTTGAAAGTGGATCAATTGTTTAAGACTGAATGGCGGGGCAAGCCGATTTATATCTTAAAGCGCAGCCAGGAAATTATCGCCGACCTCAAAGGTGATAAATCGCATTTAAGAGATCCAGACTCAGTGGAAGATCAGCAACCAGAATATGCCCAGAATGATTTACGCTCTCTTAAGCCTGAATTAATGGTTTTAGAAGGCGTTTGTACTCATTTGGGGTGTGCACCTAAGACTCGTATGGACGACGGTGGGGAAGGGGAGTTCGATGGCTTCTTTTGCCCGTGTCATGGTTCTAAGTTTGACTTTGCAGGACGTGTCTATAAGGGGGTGCCAGCACCCACTAATATGGTAGTTCCTCCTTACGGCTATAAAAATGATGGCACACTGGTAGTGGGTGTGGATCAAGAGGAGATTGGTTAATGTCTAAAATAGTAGATTTAAGTGCAGACGCTTTGGGCTGGGTTGACGAACGTTTACCGGTGGTAAAAGCATTCAAAACTCACATGAGTGAGTACTACGCGCCGAAGAACTTTAACTTCTGGTATTACTTTGGCGTACTCGCCATGGTGGCGCTCGTGATCCAAATCATGAGTGGTATTTGGTTAATGATGTTTTACACGCCCAGTATTGAGTCGGCGTTTGATTCTATCGAATACATTATGCGTGACGTGGAAGGCGGTTGGTTTATTCGCTACATGCATGAAGTAGGCGCTACGTTCTTTTTCTTAGTGATCTATTTGCACATCTTCCGGGCCTTGCTTTACGGTTCGTATCAGCGGCCTCGTGAGTTGGTGTGGATCATGGGTATGGTGATTTACCTTGCCTTAATGGCGGAAGGTTTCTTCGGCTATGTACTGCCCTGGGGCAACATGTCTTTCTGGGCGGCTAAAGTGATTATCTCTTTAGTGGGCGCCGTGCCTTATGTGGGTGAAAGCATTCAGATATGGGTGCAGGGAGATTTTATGATCTCGGATTCCATTCTGCATAAATTCTTCGCATTTCACGTCATGCTGGTGCCATTGATTATAATCATCGTGGTGTTCGTCCATCTGATTGCGTTGCATCAAGTGGGCTCGAATAACCCGGACGGTGTGGACATTAAAGCCAAAAAAGACGCTGAGGGTATTCCCCTTGATGGCATCCCATTCCACCCTTACTACACGGTGCATGATTTAGTGCCTATCGTGATCTTTATGATGCTGTTTTTTGCTGCGATATTCTTCTTCCCTGATGGCGGCGGGTATTTCCTAGAAACCCCTAACTTTATCGAAGCGGATATCTTGAACACGCCTGAGCACATTACACCGGCTTGGTACTACACGCCGTTTTACGCCATGTTGCGAGGAGTCACCATCGACTTCTTTGGTG
Organism: Moraxellaceae bacterium; assembly: GCA_002401525.1. GTDB lineage: Bacteria > Pseudomonadota > Gammaproteobacteria > Pseudomonadales > UBA3067. The sequence goes on along the minus strand of NVTH01000010.1, from coordinate 15,761 downwards.
TGAGTGCAAAATTCTGGGGCTTAGTGGTGATGGGTGGCTCGATGATGATATTAATGTTCCTACCTTGGTTGGATCGTAGTCCGGTTAAATCCATGCGTTACAAAGGAATGGCGAGTAAGACTATGTTAGGTTTATTTGCTTTCAGCACGGTGGCGTTAGGTGTGTTGGGTGTTAAGCCTGCGGACTGGGCACCCTATTGGGTCACTCCATTATTAACCATGGTTTATTTTAGTTATTTCTTTGCGATGCCTTTTTACACCAGCTTCGAAAAAACTAAAACCGTACCAGAGCGCGTTACGATGGGAGCAGGGCATTGAGAAAGTTAATCAGTACATTAATATTGTGTGTGATCGCTCCCCTAGGCTTTGCCTCGGGGGGAGTTGAACTGAAATCAGTGGATTTTGATATTCAGGACAACGACTCGTTATACCGTGGCGCCAAGCTTTATGTTCAAAACTGCTTAGGTTGCCATTCTGGAAAATACATGCGTTATGAACGTATCGGGGAAGATCTTGGGCTGACTGAACAGGAAGTAAAAGATAACTTGATGTTCAACACTGACAAGCTTTTGGACACTATGAAGTCCTTCGTCAGTAAGGAAGTGGCCACTGAATTCTTTGGTGTAGAGCCTCCTGATCTGACGCTTCACGCTCGCTATCGTGGGCCGAACTGGATCTATAGCTATCTTGACGGCTTCTATAAAGATGAGTCTCGTCCCATGGGTTATAACAACCATGTATTGCCAGGTGTGAACATGCCTTTCGTGATGAGTTCGTTGAAAGAAACTTTGAGTGCAGAAGATTACGATAATGCCCTTGTGGATTTAACCAACTACATGGTTTACATGGCCGAGCCAATTCGACCTTACCGTGAGCGCATGGGCAAGTACGTGCTGGCTTTTCTTTTTCTTGTATTGATTCCGGTGTGGATGTTGAAAAACGTTTACTGGAAAGATATTCACTAGTTTAAAAGCTAGCGAGTAGTGTTAAAAAAGCCCCGGCGAGTTTTGCTCTCCGGGGCTTTTTTTGTGTGTGGAATATTAGTCTTAAAGCTGTACTAGCAGAGAATTTAGTTTGAGTTCGGTGGGTCAGTTTTTGGTCGCCGTTGAAAAGGATCGCCACAGAAAGAGCAAGCACTGTTATCACATGTACGCAAAAGGCGATTTTTTAGACTTAGTAGGCTTTATACGTCGATAAAATTAGAAAATATCGACATATTGTGTTTACGTGTCGATGCAATCGACCTATGCTCTCATCATGTCGAAATAAGCGGATATCATAAACATGACGTGGCAGCCAGGCCAGCCTTTCAATGAACTCCCTTTGTTGCCCCCACCAAGGCATGTCACTGAATCCATTGTGGTATTAAAAGCCTGTACCCCAGCGCGAGCAGCCCTGGCGGAACTCAAGCAAGCGGGAAAGTTGCTGCCAAATCAGGCTTTATTGATTAACTTACTGCCTTTGCTCGAAGCGAAAGACAGTAGCGAAATCGAAAATATTTTCACCACTTCCGATAAATTGTTTCAATATGCCCAGGAAGAAAGTGCGGCAGACCCTGCCACCAAAGAGGCCTTGCAGTATAGAAGGGCTTTAAACCAAGGCTTTGTCCGGCTGGCGAAAAGGCCATTGTGTACCAATACTGCCGTACAAGTGTGTAGCACCCTCAAAGCCACCGAGATGGAGATCCGAAAAGTACCGGGAATCACTCTGAGCAACCAACGTACGGGGCAAACTATCTATACCCCGCCGGAAGGAGAAACACGCCTGCGCGACCTGCTCGCAAACTGGGAGCAGTATCTCCATGAGGAAGACCACGATCCTATGACTAAAACCGATCCCTTAATAAAAATGGTGGTTAGTCATTATCAATTTGAAGCCATACACCCCTTTATCGACGGTAATGGTCGAACTGGCCGCATTCTTAATATGCTTTACCTTATTGAGCAGGAATTGCTAACCTTGCCGATCCTTTATCTCAGTCGTTATATCCTACACAACCGATCAGACTATTATCGCTTGCTGACTCAAGTCACCAGTCATGGTGCGTGGCAAGAGTGGATTCTATACATGCTCAAGGCGGTAGAGTGCACCGCCCAATGGACCACCCAAAAAATAGCCGCTGTTCGGGAATTGATTGAGCACAGCGGTGAATACATCCAACAGGCATTGCCCAAGATTTATAGTCATGAGTTGGTGCAAGTGATTTTTGAGCAGCCCTATTGCCGAATCACGAACTTGGTGGAAAAGGGGATTGCAAAGCGCCAAACCGCCTCCGTTTACCTCAAAAAATTGGCCGAGATTGGAGTATTAAACGAATTTCAGGCTGGGAAAGAGAAGCTCTTTGTGCATCCCAAGCTGATTCAATTAATGACGCTTGATAACAATGACATCACTCACTATGGCTCATAACGACATAGTATAAAAACTCTGAATCCTTCGTGACGTATTTCGGGATGACAGCATTACCTACAGTGACTACGTCACCGAATTGTCTTTAATGTGGGGTGTGTTAGGGTAATCCCCCTTTAATTAATAGGCCCCAAAAGTAGAATTTTCTCGTATATTAAGCGCAGGAGATCTACATGAAAAAATCACGTTACAGCGACAGCTTCTGGATGGGGCTGGGAGATTAGGCGTATCAATCAGCTGGAGAAGTTAATCCCTTATTATTCACAATATATTTAATTTAATCCCTTGTTATTCACTATAATCAAGTTTAGCCTCGCTATATTCATCTTTATTTGAAGTTATTCCTTGATAAATCATTGGGTAAATCCTGCCATGGCGGAGCTATTTTTTTCAAAAAGCGAACAAGGAGCGAAGCGATTAGCTGCTTTGGCTAAGCAAAGACAATTGTTTAGAGTTCGACAAGGGGTCTATACCGATGTGGCTGAGGAGCAGGTTGCAGATTTATTGGCTTCTCGTTGGTATGAAGTGGTGGCTTATTTATACAGCAATCCGCTTGTGGTTTATCGGACAGCTCATGAATTGAAGCCGTTTAATGGCCATGTGTTTGTAATGGCTGGAGTCAAGAAGCGGACACAAATCAAGGTGGGACCTTCGTTAACCATTAATGTATTCCCTGGAGATACGGACACCCTCGTCGATCAATTTGTGCCGGCTTTGAGCAGAAGCGGGTTGCCTCGGCGCCTGATGGAAAATCTGGCTGAAACCCGATCGAGTGCCAAGGTGCCGAAGGCGCTTGGTGCTAAGTGGGTGGAGCAGCAGCTCTGTAAAGAGCTGGAGCGATATGGTGAAGCCTCATTGAATTCTGTTCGCGATCAAGCCCTCTCTGAAAAAGATAAGTTAGGGATGTCTAAAGAATTTGAACGCTTAAACGAAATGATTAGCGCTGTGCTGGCGACTCATTCGGCAGAGGGCGTTTTGACTACACCGCTGGCTTTAGCGGTTGCCAAGGGCGAGCCTTTCGATTTAGAGCGAATTAAACTGTTCGAATCATTAGCGCAATATCTGAAAAGTTGCTTTTTTAAACCGGTCCCCTTTGAATATAACGCTTCTTCTTGGAGGAACTTGTCATTTTTTGAAAGTTACTTTTCCAATTATATCGAAGGTACTGAGTTCGAGATTGACGAAGCAGAGAGCATCGTTTTTTCGCGGACTATTTTCGGAGATAGGCATGAAGATAGCCATGATGTGTTGGCTGTTTACGATATTGTGAGTGATTATCAAGAGATGTCAGAAACGCCGGATTCAGCGGAGGAGTTACTGGAAATTATACAGCGACGCCATCAATTTATGATGGCCCAGCGCGCCGGGAAAAACCCTGGGAAATTCAAGCAAAAAGTGAATAAGGCCGGAGCGTCAGTTTTCGTTGAGCCCACTAATTTAGTAGGGACACTTACCCGTGGCTTTGATTTTTATCGAGGGTTGCCGAAAGGGATGGCGAGGGCTATTTATATTCAGTTTTTAATTTCTGAATGCCACCCTTTTGATGATGGAAACGGGCGTCTGTCTCGCATAATGCTTAATGCCGAATTGCATGAAGAACAACAGTGTAAAATAATTCTTCCTACTGTGCATCGAGACAGTTACCTCAATGGTTTAAGGTTGGCGACTCGGCAGGGTGTATTTCGAACCCTGGTGAAAGTCTTTTTTCAATTGCAAAATTATACGGCTGGCATTAATTGGTTGGATTACGGTGAGGCGCGAGAGTGTCTTGTGGCGAATAAAGCGCACGCACTCCCTGATGAAGGTGTAGCGGAATTTAACAAGCACATCAGAAACTATAAAATGCTTTTACCCAGTGGGTAACGTGAAGAGAATCTAAGGCGGCAATCTAAGATGGCACTCTGCGCCGCCGGCTTTCACTCCTGCGATATATTCCTGCGATAACGGCCTAGGCCCCAAGGATCCGAACCTTCAACTCGTTGTCTCTTTACGACGGGTTCTTCTTCGTCGAGTTCGATATCAATCTCAATGTCATCTACTTCGGTGGGCAATTCTAAATTCATAATAGGCGGCGCTGAGGTGGCCATTTCCAGGTGCAGCATAGGGCTTGAGCTTTTCTCAACTTTTGCTTCGACAGGCGTGTCGAGTTCTAATTCCGGTTGCGTTTCATGTGCTTGTTCTTGCACCTGTGGGGCTTCGGTATTCATGCTGATTTCATTCACACCGACTGGTGTTGCTGGGACAGGCGTTGTCGGCACGAGTATCTTAGCGGTGGTCATCGCTTCTTTGGTCATTGCCTCTGCGTCTTTGGGGACATAGGTGGGGGTGGTGTTTGTGGGCGCAGTAGCGGGTGTGAGAAATGCTGGCTGTTCATTATGGCGAGCGGTGATTGAGGCGGTTTCTAAAGGTGTTTGCGAAGGTAAATTGTCGAAGGCGCGCGGCCCTAGTCGGGTTAGCTCTCGGCTGATTTTTCCCAATACGTATTCAGTGGATTTTTGTGCAATGCTGAGATAATTCTGGGTGTATCTTCCTTCTGGGGCGGCGAGACGGAAGGTGCCTAGTTTGGAGCCGAGATTGACGGGCAATATTAACTTTTTGCCGACAAACAAGCTGGGGTATTGTTTGCTGTCCATGGCCACTTCACCCTTTTTAGTGACGAGCATAAAGCGCGCCTCGGCTTGGGGGGTAATCTGATTGGAGTCGCTTATTTTGCCGAAGATTCCGGTGCCGGTGTAACCGAGCTCAACTTGTAAAATTCCGATGGCATCCACTCCCAGTTGTTCGCACAGGGTTTGGATGTATTTTTTTTCAAAAGGATTGTAGTGCCCTCGGCCGTTCAGCGTGGGAAGAAAAGTAAGCCCATCCTTGACTACCCAGGTGGAATCGTCGGGCATTAATTTGGGYGGGGTAGCAGATAATGGGGATTGGGCGATCCACTGCGAGGAGGGAATAATCTTCCAGATGTTGAGGGCTTGAAGTGTTTGCTCTGCGCTGGCCATGAGGTCGGTGAGCACTAACTGTTGTGCATCGGATTGGTGGCGATCAAGTCTATAGTGCTTGTCGGTATTGGCGACTGAAGTGCTGTTTGCYGGAGAAATGTCCTTACTAATGTAARCGCTGACCAAGGCAATTTGATTGACGCTTTCCAAGGTGTTGGTTTCGAGCATTGTGGTGCACGCACTCAATGTCCAGCTCGTGAGGATTAATAAGGCTAATTTTTTCATGGTTGACAGCGTCTCCGCGTGGTGAGCATTCAATGGCTCGGCTGTGGTTTCAGTCCGGGGGGATTATCCAGGATAACGTTTATTTTATTTGTGCTTCATCCGAAATTCTGTAATGTTTTCTTTGGTTTTATTGGTTTTATTGTTTAGCGTTGGCACTGATTACAGTAGACGGTGGAGCGTTGATTGATTCTTATCTCTTTCAAGGATTTGCTGCATTTTACGCAAGGCTTGCCGCCTTGACCGTAGACCTTGAGTTGTTGCTGGAAATAACCAGGTTTACCATCGCCTCCAACAAAGTCTTTTAACGTGGTGCCGCCATTGTCGATCGCAGTGCTAAGCACTGTTTTTATTTCTTCAGTTAACCTCTGGTATCTATTACGGGAGATTTTTCCTGCAGGTTTTCTTGGGTCAATGCCGGCTATAAAGAGGGATTCATTGGCGTAAATATTACCCACTCCAACCACATTGTGAGCGTTCATAATGAAGGTTTTCACCGCCACCTTTTTATTGCGAGAGACGGTAAATAGATGTTCATCAGTGAAGCCGTCTTCCAGCGGTTCAGGCCCCAATTGGCTCATCAGCTTATGGTGACATGGATCCCCGGTACTGTACAGTATCGACCCAAAGCGTCGCGGATCGTTGTATCTCAGCCGGTAGCCGTTGGACAAAAGGATGTCGACATGATCATGCTTGCTTGCAGGGGTTTGGTCCTGGATGATGCGAAGGCTGCCCGACATGCCTAGGTGAATGATTAAATACGCTTTTTCACAATTCAATAACAGGTATTTGGAGCGCCGAGTGACGCTGATTACCTTTTGGCCTGTGAGTGCTTTTTCTAGGTCCCGAGGAATAGGCCAACGCAGTCTGCGCTCTCTTATTTCAAAGCCTGTCAGGGTCTGATTTTTAACGTAGGGTTCGATCCCTCTTCGAGTGGTTTCTACTTCGGGCAATTCGGGCAAAACAAGCTCTCTTGGGACTGTTTAAGGGAATAGGGATGAGTGATCAGCTGCAACACATGAGCTGGTGGAGACGATGTTAAACATTTTTGGAGTCAGTTCAGCGCTGCCAATCACTTTCAAGTTGGCTACAATACCGCTCTTGCGGAGTGTGCAGCAATGGTTTTTTCAAATCCGTAGGATGTTCTGTGTTGCAGTTTATAACTCGATTTTTGAATCCGATGAACTTAAATAGGCTGAATTGAAGCATGATTTTAGGCGTTGATACAGGCGGCACCTTTACCGATTTTGTTCTTCATGATGGCAAGGAACTGAAAATCCATAAGGTGTTATCAACGCCTCAGCATCCTGATCAGGCGATTTTAGCGGGCATTGCTGCAATGGGATTGCAGTCAGCGTTGGAAAAGGGCGAGTTGTTGGTGATTCATGGCAGCACTGTGGCGACCAATGCAGCGCTGGAAGGCAAGGGCGTTAAAACAGCCTATGTCACCAATTATGGTTTTAAGGATCTATTGCACATAGGGCGCCAGAGCCGACCGGAATTATATAATTTGCAGCCGGTCAATAATCCATTCCCTTTGCCGCATGCGCATTGTTTTGAGGTAGGCGGACGCATTGATTGCAACGCGCAAGTGCTTGAGCCGTTGACTGAGGAGGAGCTGCAGCGACTGGTGGCAGAGGTCACTGCGCTAAACCCTGAGTCGGTGGCAATTAATTTGTTATTTTCCTTTTTGGACAGTGAGGCGGAAGAGCGAATTGAGCAAGCTTTGCCAAAGCATTTATTTATCAGTCGTTCTTCAAAGGTGCTCGCGGAATACAAAGAATATGAACGCGGCGTGGCGACTTGGTTAAATGCCTGGCTAGGGCCGCTGATGCAGCGTTACATTGATTCGCTGGTGTCTCAGTTAGCACCGTCCACGCTGACCATTATGCAGTCGTCGGGCGGTACCATTGATGCGGCGCAAGCCAGCCAGAACGCAGTGCGATTATTGTTGTCTGGCCCCGCAGGAGGTTTGGCGGCGGCGAAGCAGATTAGCGTGGAAAGTGGGCAGGCACGTTTAATTACCTTTGATATGGGGGGCACCTCCACGGATGTGTCGTTGATTAACGGTGATTTAGCACTGACTAACGAAGGCAAAATCGGGCGCTTCCCGGTGGCAGTGCCGATGGTGGATATTCATACCATCGGTGCCGGAGGTGGCTCCATTGCAGTCATCGATCAAGGCGGGTTGTTAGCCGTTGGTCCTCAGTCTGCAGGGGCTAATCCAGGTCCAGCTTGTTATGGCTTGGGAGGTGAGGCTGCGACGGTCACCGATGCCCACACCGTGTTAGGCCGACTGCGTCCGGAATATTTTTTAGGCGGGACGATGACATTGGATCAAGGCGCGGCGGCGCGTGCGATTGAAGCGCTGGCCACACCTTTAGGGCTAAGTTTGGAGGAAACGGCGGCGGGCATCATCCAAATTGCCGATGAAAAAATGGCGCGGGCGTTGCGAGTTATTTCGGTGGAGAGAGGGCATGATCCAGCGCAATTTAGCTTGTGTTGTTTTGGCGGCGCAGGGGGGTTGCATGTTTGTAGCTTGGCGGAGAGTCTGGGAACCACTCAGGCCATCGTGCCCGCCAATGGCGGTGTGTTATCGGCGTTGGGCATGTTGGTGGCTCCTCGGGAACGTCAGTTATCGCTGACGAAAACAGGTTTAGTGAAAAACTTCTCCAGTGATGAGATTAATCGCAGCATTGAAAACCTCAGCAATCGCGGGACACAAGAGCTGGAGGCGGAAGGCGTGGAGGCGAGGGAGATTGATCTCGAAGCCAGCTTGGATGTTCGTTATGCCGGGCAATCACATTCCCTCAACGTCAAGTGGCGAGACATTGATCAGGTGTCTGCTCAATTTCATCAATTGCATCATGACCGCTACGGCCATCAATTGGATATCGAGGTGGAGTTGGTGAGTATTCGAGTCAAGCTTTCTTCACCCGCACCTGGCCAAAGCTTATTCCCCTCCGCAAAAAACCTTGCTGCGGATGATGTAGGACCACGACGAGTTCAGTCGGCATCGCCAGTGGCTCAAGTGAGTCTTTACAAGGTTGACGGCAAGGTGCCCGTTTATCCGCGCGACGCACTGGTTATGGGCGAGACCCTAGAGGGCCCTGCATTGATCGTCGAGGACATCTCCACCACTTGGTTAGCCCAAGGATGGCAGGCGGTGGTGGATGGTTGTGGGCATTTAAGATTAAGTCAATTGTCCTAGTGCCGGTGAATCATCCGTGGCCGTGCAGCCCGCTGCGATTGGTCTAATCTCAGGGATGTCTTCGGTGCGCATGTCACAAAGTAGGCCTGTTTGTAAAGAATCGTGTCGATAATTCGTATGGGAGGGGCGGCTGGTGTATACTCCGCCGGCCAAAATAATCTGGTTTCAAGGTTAATTTAATTACAGATGTCGGTAGAGCTGAGCGGAGGGTGCTGAGCGCTGGATGTCGAAATAAGCGTGTAAGGTGCCCCTGTGATAGAAAAAATTCGAAATATTGCCATTATTGCCCATGTTGACCATGGCAAAACCACTCTTGTTGACCAGTTGCTGACGCAATCGGGTACTTTAGGTGATCGTGCTCAAGACATTGAACGAGTCATGGACTCCAATGACTTGGAGAAAGAGCGCGGCATTACCATTTTGTCCAAAAATACCGCCATTCGCTGGAAAGATTACCGCATTAACATCGTAGACACTCCAGGCCATGCCGATTTTGGTGGCGAAGTGGAGCGTGTTTTATCCATGGTGGATTCAGTACTATTGTTGGTGGACGCTGTTGACGGCCCCATGCCGCAAACTCGTTTTGTCACTCAAAAAGCCTTTGCTCAAGGCTTGAAGCCTATTGTGGTCATCAACAAAATAGATCGTGATGGTTCACGGCCTGACTGGGTAGTGGATCAGGTGTTTGATTTATTTGATAATTTGGGCGCCACCGATGAACAATTAGATTTTCCAATTATCTACGCTTCAGCGCTAGAAGGTTTTTCCGGCTTGGATCTGGAAAACATGGGCGATGACATGGAGTCTTTGTTTCAAACGGTGGTGGATAAAGTAGCTCCCCCTCAGGTGGATTCCACAGGCCCGTTCCAAATGCAAATCAGCGCCTTGGATTACAACAGCTATGTCGGCGTGATTGGGGTCGGTCGTGTCACTCGTGGTTTGGTCAAAACCAATATGCAGGTCAAAGTCTTGGGTGCGGACGGCAAAAGTCGAAGTGCTAAAGTATTACAAATCATGGGTAACTTAGGCTTAGAACGTGTGCCCATGGACGAAGGTGAAGCGGGCGATATTATTTGTATTACCGGCATTGATAATCTCAATATCTCCGATACCATTTGTGATCCTAGCTGCGAAGAAGCATTGCCGCCTCTTTCGGTGGATGAGCCCACGGTAAGCATGACTTTCCAAGTCAATAACTCGCCATTCGCAGGTCTTGACGGCAAATACGTGACCTCACGAAATATTAGAGAACGTTTGGAACGAGAGTTAATTCATAACGTGGCATTGCGTGTTGAAGACACTGGCAGCCCTGATCGATTCAAAGTATCCGGTCGTGGTGAGTTGCACTTGTCTGTATTGATTGAAACCATGCGTCGCGAAGGTTTTGAGATGGGGGTGTCACGCCCTGAAGTTATTTTGAAAGAAGTCGACGGTAAAACTCAAGAGCCTTATGAAACGGTCACCGTTGATGTTGAAGAACAGCACCAGGGGGGCGTTATGTCTGAACTAGGTTTGCGCAAAGCGGAACTGAAAGACATGATTCCTGATGGTAAGGGCCGGGTTCGTTTGGATTACTTAGTGCCCTCGCGTGGCATGATCGGCTTCCGGTCGCAGTTTATGACCTTGACCTCGGGGACTGGTATCTTAACCAGTACTTTCGAGCATTACGGGCCGCTTAAATCCGGTGACGTCGCTAAACGTCAAAACGGCGTGTTGGTATCGATGGTGAAAGGTAAAGTATTGGCGTTCGCCTTATTTAACTTGCAAGAGCGGGGCCGTATGTTTATCGGTCCTAATATTGATGTCTACGAAGGCATGATTGTTGGGCTTCATTCACGAGGCAATGACCTAGCAGTGAACCCCACTAAAGCCAAGCAGTTGACCAATGTTCGAGCGTCAGGCACTGATGAAGCAATCGTGCTGGCGGTTCCCACCACGCATACTTTGGAGCAGTCGTTAGAGTTTATTGCCGAAGATGAGTTAGTGGAAGTGACTCCGAATTGTATCCGTCTTCGTAAAAAGCTACTCACAGAAACTGAACGTAAGCGCGCAGGAAGGGCTGTATAAATTGATGGCGTTTTAGCGTTAAGGCCAGAGACTAAAGATGGAATTTATGGATCTGGTTTTGTAGCTCTAATGCTAATTGAGTGAGGTCTTCAGTGGAGGTTGAACTTTCTTCTGTATTGACCAGCGTGGTTGCAGCACAGCTTTGGATTGTTTTTACTTTCTCAATGATTTCATAGGTTATTTCTGATTGTCCTGTGGTTGCTGACTGAATTTTTGTGCTCAGTTGTTGGATATTGGCTATGGCCTCGCTGACTGTTGTCAGCGCTGTGCCGGCATTTTTCGCCTTCGTCACACTTTGGCTAGCCTGTACCTCCCCTTCTTTCATCACCGTGACCGCATTACGAATTCCTTTTTGTAACTGGTCGATCATGGTTTCTATTTCTTGGGTAGAATCCTGTGTGCGCTTCGCCAAGGTGCGCACTTCGTCTGCCACCACCGCAAATCCGCGGCCTTGTTCTCCGGCTCGAGCGGCTTCGATGGCTGCGTTAAGGGCCAATAGATTGGTTTGGTCCGCAATGCCTTGGATGACGTCCAAGATACTACTGATTTCTTCGCTATTTTCTTCCAGCCCTTGAATGACTATGCCGGCTTGTCTGACATTGGTCGCTAGCTTGTCGATGGATTGAATTGATTCATTGACGATGGACTGAGCGTTGTCGGTTTCATCGCCTGCTTTTTTGGCCGTGGTGTGGGTTTCCTGTGCGGTATCGGCTACATTCTCGGTGGCAGTGCTTAGCTCCTCAATTGATAAATGAATTTCACTGGTTTTTAGTTTTTGTTCTTGTGCGGCTTGGTTTGAATTAAAGGTCAGTTGAGCGAGTTTATTGATCGCGGAAAGGACATTTTCGCTGCTGCTCCAAATTTCGCTGACGGCTTGATGCAGCTCCATGATCATAGTGTGCATGGAATCAAACATGGAGCCAATTTCGTCTTTTAGATGGGGGTCCAATTCATCATGATTGGATAAATCGCCGCCTGCCAGAAAGTGMGTCATSGCGACTAAATTGTTCAGTGGATTTAAGATGCTCATGATTATCCAATAGCATACGATGAGGGAGAGCACTCCGCCGGCAATGATAATGGTGACCATCATTTCTTGCGCAGCAGCCTCAATTTCATGCACTTGGTCTGTTGCGGCTCGGGTCAGRTTCTCAATCTCTTCATTGAGAGCGTTGACGCTTTGCTCGACCTTGTTTCGGGATTTTTCGATTTGTTTGGCCAGGTTAGTGGCTTTATCAAAGTTGTTTTGATCGAGGGCCTCAAAGGTCTGTTTTACTTTTGCGTGGTAGTCATTATGAATTAATGCAATGYTTTGAACTTTTTTAGAGAGGCTTGATAAAGTAAATAATTCGTTGGATTCGTCGGWGTTTGATGGGGTTTTTGAGGCGGTTTTAGAGGTGACGGCCTGATCTTTTGAGGACGTTTGGGATACGACAGCATCGATCTTCGCTAAAGATTCTTGCACTTTCAAGTTACGCCGATTAAATTCTTGCGATGCCAATGCAAATTTCCGCTTGGCTTGCGGGTCTCGTTCGGAATTAAGAATGAGTCGATASGCTTGTTCGTAGTGRATYGTTTGTTGCAGGTGTTCGTTCACTACCTGATTGCTTAAATGAGTCAGGGGAATGTGGACTTGGGAAATTTTAAGGCTTAATTGTTGGATAGAATGTATTTGCTGCATGGCAAAAATGCCCATGACAGCCATGACTAGCAACAAGACCACGGTTAAGGCGAGGATCTTTCTTTTAACAGAAAATGTACGGCGGTTCAGGTTTACCATATTTAATGCTTGGTTTAGTGCTTGGTCTAATACTTTAATTCGGTACTTGTCATCCGTGTTCTATCGGTAATGTTCTATCCGTAATGTCCTATCTGTAGAGGTAATGCCTAACTAGCGAAGCAATACCGATAAACTCTTTACGAGGATATACTTCTGGGTCTTAAACTGGGTTGCTGTCGGTCGATACCGTAGCGGTATTGTACGGGCACTATTTCGGGCACTATTTATATAGGCTCGTACCGGCACTGTATTTCTACCGCATCGATTCTTTAAAGGAATAAACGTGTTTTCAAATGGCCTTCCTATAGCGAAGCAACACAAGCTAAAACAATCCCTTTGAATCTAAGACTAGGCTACATCGATTTTTCTCGCTAGGCACTAAAGGCGATTATTTGCTGAATCGATTGGATAAGAGAGCCGCGGTCTTGATTGGGAGTCATTAAAAAGGTTTCTTGAGGCGCATTTTAGGAGTGGTTTGGTCCAGCGGACTACAATAATTAGTCGCGCTTCTGTAAAGACTTACATTGATCATCTATTCTTGGAATGGCCAAATCGGAAAAGGTTCTGCACAGGATTTAGTCAATAGAAGTGAATGAGACGCGAATAAAAGGCTAGTTAAAGGATTAGCGCATTCGTACTGCATCCAATCTAGGCAATCAAGGGAGTGAGTAAGTGATTATTTTATATCCGGATATAAGACCCTATAGCCAGCATCGTATTGACGTGGAAGCTCCTCATGAGCTTTATGTGGAAGAATGCGGGAATCGAGATGGGATCCCGGTGTTGTTTGTTCACGGGGGGCCTGGGGCCGGTTGCGAAAAGTACCATCGACGTTTTTTTAACCCTGAACTATACCGGATTATCCTTTTTGATCAGCGTGGCAGTGGTCGCTCAACGCCCCATGCGGAACTGAAAAATAATACCACCCAGCATTTGCTGAAAGACATTGAGACCATTCGTGAATACCTTAGCGTGGATAAATGGGCTTTATTTGGTGGATCGTGGGGATCAACACTGAGTTTGTTGTACGCGGAAAAATACCCTGAACGAGTACTGGGGATGATTTTACGCGGTATATTTCTGTGTCGTGATAAAGACCTAAAATGGTTTTACACCCCCGGGGGCGCCAGTGAGATATTCCCTGATGCATGGCAAGAGTTGGTTGATTGTATTCCTGAGTCTGAACGGGATGATTTGATTACTGCGTTTCATAATCGACTTTCTGGCAGTGACGAAATTGCGCGTATGGCGGCGGCAAAGCATTGGGCCGCCTGGGAAGGCCACTGCTCTACGTTGAGGCCGAGTCATAATGTCTTGGATCATTACACCGATCCGCACGTCGCCACTAGTTTGGCTCGCATCGAGTGCCAATATTTTATGAACAAAGGCTACTTGGAAGAGAATCAGATTTTAAATGATGCAGCCAAAATAAAAGATATTCCTGGGATTATTGTGCACGGTCGATACGATATGATTTGTCCGTTAGACAATGCCTTTGCACTTCATCGCGCCTGGCCCGCTTCTGAGCTGCACATTGTTCGTGATGCAGGACATGCGTCGAGCGAACCCGGCATTGTTGATGCTTTAGTGCGAGCCACTGATGACTTAGCAAAATCACTCGAAGCTGAAGGGTATTAATTTAACGGTTGTAAAATCGAGTGTGAAATTATAAATTAAAAAAACAAGACTTAGAAATCAGTGAATTTTTGAAGAAAGGGTGGGGGCGTTGAAAGTATTGCTGCAACGAGTGCAATGGGCCAAAGTGGAAGTGGATCAGAAAGTAGTGGGGGAGATTGACGCAGGCTTATTAGTCTTTCTGGGGGTCGAAAAAAATGATAATGAAGCCCTAGCAGATAAATTATTACAAAAGCTATTGGCCTACCGCGTATTTTCAGATGATGATGGAAAAATGAACCGCAGCCTTGCCGATGTAGAGGGAGGGCTTTTAGTGGTGTCTCAATTTACACTCGTCGCCAATACGGGCAAAGGTTTAAGGCCTAGTTTCAGCCGAGGCGCCGCACCGGATCATGCCCAGCAGTTGTATCAATACTTTCTCAACGTGGCTAAACAAAAGCATGGCGTGGTGGAAAGCGGGGTTTTTGCGGCTGACATGCAAGTTTCTTTATTGAATGACGGGCCGGTTACCTTTCTTCTTGACGCTTGAATGTATTTTAATTTACAAGTCAAATGGCCTGTTTCAAGGCCGATTCAAATTAGCTTGATTCACCGTAAAAATAGCGTGCTTTCTGAGTACGAATTAAAATTGTTTGTGAATTATTCATCAGTAGAGGTTGGGGAAATAAAATGAAATTACCGGTTTATCAAATTGATGCGTTTGCTAGCCGAATTTTTGAAGGCAATCCGGCAGCCGTGGTGCCTTTGCAATCCTGGTTGAGTGCTGAATTAATGCAATCCATTGCCGCGGAAAACAACCTGGCTGAAACCGCTTTTTTTGTACCCCATGAGCAAGGCTACAAAATCCGCTGGTTTACCCCCAATAAAGAAGTGAAACTTTGTGGGCACGCCACTTTAGCCGCTGCGTTCGTGTTATTTCATATTCTGGATTATAAAGGTGAAGTGATTGAATTTGATTCTCTTTCGGGGCGTTTGGCTGTTTCTAAAAGTGATCAGCGATTGACGCTCGATTTCCCCGCGCAAGTGCCCCAGCCATGTGATATCCCCGATGCMMTTAAAAAAGGTTTAGGAGGGCAGCCGCTGGAATGTTTGCGCAATGAAGATTATTTAGTGGTGTTCGAAAGCGAAGCGGAAGTTGCCGCATTAAACCCTGATTATTCATTATTACAACAGCTCGATTTAAGAGGCGTCATCGTTACTGCACCCTCTCAACAATACGATTTCGTATCGCGGTTTTTTGCGCCAAAATACGGCATTCCAGAGGACCCAGTAACCGGTTCTTCATTTACCCAGTTGGCTCCGTATTGGGGGGATAAGCTTCAAAAACATGCGCTGACGGCAAAACAGATATCGCCAAGAGGTGGATTAGTGTGGTGCGAGGTGATGCAAGATCGAGTGTTAATCTCTGGCCACGGGGTTAAGTATCTTGAGGGCAGTAT
>NVTH01000246.1 GCA_002401525.1 Moraxellaceae bacterium | reverse complement strand
GATTCCCTCCTTGTCACTGCTAACCGCTACGACGATAGGTTTAGAGGCGCTTACCCCGTGCTTTAATTGCTGCACCATTTCCGGACCGTTTATTCCGGGTAGATTGATGTCACTGATGATTAAATCAAAAGACTCGTCATCGTAGATGGCGAGCGCCTCTTCGGCATTATTTTTGAAGGTGATCTGATACTGAGATCCAAGTAGCTTTCGGTATATTTCCGTTTCTATGACGGAGTCTTCGATTATCAAAATAGAAGTCAAAGTAGCGGCCCTGCTATGTCTGTAACAAAGGTGCTTCGAGGCAGTTTGATTAGTAATTCAAAGGGTACAAAGTTTGCTTCCTGTTCGTCGTTTCGTTCGCTCAGCTCAATGTTGACTTCTCCTCCACTTTCTCCGATAAACTGTTTAACAGCGTCCATGCCCACTCCTCGGCCTGAAATTTCAGATAGAGTTGTCGCTGTTGTTAGCCCGGATACAAACACCAAATTCGCAATCTCTTGATTGGAGATGACCTCATTGTCGTGCAGGATTCCTTGCTCCAACGCTTTTTCTTTAATATTTTTTAACGAAACGCCTTGTCCATCATCATGCATTCTCAATTCCAAGTAGTCTTTGTAAGCGACTGCGTTTAGATAAATATGTCCTTCTGGGCTTTTTCCTTTACTGACACGGATGTTTTCTGTTTCAATTCCGTGATCTAATGCATTCCTAAAGTTATGCATAAATATGTTGTTAAATAGTTCTTTAGCACCATTCTTAATTGATAGTCCATCAGCGGCAATTTCAATGGTGGGTTCTGGTTTTCCTAATTCTTTTGCGAGAGACTTAGTGGAGTTGCAAACATCTTCCAGGGTGTCCTTAAGACTGCTGGTGTTTAAATGGCTAAGAAGATATTTGACGCGAGCTAGTTGCATTTTTGCTTTTGAATCATTGATTGATTCCTCAGCACTTTGGAGGTCAGCGATCAATTCATCCAGCATGCTTTGTTCAATTATTGCTTTATTCACATCTGTTTTTGAGGCTGCAGTATCATTTCTATGCAGCACATTATTATTGATGTATTCGTACCGCTCTAAACCCAAACGAACGGTTTTTAATTCTCTGAGTAAATGCTCTGGGTTCCATTCGTCTTGGCCATTTTTTCGTAGTTCGTCATAGGTTGTTTCTGCTATGTGTACGGCGTCCGTGACATAGCTAAAGGAAAACGTCCTGGCATTGCCTTTAATCGTGTGCATGTTTCGAAATAATTCGCCGATCAACTCTGGAGTCTTCTGGTCGTGGGTGTTGATGAGATTTGTATTGCTCTCGACAAAATTAAAGGCTGATTCAAGAAAATTGGAAAATTTGTCTGCATCAAGTGACAATATTTGTCCGATTATTTCCAGTTCTTGTTTTTGCTCAGCGGCTTCGTCCTCCAAGGCTTTTAACTCCGTCACATCTCTGACAGTTACCATGATCTTGCTTATGATGTCATTGAGGACGATGGGATCCCAATCAAGCTCTAGTATTTTTATTTTTTCTGATAAGTTGATTTCGATAAGTGGAGGTAGCAAGTGGCTGTTAAATGAAAACATCATTTCGTCAGAACCAATTAAACTGTTCAGTACCGTTGTGATTTGATTTTTTTCATCCTCGCCAAGCGAGGCGTTGGCGAATAGCAAGTCAATTGCATCTGATCCCGCAATGTGATCGGTATCAAATATATCTTCTAGATAGGCAGCGTATTCTGGATGAATTACGCCGGCGTCCGTTATGGTAAATAATCCTTGATGCATATGTTGCATCATATTGCTTATGTCGTTGGTTTTCTCTTGTAAAGAAAAAGTGCGTTTCTTTATGGTGATTTCTAAGTTACGATTATGCTCTTCAATTTCATGCTTTAGCTGTATGTTTTTGTGAGAAGAAAGAACCATTTGAGAAAGTGACTGAAAATATTCGTGGTCACTTTCATTTAACACAAGCTCGTTATTTGGCCCACACAACATCATTGTTAAGAGCGTTTTGTTTTCAGCTAAAAAGGGGATTTCGATGGCTTTTTGGACGCTATTTTCAATTGCCACATCATGTTTTGTAATGGTTCTATTATCCAATTGATTGCCATCTACCAACTGCTGGATTGCAATTCTCCAATCTCTAGTACTATTAGTTTCTGGGTGTTGGCATCGAATTTGTTTGACGTTATTGCTGCTTGTTGAATAGATGCAGCTAAATACCGCACAGGCGTGAAGGTGAGAATTTATAAGTGCAATTTTTAGGATGTCGCTTTCTGTTTCGGTAATAGAAAGTGACTGGCCTAATGCATTGAGCTCTCCAAGGTCTTTTATTTTTTTCTTGATAGTCGATCGCATTTCGTCGAAGTTGTTGGCTAACAAGCCAATTTCATCGTTGCTTTCAACATTGATTTTCGAGTCGTAATCTCCATGGCTAATCAATTCGGCCGACCTCCTTAGGGCATTTAATGGCTCGGATATTTTTCCGGCCATTTTTCTGACAGCAATAAATCCGGATAATCCGGTGCCAAGGCCTAAGAGAAGAAGAAGAGAAATGGTTTGAATTAGTGATTTTTGGGATTCAATTCGCGTAATATTAATCGAAGCAAGCATTGCCTTATTCGATAATGCATATTGTATGAAGCCAAGTGTTTCATCATCAACAATAATAGGCGCAGCAAATAAATAAACCGCATGTCCATCAATGGTGGTTTCTTTAACGTCGATTTCTCTTAGGGTTGCAACCCATTGCGAATTCGCATCAGTCATCTTATTTCTAATGAGTAGTTGACCCGACGGGTTATCAGGCGTTACTTCTACCCATGGATTATTTTCAATATCCATAAAAACGCCAAATAAGATATCGCTATCGGCCTGCACTGTTGAAGAAACCAAGATTTGAATGGCTGAAAAAGCATTGTCCTCTACCATGCCTTTCAAGGCTTCGCTATTATTTTGTGTAAGAATTTTTCCTTTAGCGATTAATGCTTTTTTAATTTGATTTTCGCTCCTCGCCAGCGCCTCTTGAGCACTGTGAATGCTCAGAGTTGACACAAGGGATAATACCGCAATAAAAGCAGCCCCCAAAATTAGGCTGACACGCATTACCAGTTTTTTTCGAATACTAATAAACGTCACCGCTGTATTCCCCAAATTTTTGGAAATTCCCTTTAGAACTATAGCAAATAGAATGAATCTATGACGATCTATCGCGGATTAGCGAATTAGTAACCCTTTGATTTTAGTGTTCTTCATCTATCAGTAAGGTGATGATGTATCGATCTTCTGTATTGCTTTCAATTTCGTTGTGCTTGATTATTTTTTGCAGGCTAAAGGTCGCCCAAAATATGAATGATATTGCTATTATTTTGGCTCTGACCGTTTTGTTGGATCCTCTAACAGTTTGAATTCCTATATATATTCCCCATCGTCGTTTTGTTTTGGGGTGAGACACGTAAAATTGATGCATGCTAATCAGCTTATTAAAACGGTACGTTTGGGCCTGACCCACAAGAATTGACAGCTTCTCTGGAACCAAAAATAAGTTTGATAAATGAAAACGAAACGGTTCTATTTGAAATATAAAGATCAACGAAGAGAATGCGGCGGTGGTTAAGGAGGGGGCTCTAGTTCCAATTTGGAATTAAACTTGAGTTCGTTACAGGAAGTAAGTCTATCGAAGGCTTCGTCAATGATAGACGCACGCCCGCAAGTGAAATTCGATATCATCGCGTCACTGTAAATGAACTCAAGTAGCTCTTTTAACAGAGGGAAAAGAAATGACGTCAGTTAAAAAAGGGAGGACTACCGCTGCATAAAAGTGTTATTGAATTAAATGGTCAATTTGAGTCAGCCGATCTTTTTTAAACCTAAGGTTTCGTTTTCGTGCTATTTGCAAGTTCAATGTTTTCAATACCGAGATTGGCTGCTCAAATTTTATTTCCTCCAGTTGCCATTGGTTATTCATTAGATCAAATAATATGCCTGCAGTCTGATTGCCTAGCCCAGAGTGATCAGGAGAGACAGCCAGCGTGCCCATGTTAAGACCGGTGCTCACCAGAGAACCCACCCCTACTAAAACTGGCTTTTTATATCGGTTCATAAAAGGAATCCAGCTATTAATAACCAGTTCTCGCGTTAATAAACCACTGTCATTGCTGATCCATATTGCGTCTAGGGATTGGTTAGAGAGCTTTTTCAACGCGCTGGTTATTTTTTTAGGTTTCTTTGCATCGCTGGCTGAAAGCCTCATTGCGACCAATTCGAAACCTTCGGCTCTGCAAAATCGCTTGTTTACTGTGATCATATCTTCCATGTCCTCTTGGTAGAGTACGCCAACCCGTTGAATCGTTTGCGTTGAAATATTTCTAAGACTCACTAGTCCGGTGACAGCAGGCACTTCGTATAGAATGCCTGTCGTATTCGGTATATTCGCCATTACTCGATCAATAAATAGCGCAGCGACGCTTACTACAGGACCAAAAGTTTCATTTGGATGGGCTGCTTTTAGTTTTTTAAATAGAGTAAGTTGCCTGTTACCCATTAACACCAGTGCTTTGGGTTGCTGTTTTCTGATCGCCGAATACATGTCTTCAACGCTAGAATTCTTATCCAACACCAATTCACGGTAAGAAATTTCACCATCAAGCTCATCCGCGATGCCGCCAACGGTTTCCTCAAAATCCACACCTGATGGTCGAATAATTAAGATATTTTCGAGTGCTTGAATTGATCCACTGGCGATCAATAATATAATCATTAGCAAGAATCTTAGATTGGCGATTAACGGAATTTGGAGGATGTAGGTCTTCATTCGGTCGCCCTCCATTTTTCAACGCGCAAGTAAGAATTTACCGTATCATCAAAGGTGGCAACGCAGTTGGATATAGCATTCTTGGTTGCTGTAGTTCGGTAAACTACGATGGTTAGGCCTAAGCGAATAGATGTTTTCGTTGGCTGTAAATTGAGCTGGGTGGTTTTCTTTAATCTTGCTAGGTCGGACTCAGAAATAAACAGAGCAT
>NVTH01000245.1 GCA_002401525.1 Moraxellaceae bacterium | reverse complement strand
GGGTCTCCGCGCGGTGCTTCCTTGCTCTCGAATAAAAATTCTAATTTTTAGAGGTGCCCATAAGCTCAAAAGCGCCCCCCAAAATAATTATTTCCCATCGTTGGCGTTTCTCGGTTTTAATTCTTCTGTTTAAAGTATACATTGCTCATTCGATTGATCCCCTTTCAACCCAAACATGCTCACAGCCTATTGGGATCAACAATATTTGGCGGCAGGCAGTATTTGGCGATTGTCATTGGTGATAATCTAGGAGGTTGCAGTGACCGATTGTTGTGAGTCTAGCCCCAAAGCCAGGCGTTTAAATTGCCCTCATTGTACAGCGGTGAGCCTAAGCGTAGGCTATCAAACTCTAATTCATCAGTTAAAACACCCTTATAATTTGGCTCTCTCAGAGCAAGTGTATTACTTTTGCGATAGTTCCGCGTGCGATGTGGTGTATTTTGATTCCTCTGCTGAAGTGATTGGTGCTGAAAAGCTACGCGCAGTAGTGGGGCAAAAATCATTGTCTGAGGATAGGCCTATTTGCTATTGTTTTGATATATCTTTTGCGTGTATTCAAGATGAGCTAGCCGCCTCAGGAATCTGCCAAAGCAAGGTTAAGGTGATTGAGTGGACTCAGAGAAAACTATGCCACTGTGAAATTCGTAATCCGTCAGGTGCCTGCTGCCTAGTTGATTTTAAGCGCATTGAGAAAGCGTTTAAGGCCTGATTTTTTACCGCCCAGGGTTTAAAAGGCCAGGGTTTTCGAAGTTTTAATTAAATTAAAATTTAAAACCTTTGAGTTTGTCCTCTAACGAGTTTTTAAGTTTTTGTTCTAGTTTTTTACGTTTTTCTTTTTCTTTTTGCCGTAGTCGCTGTTGTTCTTTTTGTTTCTTTTCCTGCAGTTTCTTTTTTTGCTCATCTTCGTAATTGGCGAGTTCCATTTTCGCTAATTTCTCGAGCTTTTTAAGTCTGTCTCTGAATTCGATTTCTTCTTTGTCCCAGTCTTCAATGTGAATGTTGTGCTTGCTCAGTACTTGCTGCAGTTTTTCGTCAAGTTGTGCTTTTAATTTATGTTCGAACTCTTTCCGTTTCGCTTTAAGGCGTTTAGCGAAAGCACTTTTTAATTGCTGGTCTAGATTTGATTTTAATCGAATGCTTAGGTCATCGGCCGGGCCAGTGACGGAGGTATTGATATCGAAATGATGGATGCTTTTGAGGGCCAACGCCACTTCAGCTGCAAAGCCCGTCTTCGCTGGAGAGCTTATTTCGACGTTTTTAAAGGCTATTTCGGCATTGGCTTGGATTGTGTCAGTTGAAAGTGTTGCTGAGCCGGTGGTGTCCACATTCGCTTGGGTCATGGTTAACGGGAATGAGTGATCTCCGCTGAGCGGTAGATCGATTATTTTGATGTTTTTAAAATCAAAATCAAAAGTGATGGTTTCTTTTCCTCGTTGGCGGGTGTCCATTTCTCCCGACAGTGCGATGGAATCGATGTTGGAAAGGGCTTCGCTGTTGAAATTAAACGCCATGGGTTGATTGAGAATGCGTTGGTCATCGCTAATGTGGGTGATTTCACCGTTAATGGGGCCTTGTTCTAGCTCAGCATTGAAGGAGATTTTTTTAATCAAGAAATTGGGTTGTGGATTTTTAAGGGGAAATGCAATGAGACGACCGGAACTTCTTTCTGGGGAGGTAGAGCTGTTCTGTGATTGGGGATCCGCTGGTTCCGATAACGAGGTGATTAAAGGTTTCAACGTGCCATACCAATAGAGCGCTTCGCGAGTCCAGCGTTCGGCTTGGTCCCCGAAAAGTAAACGGCTGACGTTGGCGGCGCCTTGCTCATTGAGGGGGTATTTCTGTTTAAGTGCTCGGAAATCTTTTTGTGGGGCCGCTTTGATGGCCTTAAGTTGGCTTTTTAGCAGTTTACTGCTGATTTGGATTTGTTGTTTGGCAAGCTTAAGGTTTTTTTGATCCTGCTTAAGGGCTTTTTTAATGCGTTTAAATTCTTTGTTGCGTTGATTGAAATCTTCGGCAGAGTTGATTTTGCCTTCGGTTATCTTTTTTAAACTTTGTTCGTAGGCCTTCAGTTGATTGCGATCGGGCAATTTCTTTTCGAGGCGTTTTAGTTTTATTTTTTCTTGCTGATAAAACTGTTCTAGATCTTTTGATAGTTGAGTGGTGAGTAATGGTTCTCGATTGAGTATTTCTTCAACGTTCGGCAGGTTTGCATTGATGGAGGTCGTCGATGCCGTGGGAGCCCCTCCCTGATTCTGGCTGGTTGAGCGGGGCTGATCCGCTAGCGTTTGATGCGCCTTATCAGGTGGATCACTCTCGAACACTACGCCAGGGTTTTTTCTTGGGCGCTGAAATGTGAGTCCATCAATTTGAATTTGATCTATTAATATCTGATCAAACATTAGCATTAACAAATCCAGACCACCTTTTATCTCGGTGATGGCGACTAGGTTTTGCTTAGGGTTTTCTTTGTCTGTGACTTCTATGCCCTGCAAGCGAAAGGCTAATGGTTGAAATTGAAGTGTGGCCTTGGCGACATTCACTTCAGCGCCAGCGAGATCACCTCCATAGCCTTCAATTAAATTTTTTAACAAGGTATCCGCGTAAAATACACTGCCTCCCACTAGGGCGGTGATGATCAATACGAAGGGGATTAGCCCTTGCCAGCGAATCCACTTCATATTGGATCTCGGCTGTCGTTAACGGATTGGTAGAGTCGAAAAAATTTGCTCGCTTTGATGAATTGGCCGACTTTTGATTTCTCGATCCATTTTAAGAGATGCTGTCGGTAGCGAATGATTAAATATTGATAGAGGAAGAAGAGCGGAATGGTTAAACCCAATGAAAGGCTTAGGCTGCCCAAGACCAATGTGTTGTTGAAATGGCTAAGTCGCCAAAAGGGATTGTTGTACAGAATGGTCCAATAGGGGGTTAGGGAGGAGGATGTGAGCAGAGATTCTCCCAACAGGTTAAACAATGGGTCGAATAGAAATGCCATGGCTGAGAAAAAGCTCCAGGCTAAAAAGAAACCGCTTAAATTGATTCTGAGCACGAATGCTAATAATAAAATAAACACGTTGTGAAGAGAAAACAGCGGCGTAAAGCCTATGATCATGCCCAGAATAAAAGCCGCGCTGACTTGCCCTGGGTCGGACTCTGAATTGAGTGCCTTGAGTAATTTGGCAAACATTTCCAGCATGGTTTTTTGCCTCGTCTGGTTTTGGGCTTTAGTGTGTTTAAAACTTTGAATTACCGTGTATTCAGAAATGAATAGGCTTTGAAGAGTATAGACTTGAATGCCACTTAAGGACGTGACTTGATAGTCTTTTTTAAAAGACTTCTCAGCGCATCCATAGGGTTAATTGGGCTGGATAAGTGGGGTTATCGAAGTGATAAAGTTAAATTTTTCAGAACTTCAATAAAATCGGCAGAGGCATTTAGGGCGGGAATATAATGAAATCCCGTGCCGCCGGCTTTTTCAAAAAAAGCTCTATTTTGCATGTCGATTTCTTCTAACGTTTCTAGGCAATCTACTGAAAAGCCTGGACAGATGACGTCGATATTATTTAGTTTTTCCGATCCCAACTGAATTAGAATTTTATCGGTGTAAGGTTTTAGCCATTGAGCTTTGCCTACTCGGGACTGAAAGCTAATGGACCAATCTTGCTTTTTAAGTTGGAGTTGTTGTGCGACGAGGTTTGCCGTGGTTTCGCATTGCTCGCGGTAGGGGTCGCCTTTATCGACGTAGGCTTGGGGGATGCCGTGAAAAGAGAATAACAACCTTGCTTGCCGCCCCTGAACTTGCCAATGGTGACGCACACTTTGCGCAAGCGCGGCAATGTAGTTCGAGTCATCGTGATAATCTTTGAGGAATACTAAGCTTGGGATGTTGCGGCATTGCTGTAAGGCTTTGGCCAATACATCGAAACATGCGGCGCTAGAGGTGGCGGAATATTGGGGAAATAAAGGCAATACAATGAGCTTGTCTAAGCGATCAAGTGGCAGTCGATCCAGGGCTGATTGAATGCTTGGTTTTCCGTAGGTCATGCCGTATTCGACGTGAAAATTGGCGTCGTTATCCTCTTGCCCTAAGCGTTGATGCAAAGCAGTTTTTTGTTGCTCGGTGATATTGCGTAATGGTGAGTCGCCGTCGCCCGCTTGCCACATCAATTCGTAGGAGTGGCGAAGTATTCGTGGGCGCAGTGGCAGAATAATACCCAATAATATGGGCCACCAAATGAATTTGGGGGTTTCAATTACCCTGCGGTCGGACAGGAACTCGAATAAGTATTTCCGTATTGCTTTAGGGGTAGGGGCATCCGGCGTTCCTAAATTGACCAGCAGTACGCCTACGTGGGTCGTTATGTTAGGGGTCATTGTGTCATGGGCTGCTGTATTAAGAGGCCGCGCTGTTGAGGCTTTATCTTGTCGAAGAGGGTTTTGCTGGGCATTATCTTGGGGAGAGTTGTCTTTGGATGTCATGCGTTGGCTTTTAATGGATATTAAAATCTGGGGTTATCGGATTGTATCCCAAGCTTGGGGGGATCTCCAATGGCTCTAGTGCTTATACTGCTGCGGCAGAAGGAAAGAATTCCCTTTTTTCATGGCGTGCTGTTATTACGTCCCTATTCCCTCAGCGTTTCCTAGCCGGATTTTTTATTGTCTGATGATTGGTTTGATGATTGGTCTGATTGGTCTGATTGGTCTGATGAGCTGATTGATGCAGTATCATTGGCGGCCGGCACGTCGTGACCGAAACGAGTCAGAATAGTCTTTATCGCATGATTAAATCGTTCCACATTGAAGGGTTTATTAATCCAGCCGTCAGCACCGAATTCTCGCGCTTTCTTTTTCCAGTCGGCGGAGGTTTCAGTGGATAACATGATAATGGGGATGTTTTCGCAGCTAGGGATGTTGCGTAATTGTTTGACCACGCTAGTGCCTTGCATGCCAGGCATATGGACGTCTGAAATGACAAGATCGAGCGGATTGTTGCGGGCGTATTTGATTGCCTGAATGCCGCCCTCGAAGCAGATCACTTGATGACCTTGTTGTTCTAGACAGCTTTGCACTAATTTGCGAATGACGAGCGCGTCGTCGATTGCCATTACTATCGCCATTTTCTATCCCT
>NVTH01000244.1 GCA_002401525.1 Moraxellaceae bacterium | reverse complement strand
TGCCCCGCACCCGAAAAAAGGGCAACCAACAGGCACGCCCGCCAAACCACTTAAATTAGTCAATCGCTGCCTCGAAAAAGTAATTCACACTACTCCCCAAACATCGCTCTCAGGCAGCGAAAGAAAACAGCCTTTAAATCATGCATTTCATATCAGATCCAACTGGCCTCAAGACATTCGCTCCATCGCGATTATTGATGACGTATACACCACCGGCGCCACCTTAAAAGCCCTGAGCGAACTGTTCAGGGAGCAAGGCGTCAATGAGATCCATTTATGGTGTGTGGCCAGGACCGTCTAACTGGGGTTATTATCACCCTCCCATTGCCCTAACCACACTGAGGGTGATGGCATTATTTTGAATATTTTCTCTAGTAAGCAAATTAAAATCATGGCCACTATAATCCTATTCTTGTGGATTAAGATTGAGGATTAAAATGGGATTAATAAAAAGCCAAATCGTACTGCGGCATTTATGCGTCACTTTTATTGGGATACTTTCTTTTAGCGCAGCCAGTGTCTGCCACGCAGAAAAACCGCTTCACATCGCAGTGGCGAGCAATTTTAAATCCACACTCGACGTACTTGCACAACATTTCACCGCCAGCACTCAGATCCCAATCATCATCAGCCAGGGTTCTAGCGGACAACTGTTTGCTCAAATTGAAAACGGCGCGCCTTATGATTTATTCTTTTCCGCCGACCAAGCCAGACCAAAATCACTGGAACTGTTAGGGCTAGTATTCAAAAATAACGATACCAGCTATCGCAAAACCTACGGCATTGGAAAGCTCATTCTGTGGATGAAACCCAACCAAAAAAAACGCATTAGCGAGCAGATTCACATCGAGATAAATCATTTATCCGCCAGTCAATATCTTAAAAACCTTCCTCCCTCAGAACACCCCCTTCGCTTAAGCATTGCCAACCCAAACACTGCACCCTACGGCATTGCTGCGAAGTCGTTTTTACAAAATATTAATCTTTGGCCAACCCTGCAAAAAGATATTATTCGCGCTCAAAACGTCGGCCAAGTATTTCAGCACGTGCAATCAGGCAATAGCCCGCTAGGGATTCTGGCGCTAAGCCAATTACACTACGCCAAGGTCAACCAACAGCATTACATCGCCATTCCACCGCAGCTCCACCCCGCTATTATCCAACAGGTGGTGGTGCTGAAATCAGCCCCGCAGAGGGATCAAGCGATGCAGTTTTACCAATGGTTAGATCAACAATCAATACGTGCACTTATCCAACAAGCGGGCTATAGTGTGCCTCTTAAGTAGAGGAAACGCGCAAACCATGCTCAGCACGCAAGACATCCAAGCATTGTGGTTAACAGTACAACTGGCAACGCTCACCACCGTGCTGTTGTTACTACTTACAATGCCACTTGCGTGGTGGCTAGCACGACAAAATTCCCGCCTCGCCGTTATAGTCGAAAGCATTGTGACGCTGCCACTGATTCTACCTCCTACAGTACTCGGGTTTTATTTTTTAATTGCTTTTTCGCCGGAAGGTATTCTCGGCTCACCTTGGGTCACGCTTACGGGAGAGCCTCTCTCCTTTAGCTTCGCTGGGTTGGTAGTGGGTTCAATGATCTACTCCATGCCTTTCGTGGTCCAACCATTACAAAATGCTTTTAGACAACTCGATTTGAAATACCTCGAGACGGCGAGCACGATGGGAGCGGGTCCCCAAGACCAATTTTTCTCGATTGTTATACCACTTTGTCGAACCGGATTCATTTCAGCCGCCACAATGGGCTTCGCTCACACGGTAGGAGAATTTGGAATCATTCTGATGATCGGCGGCAATATTCCTGGCCAGACTCAAGTGGCCTCACTGGTTCTTTTTGATCATGTCGAAGCGCTTAACTATTCCAGTGCACATTTAATTTCTGCCATATTAATGGTGAGTTCGTTAGTGATGCTTATCTTCATCAACACGCTTAACCGCAACGCGATGGCAAGGAGTCAATAAGGCATGACTCTTTCAGTAAAATTACAACATAGCATCGACAATCACAGCACCGCCTCGTTCAAACTTAAACTTGAAACTAGTTTTCCAAGCGGTCAAATTAGTGCGCTTTTTGGCCCTTCCGGCGCGGGCAAAACCACCCTATTACGTTGTATTTCAGGCCTAGAAAAATTTCCTCAATGCGAAATTAAAAACCACCAAACGATCTGGCAAAATCAAACCAGTTTCATTCGCTCTCATCAACGCCAAGTAGGCTTTGTTTTTCAGAACAGCCGACTCTTCCCCCACCTTAGCGTCGACGAAAACCTTAATTACGGAATTTCGCGAGCACAAAAAAAAGACCAACAATCACTCATTGATAAACCATCAGCCTGCAATTGGTTCAGCATTGAATCATTACTGGAAAGACACCCCCACCAACTCTCTGCAGGTGAAACTCAACGCGTCGCTTTAGCAAGAGCCATTTTAAATAATCCACAATGGTTATTGCTCGATGAACCGATCGCCAATCTAGACGAGTTAAGTAAAAGCATAATCCTCAAGCGTTTAAAAAACATTAATGAGCAATATGGCTTAAGCATGATTTTCGTCAGCCATGATTTAGAAGATGCCGCACAAATAGCCTCTCACCTAACATTAATAGATCGCGGTGAAATCACCACTAGCGGCAAAATCGAAGAGGTACTCAATAATCTAGACAGCGGCATATCGGCTCAGGAAATGGGCTCCATCGTTGAAGGCCAAGTCCAACACCACGACACCGAAAACGGCCTTAGTTCAATTCAATTCCCTGGGGGAGAATTAAATTTACAACAAATTTCCTGCGCGACAGGAACCCGCATAAAAGTGCGCATTCCTGCGCGAGATGTCAGCATTAATTTAGAACATGCCCAACATTCCAGCGTACTCAATATAATGAGTGCTGAAGTAGTGGAAATTAAGCAACACTGCCCGGCCAACGCCTTAATCAAACTTAAGGTAGGTGATCAATTTATCTTATCCAACATTACCAAAAAATCACTTCACCGCTTAGCACTTGTTCCCAACAAAAAAGTCTTCGCACAAATTAAATCAGTCTCGCTTGTATCTCACCCCAATTTGTACCAATCTGCCTTATGAATAACGACACTGTTCGACAAGATTACTACGCCCTGAGTCCCGACTTGGTTCTTTCAGCCGTGGAACAATATGGCTTTCTAACTGACGCACGAATTTTCCCTCTCAACAGCTATGAAAACCGTGTATACCAAATCGGCATTGAAGACTCAGCCCCCATTATCGCCAAATTCTATCGCCCAGAACGCTGGAGCAATGAAGCGATATTAGAAGAACACTTTTTTACTGAACAGCTAGCCGAGCAAGAATTGCCTGTGGTCACTCCAAAAAAAATAGACGGCCAATCACTACTCGAATACCAAGGTTATCGTTTTGCTATTTACCCTCAACAAGGAGGGCAATCAGCTGAACCAGGAGACCTGGACCAAATTCATCAGTTGGGTCGCTTGATCGCAAGAATTCACGCCATCGGTAAAACATCCTCATTTGAACACCGCCTCACTATTAACACCCAAAGTTATGGAAAAAATGCGGCGAACTTTATCCTCGAAAATAAATTCGTGCCCAACCATCTCGAACAAGCTTATCAAGACACCACTGAAAAACTGATCACCGATATTGAAAAGATATTTACAGATGTCAATCAATTGAAATGGATTCGAGGTCACGGCGACTGCCACTACAGCAACATCCTATGGCACAGGGAAGATGGCCCATGGTTTGTGGATTTTGATGATTGCGCCACTTGCCCGGCCATACAAGACTTATGGATGTTACTGGCAGGGTCACGCCAAGATCAATCCCTGCAAATTTCAGAGATTCTTGACGGCTACAATGAGTTTTGTGATTTTAATAATGCGGAGATCCGCTTAATCGAACCGTTACGAACGTTGCGCCTACTGCATTATCACGCCTGGCTTGCAAAACGCTGGAAAGACCCGACCTTTCCCATCAATTTCCCCTGGTTCAATACTGAAAGCTTTTGGCAAGAACATATCGCTGACTTAAAAGTCCAGCAGGAGGCGATACATCATGACCCGCTTCAATGCTACTGAGAAGGCACCTTAACAAGCAAAGTTTTATAACCGAAATTTCTAAAGTTCAAAACCCGAAGCCCTAGAAAACAGACTAACACCCTCGGCAGAATTACTGGCTACACTAGTAATGAAAGTGACTACCTTAATTTTTCTTGAAAAATATTCATGTATTGATGAAATCATCGAAACCCAGCACATCCCCTAAATCTCCATGCGTAAGAAACTGCTGCCTAAACCAACAGGACGTCTGCCTAGGTTGCTTCCGACACATCGATGAAATAACAGGCTGGAATAGTTTTTCGGATCAAGAGAAAGAGAATACTTTATCAATCAGCGGCGCCAGGAAAAAAGAATATTTAGACAAACACCCTTTGTTCAAGTAATTCTACCAGCAACGCCTTCTGGCAAACGCCGACTGATATTTAACATTTAACATTTAATGCTACTGCATTACCTCAGATAAACCCCCTAATATTTCACAGCGCATTTTAATCATCTGATAAATGGATTCTTCTAGATCTTGCTGCTCTGTTGTAAGGTCATCCGGCATATCTTCTAGACGACCTTCCAATTCACTTATTTCGTCCGCCATCTTTTTAATAGTGACATTAACCTGGCACATATCATTTCCGATTTGGACACACGAAGTTTTATACAACATAATTCATTTCTCCAGAAGAACCTCCTCAGTCTAACTAAAACTTGTACATTTCTCGACAGTTTTCACCCTATCAGTTTCACTTCGTATAAAACCTGTTACTGAAATTAACAATGGTTCTAATCCCAGCTGGCTGCCGCATTAAAAGCCTCCGCATCAGAACTCATGGTTATTTACTCTGGCTTTACATTTCATTATAAACGTATAAAAAGAGTATTTTTTAAGCTAAAAAAGACTTCACTCTATTGAATAATGGCATAAGCACTAGCACTTTAACGCCCAATGATTTCTGGTATAAATAAGTTGGTTTACTTAAACTAGTTCCGTGATAAAAATCACATAGAACGATAACATCTAAAAATTATATTCTAATTCTTTTCTCATTTATTCCGGGTTTACTATTTTCAATGG